>DATLGB010000178.1:0-18417 GCA_035540675.1 Solirubrobacteraceae bacterium | reverse complement strand
TCGCCGCCGGCGATGCGGTCGTACTCGCCCGACTGCACCCACGCCATCAGCTCGTGCACCCGCCGCACCGGGTAGGAGTGCGTGAGCGTCAGCTCGGTCCGCAGGCGCCCGAGGCGGTCCCAGCCGGAGTCCCAGTCCTCGTACTCCTGCGCCTGGCGTACGAACGCGTCGAGGTTGAGCTTGCGCGACGCCGCGCCGCCCGCCAGCACCATCAGCGTCCGGCAGGTCACGAGCGGGTCGCGGTTGACGAGCGTCGCCGCACGGTCCGACGACAGCTCGGCCGCGCGGTACCACTCCAGCAGCGCGAGCTGGACGCCCAGCAGCGGCAGCCCGGCGAGGAACCCGAGCCGCGTCGCGCCGCCGAGGCGCAGCAGGATCATCAGCGCGGTGCGGTACTTGACGTGCTCGGCCAGCACGTGCCCGGCCTCGTGGGCCAGCACCGTCCGCTGCTCGAGCGCATCCAGCAGCTCCACCGTGCGCGAGTTGACGACGACGATCGGCTTCGACGCGCCGATCGCCGCCGCGTTGGCCAGCGGGAACTGGGTCAGGTAGAGGTCGGGCGGCGGCCCGGCGTCCAGCCGGGCGAACGCGGCCACGTGGCTCGCCCACACCTCGGGCAGCTGCTCGGTGCCGAGACGCACGGAGCCGGCCAGGAAGCCCTGGCGCAGCGCGCGCTCGTAGCCGAACTCGATCAGCTTGCGGACCACCGTGTCGAGCATGGGGATGGCCTGCAGGGCGGCGGTCGCGGCGCGGTCGGCGGGGTGCTCGAACGCGCGCGCGGAGATCTGCTCGAGCCGCTGGTCGTCGGGGAGCGTCGTGCTCATGGCGGCGACGCTACCGGTCGGCGGGCCGGATGACGAGCCCCAATGCGCTCCGTGTGAGGTCCGCCCGCGTCCAGGGACGACTGCATGAAGGGCGGCTACGCGCGCTACGGGTTCAAGAACCAGGGCGGGTGCGTCGCCTGGGTCAACCGCAACACCTAGAGCGCCGTTCCGGGCGCCGGCCGGCTTCGGCCGGCGCCCGCTCCGAGCCGGTGGCGCCGCGCGCTGGCGCAGTGACCGCCGTGCCCACCTAGCAGGCCGTCTGCGACCCCCAGGCCTCCGAGCACGCCCACGGGCCGTTGTAGCAAGTGGCGCCCTTGGCGCACTCGCCGCAGCCCCAGAGGCGGCCGCCCCAGCAGCAGTACCAGACCCGCTTGTAGTAGCCGGACGGGCAGGAGAAGGTCGAGCCGCTCCCGGGACAGGTGCCGTTGTCGCGGGCGAGTGTGCAGCATGCGACCCGCTGCGCCGACGCCTTTTCCGGCGCCGCCGCCTGAGCCACCGTGGCCCCGAACAGCCCCGCCGCGAACAGCGTGAAGCGGGAAACCGCGCCGCGCCGCGTGGCACCGCCGACGGCGACCTCGTCCTCGTCGGTCGGAGCGATCGTCACTTCTGGACGTTCCATCGGTTCCCTCTCCTTGCTGGTCTTCAAAGTGCGGTCGCCCCCGCGAGCACAAGCGCCGCGAGGAGCGCCCCCTGGCAGGTCAGATGCACGAACGGGCGGCGCGCGATCAGCCGCTGCGACGCGCAGACGCCGTCGGGCAGCGCGGCGTCGGCGTACGAGTGGCGGCCGGACGCCGCCGGACCCGCGACGGCGGCCAGCAGCGGCAGGCAAAAGCCCGCCGCGTACGCCGCGCCCGCCCACGCCGGCGCGGCGCCCAGCAGCGCGAGCAGGAGCGCCGCCCAGGTCACGCCCGAGGTTCGGAAGGTCGAGACCATGGTCCCGGTGTCCAGGCCCCAGACCAGGGCGCGCACCAGCGGCGGGAGTCCCACGAGGTCCTTCGGCGTCTGGCGCCGCAGCATGGGCAGGCGCAGGCCCAGCCAGCGGCGGTCGGCAACGAGCAGCAATGCGATCGCGCCGGTGGCGATGACCGCCGCGGCGATCTCCGGCAACCGCTCGGCGGCCTGCCGCCCCAGGGCGCCGGCCACCATGACGATCAGCGTCGCCGACAGCACGAACCCGACGATCAGCGCGACCAGGAGCGGCCAGTTCCCGAGACCTCGGATCTCCCCTCCGCCGGAGGGGACTCGCAGGGGCCGCAGCATCCCCACGAACGAGAGGCCTCAGGGGCTGTAGAGCTGTGCGAAGCCGGCCACGGCGAACAGGGCCACGGCCGCAACGGCGACAGCGGGATCAGCCACGGTGGTGCACCACGGCGACCGGCGGCACCGGCGGCGCGTCGGGGTCAGGGCCGGCGCGGCGGCTGCCGAGCGCGAAGACCGTCGGCATTAGCGCGTTGACCTGGCGCGTCGAGCTGACGGCGTACGCGTGGCGCAGCTCGCCGAACTCGAAGGTCAGCACGGCCGGGATCACGTCCACGCCAAGCTCGTCGCGCAGCACGTCCGCCAGACCGTCTACCCGGTGGTCCCCTTGGCCCGCCAGCGCGCGCTGCACCCGCGAGTCGGCGCGTGACCCGCCGACGACGGTGAACCACAGCGTTGGGAGCGGCTCCCGGCCGAGCTCCTCCGCGATCGCGACGCAGGTCGCGCACTCGTGCGACAGGATGACCACCGCGCTCTGCGGCGCCTCGGCGATCGGCGCGGGGAGGGGCAGCCTGCGGGCGCGCGTACGGGCGTCGAGCGTAAGCGGGATCGGGCGGTCGTCGAGCTGGGTGACCGCCCGCAGCTCGTTGAGCTGGCGGAACACCTCTACGAGCGCCGCGCACACCAGCACGAGCAGGACCGCGATGATGGCGAGCGCGATCAGTGCGGCGACCGGCATCGTCGCTAGCCCGCCGCGTCGGTCGGGGCCGACAGGGACAGTCGCTGCGCCCGCACGGCGCGCCACGGACGCGCGGCGCCCGCCAGCAGCAGCGCGCAGGCACCGAGCTCGGCGGCGACCAGCCAGGCGACGCCCTCCGTCGTTCCCGCACGCGGCAGTGCCGATGCGGCCACCAGCAGCGCCAAGACCAGCGGCAGCTGCAGCACTTGCGGCCAGCCGACGCGGGTCGAGGACAGCGCGCCGAGGCAGCCGCACTCGATGCGCGAGCGCGTCGCGAGCTGGTGCAGGCCGAGGGCGGCGAAGGCGGCGAAGAGGGTGCCGGCCGCCAGCAGCGTCGGAGTTCCCGGCGCGACCGTCAGCGCGACGGCGAGGAGAGCCTCGGAGACGGCAAGGCCTGCAACCACGGCGGCGGCACCGCCGGGAGCGCCGAGCACCTGCCGGACGAAGCCGCGCGCCGGGGCGGGCGCGACGAGCTTGCCGGCGGCGCTGGCGGTGAGCACGACGGCGATCGGCAACGTGGCGACCTGCGCGACCATCTGCCGGCTCAGGCGCGGGCGTCCGCTTCGACGACCACCAGCACCGGGGCCTGCCGCTCCGGGTCCACCCACACCTGCCCGCGCACGCGGTCGCCGGGGTGCAGGGCCTTGACCTGGTCGACCGCCGGAACGTCGCCGCGGACGTCGAGCACGCCGTGCGACGTGCGGGCGCGACCTTCGGACTCCATCCCCTGGAACGTGCAGCGGAGGCCGCGGTAAAGCGACTGCACCTCGGACGCGACGCAGCGGTCGTCTTCGATCTCGCCCCGCCAGACGATCTCCTCGCCGGGCCGGAACGCCGCGAGTGACGACTGCACGCCGCCGACGCCGCGGGTGATGTACGCCGATGCCTCGGCCACGAGCGTGCACTGGCCGCCGCCGGTCCTGTCGACCACCAGCGACCCACCACCGCCTTCGGAGACGACGCGCCCCACGTGCACGTCCCCGGGGGTTGCCGCGGCTTCGGCCTCGCCAAGCAGGACCAGCGGCGCGGCGGCCACGGACCCGCTCGCGATGGCGATGGCGGTCCGGCGGGTGTACTCGGGCATGGCGTCGACTCGCTTCCAGGATGAGCGTCAGGGCGACGCTGGTTGTCCGCTCACGCGGATGACGGCGTCGACGGTCGTCGACGCGAGGTGCCCGGTCACCTTCCAGCACCCGGGCGCCGACACCGTGACGTTGCTCGGCAGCGGCCCCGTGTCGGGGTAGCCGTCGGCGGGCGCCGTCGCCTCGGCGCGCCCGGCGCCGTCGAGGCGCTGCGCGGACAGTGACAGCCGACCGGGAACCCGCCGGAACCAGGCCACCTTGATTGCCAGCGACCCGTCCGCCGCGGGCTCCGCCCGGTAGATCGGCGGCTGCGTCGCGACGTACAGGTCGCCGCGGCCGAGCCAATCAGGCCCGTACGCGCGCACGTCCTTCGGCAGGCGGTGGCTCGCCTTCGTCGTCACGGCGCACTTTCGCCCGGCGGCATGCGCAGCGTCGCCGTCCGCCCGGCGCTCGGAGCCGCCGCTCCCGCCGCACCCGGCCGCCGCTGCGGTGGTGGCGAGCACGCCCGCCGCCGATAGGGCGCGTATTGCTGCCGGGTTGAAGACGCGAGCGTCGGTCACGGCGTCGTCAAGGCGACGCTACGGCGGCCCTGACCGGTTGTCAAGCACCGGATCGCTCAGCCACCGGCGACCGGCCGATCGCTCAGCCCGCCGCGTTCGTCCAAGATGGCTGGATGACCGGCGAGGGTCTTCCGGAGCCGCATGCGCGCCGATCAGGAAGCCCGCCAGGACTTCTTCATCTGTGGCGGGACCCGCCAGCAGGCCGCCGTGATCGCAGAGCTCGGGGCGGGACGCTCGAGCGCGCCTTCCGGGAGCATCTCAGGCGCAGGCCGGAGGACTTCGCACCCCTCCCCCCGTGACTGCCGCGGCGCTTACGGGGTTCACCTGCGGTGGCAGACCGCCTCGATCCGGTTGCCGTCCGGGTCGAGCACGAAGGCGGCGAAGTACGCCGGGTGGTAGTCCGGCCGCACCCCCGGCGGCCCGTCGTCGCGCCCGCCGGCGGCCAGCGCGGCCGCGTGGAAGCGCTCGACCGCCGCGCGATCCGGCGCGCGCAGCGCCCAGTGCCGCTCGCCGCCGCATGCATCGTCGCTGCGGACCACCTTGAGGTAGGAGTGGCCGTCGTCGCCGGGCGTGTTGCGGATCCCGTAGCCGAGGGCGTCGTCGAGGCGGTAGACGCACGGGTGGCCGAGCGCGTCCATGATCGCGTCGTAGAACGGCGCGGCGCGCTCGAGGTCGCGGACCGTGATCGAGACGTGGTCGAGCACCGGCGCCAGCCTACGCCGGCCTCCGCTCAGTCCGCCGGCGAGAGCTCGAGCTCGAACGGCTCGCCGGTGTTCGCCAGCCGGAAGCGCCCGCCCTCGCCGGCCACCACCTCCCCGTCGAGCCGCACCCGCGACGGCGCCGCGCCGTGCACGACGAGGACGAACTCGCGGCGGGCGAACTCCGGGAACCCGTCGCCGTCGACCTGCGCGCGCACGCTCACGCCGGAGCCGCGCCGTTCCACCGTGAATGTCGTACGAACCCGCGCGCCGTCCGCCGCCGCCGTGGTGAGGCCGTCGTCCTCCTGCAGCGGCGATTCGCACACGCCGTCGGCGGCCGGCACGAACAGGTGGAGTTCGATCGCCTCCGGGTGGTGATCGGCGGTCGACGGCGGCGCGGCCGGCCACATCGGAATCACCGCGCCGGCGCGGGCGTAGATCGGAATGCGGTCCATCG
Organism: Solirubrobacteraceae bacterium; assembly: GCA_035540675.1. GTDB lineage: Bacteria > Actinomycetota > Thermoleophilia > Solirubrobacterales > Solirubrobacteraceae > DATLGB01. The sequence continues at coordinate 12,860 of DATLGB010000178.1, read as the reverse complement.
GCGTCGGCGCGAGCACCCAGCGCCGGCCGGTCAGCCGCTCGTCGGTGTGCCAGTCGTACCAGTCGCCCGCGGGCAGGTAGACGTGGCGCGCGGTCTGGCCCGGCTCGAACACCGGCGCCACGAGCAGGTCGCGCCCGAACAGGTATTCGTCGTCGATGCCGGCCGCCGCGGCGTCGTCCTGGAAGTCGAACACCAGCGGTCGCTGGACGGGCTCGCCGGTCTCCGACGCCCGCACGAACGCGGCGTAGACGTACGGCAGCAGCCGGTAGCGCAGCTCGATCGCCGCGCGCACCCCGTTGAGGACGGCGTCGCCGAACGACCACGCGTACTGGTCGACGTTGGCCATCTCGGAGTGGTTGCGGCAGAACGGCGTCAGCGTCCCGTACTGCATCCAGCGCAGGAACAGCTGGGCATCGGCTTGGCCCTGGAAGCCGCCGATGTCGGCCCCGACGAACGGCTGGCCGGAGATGCCGAAGCCGCACGCCATCGGGATGCTCACCCACAGGTGGTCCCAGCGCGACTGGTTGTCGCCCATCCAGTTGGCGGCGTAGCGCTGGATGCCCGAGAAGCCGGCGCGCGAGAGCACGAACGTGCGGCGGTCGGGCATCGCCGCCCGCAAACCGTCGACGGTCCCCATCGCCATCAGCAGCCCGTACTGGTTGTGGAAGCGCTCGTGCGACTGCCGGCCGCGGTCGAAGCGCATGCGCTCCGGCGGGACCGTGCCGGTCGCCGGCTCGTTCATGTCGTTCCAGATCCCCGCGACGCCCGAGCGGACGTGCTCGGCGTTGAGCTCGCCCCACCACCGGCGCCCGTCCTCGGTCGCGAAGTCCGGGAACGCGGTGTTGCCGGGCCAGACCTGGCCGATGTAGACGTCGCCGCCCTCGGTGCGGCACAGCACGTCGCGCTCGACCGACTCGTCGAAGACCGGATAGCCCGGCTCGTACTTGACGCCCGGGTCGATGATCGTGATCACCCGGACGCCCTGCTCCGCCAGGCGCTCGAGCATCGCCGGCGGGTCGGGGAACGCGTCCGCCTTCCAGGTGAACACGCGGTAGCCGTCCATGTAGTCGATGTCGAGCCACAGGACGTCGAGCGGGACCGCCAGCTCGCGGTGGCGCTCCGCCAGCGCCTCGACGGCGTCCTGCGTGTAGTCGAACCAGCGGCACTGGTGGTAGCCGAGCGCCCACAGCGGCGGCAGCGCCATCCGCCCGGTCAGCCACGTGTACGCCTCGAGCACGCCGGCCATCCGCGGCCCCGCGAACACGTACTCCGTGTACTGGCCGCCCTCGAAGCGGATCGCATACTCGTGCGGCCCGGTGAAGTCGTAGTGCCCGCGGTAGCCGTTGTCCACGAACGACCCCATCACCGCCCGGCCGGGATGCGCCTGGTGGTAGAAGAACGGGATCGACACGTAGTACGGGTCGAACTCCGTGCTCGTCCGGTCGGCGCGCGGGTCGCCCGGGTCGCGGCCGGCCCGGAACTCCGCCGTCGCCTCCGGGCTGAGGACGTCCGTGTTCCACAGCGTGAAGTCCCGCCCGCGCCGGTTGTGGCTTCCGCCCTTCTCCCCGAGGCCGTAGAAGCCGTCGTCGGGCCGGCAGCGGCGCCGGATCTCGAAAGCGTCGTTGAGCGTCGAGTAGGCGCAGAAGCCGTCCTCGTCCCGCGCCGTCTCGATGATCGCGCTGCCGTCGGGCCGGTGGACGTCGATCCGGAACGGGTCCAGCCCGATCGAGACGGTGAGCGCCGGGGTGCGCAGCCGGACGGCGTCGTCGCCGCGCTCGACCGTGAAGCCCGGCGGGTCGGGCAGATCGGCGCAGACGGCGTAGGTCGGCGACTCGTCGAACGCGCCGCCGCGGCTGATCTTCAGGCGGACGACGTCGTCGCGCAGGACGTCCACCCGCAGCCGCTCGCCGTGCAGCGCGGCCACGAGCCCGCGGTCGGTCTCCTCCACCGAGTCGACGCGCTCGAAGCGCAGCAGCCGCCCGCCCCCGGCGCGGCCGGGCAGCCCCGCCGCCACCTCGTCGAGCGCGACATCGTCCGGTGCCATTCGCCTGCCCGTACCCGTCCCGGACGCGCGTCAGGCGGCTGCGCGTCAGCGCCGGCGGCAGCGGTGCGCCGTCCGGGCGCGCGCCCGGTGCCGGGCGCGGTGGCCGGCGCTCGTGCGCCGGCAGGCGCGGCGAACCGCGGCGGGAGCCGCGTGCGGCGCGGCGGGCGCGACGCGCGCCAGGACGCCACGCGCGTCCTCCGCGTGCCCCGTCGCCCAGGCCGCGGCCGTCGCGCCGCCGTCGGCCGTGGGCGCGAGCCCCGTCGGCATCGCCGTCGTGAGGCCCGCGCTCCAGAAGGCGATCCGGCCCGGCTCGCCGCGCGAGCGACCGCCGGCGTCGAAGCGCTCGAACGCGAGCTGGCTGCGCCGGGCGAGCGGGTCGAACTCCTCCCACACGACCGCCGCGTCGCCCCCGGGCAGCGGCGCCATCTGGACCGCGTTCAGCGGGCGCGCCCCCGCGGCCCAGGTCACCGCCGCGATCCCGCCGGAGCCGTATGTCCCGTCGATGCGGCCGCCGCGGTCGACCGCCAGGACGCCGCGCACGCCGGCGAACCGCCCGGCCAGCAGCAGCCGCCCGTTCGCGCCGGCCGCCGCCGACAGGGCCGCGGTGTCCACCGGGCCGCCGGGCAGTTCGAGAATGCCCCGTCGCCCGTAGGACGGGTCGAGGTCGTCGCCGGCCAGGCGCGCCGCGAACGACTGGCCGCCGTTGGTCGTGCCGGCGAAGGTCAGCCGCCCGAGCTCCGGGACGAGCCCGCGCACCGACTCGAGTCCCGGCAGCAGGTCGCGCCAGTAGCGGCCGTCGTCCGAGAACCCCTCGTCCGGGCGACCGTCGGCCTGCAGCCGCGCGAGCGCGGCGGCCCGGCCGTCGGCCGCGTAGCCGCCGAGCACGATCGCGCCGCCGTCGAGGATCGCGATCGATCGCGCGGCCGCCGCACCGCCGTCGAACGCCATCACCGCGATGCCGCCGCTGCCGAACGAGGTGTCGACCGCACCATCGGAGAGGTAGCGGACCGCGGCCATGCTGCTCGCCGCGTGGACCTCGGGCGCCGGGTGCGTGTGCGGGACCACGGGCGCGACGCTGCCCGCCACAACGACGCGCCCGCGGTCGTCCACGGCGACCGCCGCGCCGTGCTCCTCGACGCGCGGCAGGTCGAACTCGGCCGCGCCCGCCGTGCCGAACCCGGCGTCCGGGGCGCCGGCGGCCGTCAGCGCGCCGGCGCCCAGGTGCTTCGCGCGCGCGGCCACGACCCCGCCGCCGGGCCGCGCCGCGAGCCCGCTCACGTAGCCGAAGTCCGTGAGCGCTCGGCCGGCGTCGGCGAAGCGATCGTCCGGCACGTACGCGTGGCCGGCCCACGCCGCGGACGCCGATGACGCCGCCGCGACGGCGGCCAGCACGACGGCCAGCCATGGTTTCCGAGCCACCTGCCGATGCTCTCGGGCCGCGCGGCCTCGCGCATCAGTGCGAACCCTGAAAACCGGTGCGCCGGGTCAGGCGGCCGCCGCGACCTCGGCGATCACCCGCGACAACTGCCCGCCCTGCCAGGCCAGCGGCGACTTGCCCTCCTCCTCGGTCACCAGTCGCGCGCCCGGTATCGCCTCCGCGTACTTCTCGCCCACCGCCAGCGGGTGGCCGGGGTCGGCCTCGTCGCGCGACGCCACCACCACCGTCGGGACGTCCAGCGCCGCAAGGTCCGACCACGACGCGAACGGCCGCGAGCGGGGGACCGCGCGCAGGGCGTCGGCCACCGCCTCCGGGTGCTCGTGCGCCGCCAGGCGCTGGCGCAGGACGCGCTCGATGGTCGCGCGCCACGCCTCCGGCGCGCTCTCGACGCCGTAGGCCTCGACGAAGCCGTCGACTCCGCCGGTGCGCAGGCCCTCCGCCAGCCGGTCCCAGCGGTCGAAGTCGCGGTCGAAGCCGTCCGGGTCGTAGGCGGGCGTGACGACGGCGACCGCCGCCACCCGCGCAGGCTGCTCGAGCGCGAAGCGCAGCAGCGTGTGGGCGCCCATCGACGCGCCGGCCAGCACCGCGCGCTGGACCTCCGCGGCGTCGAGGACGGCGCCCAGGTCGGCGCACAGATGCTCGTAGCCGTAGGCGTCCGCCGACGGCGCCGGCGCGGAGCGGCCGTGCCCGCGGGCGTCGTACGCGATCACCCGGTGGCCGCCGCGCTCGAGCATCCGCGAGCCCATCACGACGTAGCGGCGCGTGGCGGTCAGGCCGTGCAGCAGGACGACCGGCGTCCCCTCCCCCGCCACCTCGCCGGACAGGGTCACGTCGCCGCTCGAGACGGTCAGGTCGGGCACGGCGCGGACAGTACCCTCAGCGCCATGATTCTCGACGTCAACGAGCAGCAGTTCGAGCAGGAGGTCGTCGAGCGCTCCAAGCAGGTTCCGGTGGTCGTGGACTTCTGGGCCCAGTGGTGCGGCCCGTGCCGGATGCTCACTCCCGTGCTCGAGCAGGCGGTGCGCGAGCGCGAGGGCAAGGTGGTGCTCGCGAAGGTCGACACGGACGCCAACCCGCGCATCTCGCAGGCGTTCGGCATCCGCGGCATCCCGGCCGTGAAGGCGTTCAAGGACGGCCGGGTCGTCGACGAGTTCACCGGCGCGCAGCCGCCCGCGCGCGTCGCGCAGTTCCTCGACGCGCTCGTGCCGAGTGAAGCCGAGCTGCTGGCCGCCTCCGGCGACGAGCAGGACCTGCGGCGCGCGCTCGAGCTCGACCCGGCGCGCACCGAGGCCGCCGTCGCGCTGGCGCGCCTGCTGGCCGACCGCGGCGAGCGGGAGGAGGCGCTGCGGCTGCTCGACAGCCGCCCCGGCTTCGCGGCCGAGGGCCTCGCCGCGCGCCTGCAGCTCGAGGAGGACCCCGAGGTCGCCGCGGCGTTCGCGCGCCTCGACGCCGGCGACGAGCAGGGCGGCCTCGACGCGCTCATCGGCCTGATCGCCGCGGCCGACTCCCAGGAGCGCAAGGACGACCTGCGCCGCGCCGTCGTGGGCGTGCTCGACCAGCTCGGCGTGGAGCACCCGCTCGCGCGCGAGTCGCGCCGCAAGCTCGCCGCCGCCCTGTACTGACCTGGTGGAGGTCGACGGCGCCCGCGTCCTGGCGTTCCGGCTCGCCGGCCACGGCCTCGCGGACCCTGGCGGCGACCCGCGGGCCGCGCTCGGCGGGTGGGCTGTGCAGGACTCGCCGCCCGGTGCCGCCGAGACGGCGCTGCTGGCGCGCGCCGGGGCGCTCGAGCCGGGCTGGCTCGACCGGGCGCTGCACGCCGACCGCTCGGCCGTGGCCCTCTACAACGCGCGGACCGCGACCGCCGTCCTGCCCGCGAGGGACGCGGCGGCCTACGGGACGGCGCTGATCCCGCACGACGACCGCGGCCTGAAGGCGATCGTCGGGCCGGCGCTGCCCGGCCGCGCCGAGGGCTTCGCGGAACCGGTCGCCCTGGCCGTCGACGCCGTGAGCGACGCGCTCGACGGCGTCACCCTCAGCCGCGACGACCTGCACGAGGCGCTGCGCCGGCGGCTGCCGGCCGACCTGCTCCCGTGGTGCCCGGGCTGCGAGAGCCACCACGCGCGCCGCAACCTGCTCGTCATGGCGTCGCTGCACGGGCGGCTGTGCCTGGCCGGCCGCGCGGGCCGCCAGCCCGCGTTCGCGCGCACGGACCAGTGGATCGGCTGGGACGCGCCGCCGCGCGAGGCGGCGCGCGGCGAGCTGGCGCGCCGCTATCTCGCGTCGTACGGGCCGTCGACGCCGGGACAGCTCGCGCAGTGGGCGGGCCTCGCGCCCCAGCACGCGCGGGCGCTGTGGGCGCTCGTCGCCGGCGAGCTCGCCGAGGTGGCCGTCGACGGCGCCCACCGCGCCTGGCTGCTCGAGCGCGACCTGCCGCGGCTGGCCGACCCGCCGCCCGCGCGCGGCGTCCGCCTGGTCGGCCCGGGCGACCCGCTGCTGCTCGGCCGCGACCGCGAGCGGCTGCTGGGCGACCCGGCGCTGCGCAAGCGCCTGTGGAAGGCGCTCCCCACCACCGGGCTCGTGCTCGCGGACGGGAAGCCGGTCGCGCTGTGGAGCGCGCGCAAGCAGGGCCGCCGGCTGGCGGTCACCGTCGACGCGTTCGCGCCCGCGCCGCGCGAGGCGATCGCCGCCGCGGCCGAGCGGCTGGCGCCGCTGCGCGGCTGCGCGGGCGCCGCCGTCAGCTTCGCCTAGTTCAGCGAGCCGTCCTCGTCGCCGAAGGCCCCCTGCAGGACCTCCAGCGCGAGCAGCTGCGCCGGCGTGCCCGCCACCTCGCCCTGCCCGACGTCCTCGAGCTGCGGGATGAACTCCACCGCGACGTCGACCTCGTCGTCGTTGCCGGAGTCCGTGAGCGTGATCACGGCGCGCCCGCGTCCCTCCTCCAGATGCTCGGCGCCGGCGGCCTTGGCGGCGGAGAGCATCGCCTCGGCCACCTGGAGGTCCTGCGCGGCCGGCGCGCGGCTCTCCTGGCTCGCGTGGGCCTGGGCGGCGGCCCAGATGCGCTTGCGGTCGAGCTCGTCCGCGGGCTGGATGCCGGCGGCGGCCTCGATCTCCTCGGGAGTGGGCATGGCCGACAAGCTAGCGCCGGGGCGCGCGCGACAATGGCGGGCCGGCATGCGCACCGTGATCGCCCACCTCGACCTCGACGCGTTCTACGCCAGCGTCGAGCTGCTGCGGCGGCCGGGGCTGCGCGGCAAGCCGGTGATCGTGTCCGGCAACGGCCCGCGCGCGGTCGTGACCACCGCGACCTACGAGGCCCGCAGGTTCGGCGTCGGCTCGGCGATGCCCACCGCCCGCGCCCTGCGCCTGTGCCCGGACGCCGTCCTGATCCCGCCCGACTTCGCGGCCTACCGCGCCGCCTCGCAGCGCGTGTGGGAGATCGTGCGCCGCCACGTCGAGCGCGTCGAGCAGGCGGGGATGGACGAGGGCTACCTCGACCTCAGCGACCACGTCGCGCCGAAGGCGGCGCTGCGGCGCCTGGTCTCCGAGATCCGCGCGGCCACCGGGCTCAGCGCGTCCATCGGCATCGGGCCGAACAAGCTCGTGGCCAAGGTCGCCTCCGACGCCGAGAAGCCGCAGGGGTTCGTGGCGCTGAGCCGCGAGATGGCCTGCGAGCGCTTCGCCGGCGCCTCGCCGGGGCTGATCCCGGGCATCGGCCCGAAGACGGTGGAGCGGCTGGCGAAGCTCGGCATCGCCACGCTCGGCGAGCTGCAGCACTGCGACGAGCCGTTTTTGGTCGAGCGCTTCGGCCCCAACCACGGCGCCGACCTGCTGCGCCGCGCGCACTTCCACGGCGCGACCAGCCTGACGCTCGAGCGCGTCGCGGTGTCGGAGTCGCGCGAGACGACCTTCGACCGCGACATCGCCGATCCGGCCGAGCTCGAGGCGCAGCTGACGGCGCTGGCCGCGCAGCTCTGCGAGCGCCTCCAGCGGCAGGAGCGGCGCGGGCGCACGATCGCCATCAAGGTCCGCCTCGACGACTGGACGACGATCACGCGCGCCCGGACGCTGTCGGTGGCCACCAACGCCGACGCGGCGGTGACGCAGACGGCGCTGGAGCTGCTGCGCGAGTACGCGCCGGCGCGGCCGGTGCGCCTGCTCGGCGTGCGCGTCGCCTCCCTGGAGCATCCGGGGGGCGAGGCGCACGCCGGGCAGCTGACGCTGCCGCTGGAGGACTAGCGCGTGACGAGGACCGGGCCGTGGCCGCGGAAGCCGAGGCGGTTGGCCGTGGCCTGCGTCAGGTCGTACTCGCGGCCGCCCACGTAGGGGCCGCGGTCGATCACGCGGACGCGGATCGTCCGGCCGCGGTGGCGGAACGTCACCTTCGTGCCGCACGGCAGCGTCTTGTGCGCGACGCCCAGCGTGCCGGGATGCAGCGTGCCGCCGCAGCCGAGGCGGTTGCCGTACAGGCCGGGGCCGTACCACGACGCGTGGGCGTAGCGGTAGACGTTGAGGCGGCCGACGCCGCGGCGGGCGCGGGCCAGCCCGTCGTGGCCGGCCACGACGACGCGCGCGCGGGTGCTGCGCGTGCTGCGCAGCCGCTCGCGCAGGACGTAGCGGCCGCGGCGGTTCGTGCGGTCGCGGTCGATCGTCGCCCAGCCGCGGCGGCCGCGGACCTGGAGCCTGACCGGGACGCCGGCGCTGCCCGGCCGGACGATGCCGGCCACGGCGGTTCGGCGGCCGGCGCGGACGTGCAGCCGGCGATGACGGACCCGCACGGCGGCGGCCACGCGGATGCGGCGCTCCGCGGAGGGCGCGGAAGCCGCGGTCGCGGTGCCGGGCTGCGGCTGCAGCACGACGCGGACCGCGCCGGAACGCGGAACCGAGCGCCGGATCCGGTAGCGGCCCTCACGGCCGACGGTGTCGGTGGCGAGCACGGTCCACGTGGTCCCGCGCGTGCGCCGGAACTCGAGGGCCACGGCCCGTCCCGCGTAGGCGGGGTCGACCGCGCCGCTGAAGCGTGCGCTCTTGCCGATCGTCAAAGTCCTGTCGCTCACGCGCAGGGACGGGGTCGTGCTGGGGGATTCGGACTGCGCGAGGGCGGGCGCCGCCACGCAGGTGGTTGCAATGCCGATGACGCCGGCGGCTACGCCGGCGCGCGTGTTCTTCGGCCTCATGCCGGAGACCTCCTACTTCTGCGACCGGGCTGCCTACGGGGTTAGCTGCCGGGCTCGCGAGGCTGGCCGCCCCGCTACGACCGCATCAGCGGTCGATTCGCCCCCGCCGGGACCGCTTTGCGGCCCGGCATTGGGTCCCCCGTCCGCCCGCGCTCCGAGCACAGGCGGTTCGGCTGGTCGAACTTCTGTTCGGTCACCGTAGCAGCCGCTGCGCCCGGAACCGGTGTGAAGCCGCGCACACGTCCCTGAGCAACCTCAGGCAGCGAGCGCCGCGGGCGCCGTCTCCAACTCCCCGCGCAGCTTGGCGAGCCCGAGCCGGATGCGGCTCTTGGCGGTGCCCAGCGGAATCCGCTCCCGGCGGGCGATCTGCTCGGCCGTCAAGCCGCCCCAGTAGGCGAGCACGAGCGCCTCGCGCTGGGCGGGCGGAAGCTGGCGCAGCGCCGCCCGCACCGAGGCACGCGCGTCCTGGCGCTCGAGCGCCTCGGCCGGCCGGTCGTCCGTGCGCGGCTCCTCGTCGCCGACGACGACCTTGAGCCGGTCGCTCGCGCGGCCGCGCGTCTGCCCCTCGCGCCACAGGTCGACCGCGCGCGAGCGGGCCATCAGGCGCAGGTAGGTGCCGAGCTCGGCCCGCGCGGGATCGAAGGAGTCCGGCCGGCGCCACAGGCGCAGGAAGACGTCCTGCACGACGTCCGACGCCTGCGCGCCGTCGCCGAGGACGCGCAGGGCGGCGGCGTAGACGGAGCGCGAATGGGCGTCGTAGGCGCGGGAGAAGTCGCGGGGATCACGGAGGTTCATCGGCGGGGCTCCAAAACCGGGGTTGCACAGAACATTGTACACCGTGTTGAAGGTTGGCAAACGCGGTGTTGAAAGGCCACACTTCGATCGATGCGGAGCTCCCCTCCCCCGCGCGCATGAGGCGCGCGCTGCCCGTGCTGATCGGCGTGGCGGTGGTCGTCGCCGGCCTGATCGCGCTGCTGTCGTACTTCCAGGGCCGCGACGACGCGGGCGTCGCCGGCGCGCCCGGGGTGCAGGGGCCCGGCGCGCTGGAAGCCGATCGCGGCGCCGCGCACCGCCCGGGCGCCGCCGCGGGCGAGCGCGCCGTCCCGCCGCCGACCAGCGGGCCGCACGAGGAGCGCAACGTGACCAGCGAGCGCGACGTCGACGACGCGGCGCTGCTGCACGCGCTCGAGCTCGGCGACGTCGTCATCGCCTACCCGGACGCGCGACCCCCCGCGGCGCTGCGGGCGCTGCAGCGAGAGGTCAGCGGCGCCTTCGACGCCGAGCTCGCCGCGGCCGGCCAGATGGTCGTGCTCGTCCGGCGGCCCGGGCTCGACGGCGTCCACGCCCTGGCGTGGCGGCGGCGCCTCGAGGCGAGCGACGCGCAGGACCGGCGGCTGCGGGACTTCGCCGAGGCATGGCTCGGCCAGGGGCGGGGAAACACCGGCTGACCATGGCCGGCCCCGTCGCTCCCATCCGGATCGCGCTCGCGCAGGTCAACCCGCGCGTCGGCGACCTCGAGGGCAACGCCCGGCTCGTCCGCGAGTACATCGGCCGCGCCCGCGATGCCGGTGCCGAGCTCGTGCTGTTCCCCGAGCTCGTGCTGTCGGGCTACCCGCCCGAGGACCTGCTGCTCAAGGAGCACTTCCTGCAGGCCTGCGGCGAGGCGCTCGCCGAGATCGCCGCGGCGGCCGAGGGCATCGTCGCGGTCGTCGGCTTCCCCGAGCGCGCGGACGACGTCTACAACGCCGCCGGCGTGCTGGCCGCGGGCGCGGTGCAGGCCGTCTACCGCAAGGTCGACCTGCCCAACTACGGCGTCTTCGACGAGCAGCGCTACTTCCAGGCCGGCGAGGTCGGCGGCGTGATCGAGCTCGGCGACGCGCGGATCGGCATCACCGTCTGCGAGGACATCTGGACCCCCGGCCCGCCGGCCGCCGCCGAGGCGCTCGCCGGCGCGCACCTGATCGTCAACGCCTCGGCCTCGCCCTACCACGCGGGCAAGGGCTCCGAGCGCGAGCGGATGCTGATCCAGCGCGCGCGCGACAACCTCGCCGCGATCGCCTTCTGCAACCTCGTCGGCGGCCAGGACGAGCTGGTCTTCGACGGCCATTCGCTCGTCGTCGACCACGAGGGGCAGGTGATCGCGCGCGCGCCGCAGTTCGCCGAAGCGCTCGTGCTGGCGACCGTCGACGTGCAGGCCGCGGCGACCGCGCGGCTGCGCGACGCCCGTCTGCGCCCGCCCGTCCGCTCCCAGCTCCCCCACGTCGACCGGCTCGCGGCGCTCGAGCGCGCCGAGCCGCCGGCCGGCGGCCACCCCGCCGGCGGCGACGTCGCCGAGCCGCTCGAGCCGGAGGCCGAGGTCTACGCCGCGCTGGTCACCGCCACGCGCGACTACGTCGACAAGAACGGCTTCCGGCACGTCGCGCTCGGCCTCTCCGGCGGCATCGACTCGACGCTCGTGCTGCTGATCGCAGTCGACGCCCTCGGCCCCGACCGCGTGACGGCGGTCGTCATGCCCTCGCGCTACTCCTCGGAGGGCACGCAGTCCGACGCCCGGACGCTCGCCGCCAACCTCGGGGCGCAGTGCCTCGACCTGCCGATCGAGCCGGCCCTGCACGCCTACGAGCAGATGCTCGCCGACGTCTTCGCGGGCCGCGAGCCGGACCTCACCGAGGAGAACCTGCAGGCGCGCATCCGCGGCAACCTCCTGATGGCGCTGTCGAACAAGTTCGGCTGGCTGATCCTCACGACGGGCAACAAGTCCGAGGTCAGCGTCGGCTACTCGACGCTCTACGGCGACACCGCCGGCGGCTTCGCGGTCATCAAGGACGTCCTCAAGACGCTCGTCTACCGCCTGGTCGACTTCCGCAACGCGCGCGACGGCGACCACCCGGTGCCGCAGTCGATCATCGACCGCCCGCCGAGCGCCGAGCTGCGCCCGGACCAGAAGGACGCCGACTCGCTGCCCGACTACGACACGCTGGACAAGATCCTCGAGCTCGCGATCGAGCACGACGCCAGCCGCGCCCAGCTCGAGGCGGCGGGTTGCCCGTCCGCCGACGTCGAGCGGATCCTCGCCCTCGTCGACCGCAACGAGTACAAGCGCCGCCAGCAGCCCCCCGGGGTGAAGATCACCCCGCGCGCGTTCGGCCGCGACCGGCGGATGCCGATCACGAACGCGTACCGGACCTGAGTCGCGCGGGCAGCGCGCTCGCGCGAGCGGGGCGCGCGCGATGGCGCTTTTGTACCGCTATACGCAACTAAAGCGCCATCACTCGCCCGCCCGCCTGCCGGGCGCGCCGCGGACGTGCGGGAGCGCCGGCGGCCGCACCTCCTCACCCGCCGCCGAAGACGCCGGCCCCGACACAAGGCCTACCGCGCCTCGCGGACCGCGATCGTGACGCGCGACGTCGCGACCGGCCGCCCGTCGTCGCCGGTGAGGTCGACGTCCCAGATCCACGTCGTGCGGCCGGTGTGCCGCGGGACGGCCAGCGCGTGGATGGTGCCGTCGCGCAGCGGGCGCAGGAAGGTCGTGCTGTTCGACATGCCGGCGACGAACTTCCCCTCGCCGGCGCCGACCGCGGTGCCGTAAGAGGCCATGGACTCCGCGACCGCCGCATAGACGCCGCCGTGCACCAGGCCGAACGGCTGGAGGTGGTGCGGGCGCACCGCCACGCGGGCGCGCATCTCGTCGCTGCCGACGCTCAGGTACTCGAGGCCGATGTGCCCGTCGAAGCCGGGCAGCGGTTCGTTGTGGACCGGTTGCGCCTCGGCCATGGCGGCGGACTGTAGCCGGGCGCTCCACTACGCTTGCGCACGCCGTGAGCCTCGAGACCCTCGCCCCCGACCAGCGCGCCGTCGTCCAGCTCGTGCTCCAGCAGGAGCGCACGTACGAGGAGCTGGCCGGCCTGCTCGGCATCTCCGCGGTCGCCGTCCGGGACCGGGCGCACCGCGGCCTCGAGCGCCTCGCGACTCCGGCCGACGACCTCGAGCCGGCCGACCGCGCCCGCGTCGCCGACTACCTGCTCGGGCAGCTGAGCGTCTCGGCCCGCGGCGAGGCGCGTGCGCTGCTCGCCGCGTCGCCGGAGGCGCGCGAGTGGGCGCAGGCGCTGGCGGACCCGCTCAGCACGGTCGCCCGCAACCCGCTGCCGGAGATCCCCGAGGGTTCGCGCGCCGCGGTGGCGCCCGCCGAGGAGCACACGGAGCCCGA
>DATLGB010000177.1:0-10955 GCA_035540675.1 Solirubrobacteraceae bacterium | reverse complement strand
GGAGACCGGCGCCACGAAGGGCGCGAAGGCCGTCGAGGTCGCGGGGCTGGAGAACGCCAAGGGCGACGTCACCTACTGCGCCGGCAAGGACACGTCGGGTGACCTCAAGGAGGGCATCGAGAACTTCAACAAGGAGAACCCGGACATCAAGGTCAAGCTGCTCGAGTTCCCGGAGTCCGCCGACGAGCAGCGCAACCAGTTCATCCAGCGCCAGCGGGCGAAGTCGGGCGACTGCGACGGCTTCGAGGCCGACGTGATCTGGACGGCGGAGTTCGCCAACCAGAAGTGGCTGCTCGACATGACGGAGTACATCGACACGCGTCGCGACGAGTTCATCGAGTCCACGCTGGAGACCGTCACCTACGACGGCAAGGTCTGGGGCGCCCCGCGCGTGACCGACTCCGGCTTCCTGTACTACCGCACGGACGCGATCAAGCAGGAGCCGCAGACCTGGCAGGAGGTCTACGAGACGGCCAAGACCTCCGACCCGAAGGGCTTCGTCTACCAGGGCGCCGCCTACGAGGGGCTGACCGTCAACTTCCTCGAGATGGCGTTCGCCGCCGGCGGCAAGGTGCTCTCCGACGACGGCACGAAGTCGGAGATCAACAGCCCCGAGAACCTCAAGGCGCTGCAGTTCATGGTCGACGGCATCGAGAACGGCGCCGCGCCGAAGGCGGTCACCACGTACATGGAGGAGCCCGCCCGCCAGGCCTTCGAGGCCGGCCGCGCCGCCTTCATGCGCAACTGGCCCTACGCTTACGCGCTCGGCACCAAGGCCAAGAAGATCAAGGGCAAGTTCAAGGTCATGCCCTACCCGCCCTTCGAGGGCGGCGGCACGGCCGGCATCCTCGGCGGCCACAACATGGTCATCTCGGCGTTCTCCAAGAACCCCGATGCCACGCTGAAGTTCATCGACTACATGACGTCGGCCGAGGTCATGAAGAACAACGCCGTCAAGTACTCGAAGTCGCCGGTCCTGCACGAGACCTACGAGGACGCCGAGGTCAAGGAGGCGATCCCGTTCTCCGACCAGCTCCGGCAGGCGATCGAGCAGGCCAAGTCGCGGCCGGTGTCGCCGGTCTACTCGCTGGTGTCGGCGGCGATCTACAAGAACGTCAACGCGGCGCTGTCGGGTGACATGACGCCGCAGGAGGCGCTCGAGAAGGCGGATTCGGACCTCAACAAGGCCCTCCAGACCTTCTAGACACGGCAATGGAAGCCGCCACCGCACGGCTGACTGGTTCGGGGCGGCGCTCGAAGGGCATCGGAGAGCGCCGCCTCGCCCAGTACATGCTCGCGCCGTCCCTGCTGCTGATCGCACTGGTGGCGGCGTATCCGATCCTGTACGCGATCTGGCTCTCGCTGCACGACTACTCCGTCGTCAACCCCGGCCTGAAGCGCTGGGACCTCGGCGGCAACTACGCAGACGCGCTGCAGTCGAGCGCGTTCTGGGCCGCCTTCCGCACGACCTTCGTCTTCACGCTGTTCAGCGTCGTCTTCGAGACCATCATCGGCCTCGGCATGGCGCTGGCGATGCACGCCGCCTTCCGCGGCCAGGGCGTCCTGCGTACGGTCATCCTGGTCCCGTGGGCCGTGCTGACGGTCGTCACCGCGATCATGTGGCGCACGATGTTCGAGGCGCCGCTGGGGCTCGTCCCCTCGGTGCTCGAGACGGTCGGCATCGGGCAGGACATCGTCTGGCTCGGCGAGCGGCCGTACGCGCTGATCGTGATGATCGTCGCCGACGTCTGGAAGACGGCGCCGTTCATGGCGCTGCTCATCCTCGCCGGCCTGCAGGTCATCCCGAACGAGCTCTACGAGGCCGCCAAGGTCGACGGCGCCAAGGCGTGGCAGCGCTTCACGCGCATCACGCTGCCGCTGCTCAAGCCGGCGATCCTCGTGGCGCTGATCTTCCGCACGCTCGACGCGCTGCGGATCTTCGACCTGCCCTTCGTGCTCACCAAGGGCGCTCAGGGCACGAACACGCTGTCGCTGCTGGCCTACCAGGAGCTCCAGCAGAACCAGATCATCGGGCTCGGCTCCGCGCTGTCGGTGCTGACGTTCGTGATCGTGATGGCGGTGTCGCTGCTGTACATCCGCTTCGTGGGCGGCAACATCAAGGCCCTGACGGAGGACTGAGCCGATGGAAGCCTCGTCCATTCCCCAGACCCGGGTCGCGGCGCGCGAGACCACCAAGGCGAAGGCGGTCAGGGGGCCGCGGACCCCGTGGTGGCTGTGGCTCGCCGTGGTCGGGATCGTCGTCTTCTGCCTGTTCCCGTTCTACTGGATGCTCAACATCTCGCTCAAGAGCGGGCCCGACCTGTCCAGCGCGGACCTGGTGCCGCCCAACCCCACGCTGCGCAACTACGAGTCGATCTTCCAGAACTCGGACTTCACGAACGGCTTGAAGAACTCGGCCATCGTGGCGCTGACGACGACGTTCCTGTCGCTGGTGATCGGGTCGTTCGCGGCCTACGCGCTCGCGCGCCTGAAGGTGCGCGGGAAGTTCTGGATCCTGGCGATCGTGCTGTCGGTCAGCACGTTCCCGGGCATCGCCATCGCGGCGCCGCTGTTCAAGCTGTGGACCGACATCCGGCTGTTCGACACGCTGATCGGGCTCATCATCCCGTACCTGACGTTCGCACTGCCGCTGACGATCTACGTGCTCACGTCGTTCTTCCGCGAGATCCCGAAGGACCTCGAGGAGGCGGCGCTGGTCGACGGCGCGACGCGGTTCCAGGCCTTCTACAAGATCGTCATCCCGCTCGCGGCGCCAGGCATGGCGACGGCGGCGATCCTGACGTTCATCGCGGCCTGGAACGAGTTCCTGTTCGCGATCACGCTCACCTCGTCGCAGGACGCGCGCACGGTGCCGGCGTCGATCGCGTTCTTCACGGGATCGGTGCAGTACGAGGTGCCGCTCGGGACGATCTCGGCGGCGTCGGTCGTGATCTCGATCCCGCTGATCGTGATGGTCCTGTTGTTCCAGAAGCGGATCGTCGCCGGGCTCACCGCCGGCGCGGTGAAGGGCTAGGAGGCAAGGTGCATGGCTGAGATCGAGCTCAAGGGCGTCTGGAAGCGCTATCCGGACGGCTTCGAGGCCGTCAAGAACATGGACCTCCAGATCGGCGACGGCGAGTTCATGATCCTCGTCGGGCCGTCGGGCTGCGGGAAGTCCACGGCCCTGCGGATGATCGCCGGGCTGGAGGACATCTCCGAGGGCGACCTGCTGATCGGCGGCGAGCGGGTCAACGACCTCGAGCCGCGCGACCGGGACATCGCGATGGTCTTCCAGAACTACGCGCTGTACCCGCACATGACGGTGCGCGAGAACATGGGCTTCGCGCTCAAGCTCGCGAAGGTCCCCAAGGAGGAGATCGACACCAAGGTCGAGGAGGCGGCGAAGATCCTCGACCTCCAGCCGCACCTGGACCGCAAGCCGGCGAACCTGTCGGGCGGCCAGCGGCAGCGCGTCGCCATGGGGCGCGCGATCGTCCGCAACCCGAAGTCGTTCCTGATGGACGAGCCGCTGTCCAACCTCGACGCGAAGCTGCGCGTGCAGATGCGGACCGAGGTCTCGCGGATCCAGAGCCGCCTGGGCACCACCACCGTCTACGTCACCCACGATCAGACCGAGGCGATGACGCTGGGCGACCGCGTCGCGGTCATGCGCGCGGGCATCATCCAGCAGGTCGCGTCGCCGAAGGTGCTCTACGAGGACCCGGTCAACCTGTTCGTGGCCGGCTTCATCGGCTCGCCGTCGATGAACTTCCTGCCGGGCCGCCTCGAGGGCGACTCGGTGCGGCTGCCGTTCGGCGACGCCCCGCTCCCGAACCACGTGCGCCAGCGCCTGAAGGCGCCGGCGGGGGCGCAGGACGTGATCGTCGGCATCCGCCCCGAGCACTTCGAGGACGCGCAGGTGGCGGGCGCGGACGCCAACGGCGTCCGCTTCAAGGCGAAGGTCGCGGTGGTGGAGTCGATGGGCTCCGAGCTGTACGCCTACTTCGACGTCGAGGGCTCGAGCGCGCACTCCGCCGAGCTCGAGGAGCTGGCGCGCGACGCGGGGATGGAGGACCTGCCGGCGCACGGCGACGGCGCCACCCAGGTCGTCGCCCGCCTCGACGCCGCGAGCCGCGCCCGCGCCGGCGAGGAAGTCGAGCTGGTGCTCGAGCCGGACGAGATCAAGCTGTTCGACCCGCAGGGCGGGGCGAGCCTGACGCACTGATCGCCGTGGCGGCCCCGTGGCGCAAGCGCGGGGCCGCCACGTGATCGTCGTCGCCGGCGAGGCGCTCGTCGACCTCGTCCCGGGGGCGGACGGCGTGCTCGTGCCGCATCCGGGTGGCGGCCCGTTCAACGCCGCCCGCACGATCGCGCGCCTCGAGCAGCCGGTGACGTTCCTCGGGCGCCTGTCCGACGACCGCTTCGGCCGCGAGCACGAGGCGCTGCTGCGAGCCGACGGCGTCGACACGGGCGCCGTCGTGACCACCGCCGAGCCCACGACGCTGGCGCTGGCCGAGCTCGACGCGGCCGGCGCGGCCGGCTACCGCTTCTACGCAGCCGGCACGGCCGCGGTGGGCCTGCGCCCGGAGGCGGCGCTGGCAGCGCTGCCGGCGGGGGTCGTCGCGCTGCACGTCGGCAGCCTCGGCCTCGCGCTGGAGCCGCTCGCGCAGGCCGTCGAGGCGACCGTCGACGCGCTGCGCGACCACGCGCTGGTGGTGGCCGACCTCAACTGCCGCCCCGCGGCGGCGCCCGACCCGGCCGCCTACCGCGCGCGCCTGCGGCGGGTCGCGGCCCGCGCGCACGTCGTCAAGGCCAGCGACGACGACCTCGCCTGGCTCGACCCGGGGGCGCCGCCGGCCCGGACGGCGCGCGCGCTGCTCGGAGCCGGCGCGACGCTGGTGCTGCTCACGCGCGGCGCCGCGGGGGCGACGGCGCTGCCGGCGGGCGGCGGTGCCGTCGACGTCCCCGCGCCCGCCGCGGCGGTGGTGGACACGATCGGCGCGGGCGACGCGTTCGGGGGCGCGTTCGTCGCCTGGTGGTGCGAGCGACGTCTCGGCCGGCCCGACCTGCGCGACGAGGGCGCCGTCACGGAGGCGGTCGCGTTCGCGTGCCGCGTGGCGGCGCGGACGTGCGAGCGCCCGGGCGCAGCCCCGCCGCGCCTGGCGGAGCTGCGCGGCGGGTGAGCCGGGCTCAGCTGCGGCGGCGTGACAGCTCGCGCAGCCAGCGCGCGACCACCGTCTGGCGGTCGCGGGTGGAACGGCGGACCTCCGCGGCGAGCATGCTCGGTGGGATGGTCACCGCGTTGCGTGCGGGGGCCGCCGTCGCACCGGTGACGACGCCCGGAGCCCGGCGGACATCGCTTGGATCGAGTTTGCCGACGGCCATGACCTTCGGCTACCCCCCGGCGGAGCCGTGACAAACGGCCTCTGTCCGTCAACGACCAGGCGCGCCGGCGGCGGGCGCGAGGACGACGGCGAGGGCGCACAGGACGCCGAGGACGAGCCCGAGTGCGAGGCGCAGGCCGACCGCCTCGGCGAGCAGACCGACCAGCGGCGGACCGCTGACGAGGCCGGCGTAGCCCGTGGTCGAGATGGCGGCGATCGCCGGCCCCGGCGCGTCCTGCGCGCGCGCGGCGGCGGCTCGCACCGCCAGCGGGAACAGGGCCGACAGGCCGGCGCCCGCGACCGCGAAGCCGGCGATGGCGGCGCCCGCCCCGGGGGCGAACGCGGCCCCGACGAGGCCGGCACCGGCGACGGCCGCGCCGGCGCGCGTGAGCGCGACGGCGCCGACGCGCGCGCTGACGCGGTCGCCGGCCAGCCGGCCGGCCGCCATCGCCAGCGAGAAGCCGGCGAGACCGAGCGCGGCGACCCCCGCCGGCGCGTCCAGCTCGCCCGCCAGGTGGATCGCGCTCCAGTCGGCGACGGCACCTTCGGCGAGGAGCACGCAGAACGCGATCGCGCCGAGCCCGGCCAGGCGGCGGGTCGGGCGCGCGAAGGCCGGCCCGCCGGCGCGCGCGTCGGCGGCGGCCGGCAGCAGCCCGCGCCCGGCGACGAGCGTCGCGACCGCGCCGGCGGCCGCCACCGCCGGCAGGTGCTCGCCGACCGGCACGCCGGCGGCCGCCGCCGCGCCGGCCGTCGCCGCACCAGCCAGCACGCCGAGCGAGAACAGGGCGTGCAGCGAGGACAGGATCGGGCGCCGATCGCGCCGCTCGACCGCGACGCCCTGGATGTTCATGCTCACGTCGAGCACCCCCGTCGCCACGCCGATCGCCGCCGTGGCGGCCACGAGCGAGCCGAGCGAGCCGGCGATGCCGGGGCCCACGACCGCCGCCGACGCGGCCAGCGCCGAACCGCGCACGAGCGGCGCGCTGCCCCAGCGCGCGGCGGCCGCTCCGGCCAGCGGCTGCGCGACCAGCAGTCCGAGCGCCGCCGCCGCCAGCGCCAGCGCCAGGTCACCCTCATCGAGCCGGAGCCGGTCCTGGATGGCGGGCAGGCGCGCGAAGAACGAGCTGATGACGAAGCCGTCGAGGGCGAAGAAGGCGGTGACCGCGGCGCGCGCCGCGGTCACAGCCCGAGCTCGCGCGCGTACTCGCGGCGGTACTGCGCGCGCGCCTGGAGCACCTTCTTGACGTACGCCCGCGTCTCCGGGAACGGGATGCGGGCGGCGGTGAAGGTCTCGCCGCGCGCGGCGGCCGTCCGCAGCCACTCGTCGAGCTTGCCCTCGCCGGCGTTGTAGGCCGCCAGCGCGAGCACCTCGCTGCCGCGGTACTTGCGCAGCAGGTAGTTCAGGTACCAGCTGCCGTAGGCGATGTTGATCTGCGGCGTCGCGAGGTCCCCCTGCTCGAACTGCGTCCCGCCGGACTTCTGCGCGATGTAGTCCGCGGTCGACGGCAGGATCTGCATCAGGCCCTTCGCGCCCGCGCTGGAGGTCTGGTCGACGAAGCGCGACTCGGTGTAGATGACCGCGGCGATGAGGGAGGGATCGAGGTCCTTGTCGCGCGCCTGCTGGCGGATGATGTCCTCGTGGCGCAGCGGCAGCGCCAGCTCCTGGACGGCCTTGTCCAGCCACGGCGTCATCACGGCGGCGGCGACCAGGCCGAGGACGACCGCCCCCAGCAGCAGCGCCAGCCGGCGCCGCAGGGCCTGCCCGCGCGTCGCGCGGCGCCGGGGGCGCCCGCCGGTCGAGCGGCGGCGGCGGGCCGGGGCGTGGCGGGTCGTGGTCACCGGCCCGTCAGTGTGCCGAGAATCTCGGACAGCCGGTGATGGAGGTCGTCGAGGCTGCCGTCGTTGACGACGACGTGCGTGGCCCGGCGCGCCTTCTCCTCCTGCGGGAGCTGGCGCGACGTGCGCTCGGCGAGCCACTCGTGCCCCCGGGCGCCGGCGCGCTCGGCGCGCAGCGCCTCGTCGGCGACGACGGCGATGGTGGCGTCGAACGCGGCGTCCATGCCCGACTCGAACAGCAGCGGGACCTCGACCACCAGCGCCGGCGCGCCGGCGTTGGCCTCGCGGAACTCCTGGATGCGGCGCCCGACGAGCGGCCACAGCAGGCCCTCGAGCCACGCGCGCTCGTCCGGGTCGGCGAAGGCGCGGCGGGCGACCGCCGCGCGGTCGACGGTCCCGCCCGGGGCGACGTCGTCTCCCCAGCGGGCCACGACGGCGGCCCGCACCTCGTCGCCGCCGTACAGCTCGTGCACCACCGCGTCGGTGGAGAGGGTGGCGGCGCCGAGGCGCTCGAGTGCCGCGAGCGCCTCGGACTTGCCTGCGCCGATGCCGCCGGTCAGACCGACGAACGGCGGCGCCATCGATCAGTCGACGGTGGAGCCCGGCGTGCTCTCGTCGCCGGGCGCATCCAGCGCCTCGCGGGTCACCTGGTCGCCTGTGCCCGAGCCCGAAGGGCTCTGGGTATCGGCGTCCTCGGGGATCTCCGCGACGGTCTCGTCTCCGGCCCCGGCGGTCGTGGCGTCCTCCGGCACGTCCTCGGAGGCGACCGTCTCGCCGGCCGCCTCGTCGCCGGCCGTCGTCTCCTCCGGCCCGCGCTCGGCGAACACGTCCTCGGACAGGCCCAGCTCCGGCATGTCGTCGAGGTCGCCGGCGTCGCCCTCGATCGAGCGGCGCGGCAGCACCTGGCCCTCGACGCGCTTGACCGACAGCGACAGGCGCCGGCGCTCGGAGTCGATCTCGAGGATCTTCACGCGCACGTCGTCACCCGGCGAGACGACCTCGCGCGGGTTCTCCACGTGGTGCGAGGCCAGCTCGGAGATGTGCACCAGCCCCTCGACGCCCTCGAGGATCTCGACGAACGCGCCGAACGCGACGACCTTCGTCACGGTGCCCTCGAGCTCGTCGCCCACCGAGTAGGTGTCGACGACGCGCTGCCACGGGTCCTCCTGGGTCTGCTTGAGGCCCAGGGAGATGCGCTGGCGGTCGCGGTCGATGTCGAGCACCTTGACCTGCACCGTGTCGCCGATCGAGAGGATCTCGCTCGGGTGGTTGACGTGCGACCACGACAGCTCGGAGATGTGGATCAGGCCGTCGATGCCGTCGAGGTCGACGAACGCGCCGAAGTCGACGATGTTGGAGATCTGGCCCTCGATGATCAGGCCGGGCTGCAGCCGGTCCAGGATCTGCTGGCGCTGCTCCTTGCGCTCCTCCTCGAGCACCGCGCGGCGACTGAGGACGACGTTGTTGCGGGAGCGGTTGAGCTCGATGACCTTGCACTCGATCGAGGTGCCCATGTACTCGTCGAGGTTCGGCACGCGCCGGATGTCGACCAGCGACGCGGGCAGAAAGCCGCGCACGCCGAGGTCGATGATCAGGCCGCCCTTGACGACCTCGATGACCTGGCCCTCGACCGGGATGCCCGAGTCGGCCGCGGCCTCGATGCGGCGCCACGCGCGCTCGAAGCGGGCGCGCTTCTTGGAGAGGATCAGGCGCCCGTCCTGGTCCTCCTTGGTGAGCACCAGCGCATCGACCTCTTCGCCCAGCTCGACCTCGTCCGCGGGATTGACCGACTTGCGGATCGACAGCTCGTGCGACGGGATGACCCCCTCGCTCTTGTAGCCGATGTCGATCAGGACCTCGTCCTTGTCGATGCGGACGACCTGGCCGGTGACGACGTCACCCTCCTCGAAGGGGGTGATGGTGGCGTCGTAGTTGGGGACGATCTGGCCGTCGAGCTCGAGGAGCAATCCGTCGGAGCCCTCGACCACGCGGGCGTTGGGGGTTTCCATGGCGATAGTGGCGTTCATGTGCAGCGGAGCAGTCTAGTGAGGCGGGGCACCTGAGGGGCGCTGCCGCTATAGCCTCATCGCCCGTGCCCAGGAGAGCGACCAAGCGCGGCGCGGAGCGGACGCCGCTGACCGGCCGCTACGACGTCGTGATCTGCGGCGCGTCGTTCGGCGGGCTCGCGGTCGCGCGCGAGCTGCGCGGCACGGGCGCGCGCGTGCTGGTCGTCGACCGCTACGAGATCGGCGAGAAGCAGACGAGCGCCTGCGCGGCGCCCACCACCCTGCTCGAGCACATGGGGCTCGAGGCCTCGATCAAGCAGACCTTCGGCCGGCTGGTGACGCACACGCCCTGGCAGCGGGCGGTGTGGCCGCTGCCGTTTCGGTTCTCGACGTTCGACTACCGCCGGCTGTGCGAGCTGCTGTGGGAGCAGTGCGACGGCGCGGAGTTCGAGACGGCGAAGGTCGACGGCCGCTCGGGCGGCGAGCGCGGCGAGATCGTCGTGCACACCGACCGCGGCGACCTCGCGGCGCCGCTCGTCGTCGACGCGCTGGGCTGGCGCCGCGTCCTCGGCACGGGTCCGGCGGTCCAGCCGCCCGACGCCGCCCTGTCGCGCGGCCTCGAGGTGCACCCGTCCGGCAGCGGCACCGACCTCGAGCTGTGGCTGGACCCGAGGTACATCTCCCCCGGCTACTCGTGGTCGTTCGCCGCCGGCGACGAGGTGCGGATCGGCGTCGGCGCCTACGACCCGCGCGTGCACGTCAAGCAGCCGACGGTGTCGCTCGCGCGCGACACCGGCCACGACGCGATCCGCTACCAGGGCAACTGGATCCCGCACCGCCTGCGCCCGGCCGCCGAGGACGGCGTGTTCTTCGTCGGCGACTCCGCCGGCCACTGCTTCCCGGTCACCGCCGAGGGCATCCGCCCGGCGCTCGTGTTCGGGATCGTCTGCGGGCGCGAGATCCGGGCCGTGCTCGAGGGTCGCCAGACCCGCGCCGACGCGCTGCGCCGCTACGCCGCGGACTCCGCCTCGCACCGGCACAAGTGGGAGGCGATCTACCGCGGCCAGCAGTCGATCCGCCACGTCCACGGGCCGGTCCTCGACTTCTTCGTGTGGCTGTTCCGCCGCCGCCGCGTCAGCCACTGGGGCTTTCAGAAGTACCTCGACATCGTCTCGCCGGAGCGGGCGCTGCCGGCGCCGCCGCTCGCGTCGCCGCGGGTGCCGGAGCGCCCGCGCGACGCCGTCGCGGCGTAGTCCCCGCCGCACCGCCGGGCTCCCGTGGGGGCGAATTTCTGCGTCCACGCCCCTAGGAGGAGCACGTGGACGCAGAAAGCCAGCTCCTGGCCGCGCGGCAGGACGGCGTGGTGACGAGGACGCAGCTGCTCGCAGCGGGGCTGAGCGCGGGCGCCATCGAGCACCGCGTCCGCCGCAAGCGGCTGTTCCGCGTCTTCCGCGGCGTCTACGCGGTGGGCCGCTCCGACCTGCCGCCGCTCGGGACCTGCCGGGCGGCGGTGCTCGCCTGCGACGGCACCGTCCTCAGCCACCGCACCGCCGCCGGCATCTGGGGGATCCTCCCTCGCCTGCCCGCCGTGCCGGAGCTGACGACGCCCGTGCGGGCGGGCGCCGGGCACCCGGGCATCGCCGTCCATCGCGTCCGCTCGCTCCCCGCCCACCACGTCGCCCGCCGCCACGACCTCCCGCTGACGACGCCGGAGTGGACGATCCTCGAC
>DATLGB010000176.1:0-6242 GCA_035540675.1 Solirubrobacteraceae bacterium | reverse complement strand
GCCGCGCACGCGGCGGTGAGCCGCCACCTCGCCCCGCCGCGTGCGCGGCGGTGAGCCGCCACCTCGCCCCGCCGCGTGCGCGGCGGTGAGCCGCCACCTCACCCCGCCGCGGTACGCCGGCTCCCTCGCCGGCGCGCCGCGATGCCCACGCGGCCGAGCCGCCGGATACCCTCCCGGGCCATGCAGCTGGGGCTGATCGGCGCCGGGAACATGGCCTCCGCGCTCGCGCGCGGCTGGGGCGACCCGGTGCTGTGCACGGACTCGGGCTCCGGGCGGGCGGCGGCGCTGGCCGCCGAGCTCGGCGGCGAGGCGCTGCCGGACAACGCGGAGCTCGCGCGCCGCGCCGACGTGGTGGTGCTCGCGCACAAGCCGGCGCAGCTCGTCGAGGTGGCGCAGGAGGCCGCGCCGCAGGCGAAGCGCGTGATCTCGGTGATGGGGCGGACGAGCCTCGAGGACCTGCGGGCCGCGTACCCGGGGGTGCCGGTCTCCCGCATCGAGCCGAACACGCCGGTGGCGCTGCGGCAGGGCGTGAGCGCGCTGGCCGCCGAGTCCGACGACGCCGACATGGTGCAGGCGCTGTTCGAGCGGGTCGGGACGGTGGTGCGCGTCCCGGAGAGGCTGATGACGATCGCCGGCGGGGTGTCCGGCGTCGGGCCGGCGTACCTCGCGCTGGTCGCCGAGGCCTGGGTGGACGCCGCCGTGCGGCGCGGGATGCCTGCGCCGCTGGCGGCCGAGCTGGTGACGGGCACGCTGGCCGGGACGGCCGCGCTGCTCGCGCACGCCGGCCACGACACGCTGGCGCTGCGCCGCGGGGTCGCCTCGCCCGGCGGCACCACTGCGCGCGGGCTGGCGGCGCTCGAGCGCGAGGGGCTGCGGGCGGCGTTCGCGGCGGCGATGGACGACGTGGTGGACTTCCGGTGATCCTGGCCCTGGCCGACGCGCGGACCGAGATCGCCGAGTACGTCTCGGCGGTCTTCTGGGTCTACTCGCTGCTGCTGATCGCGTGGATCATCGTCTCGCTCGTGCTGTCGCTCGGCGTCCGGATCCCGTACGCCCGCTGGTCGAGCGCCGTGATCGGCTTCCTGCGGGACGTCGCGGAGCCGTTCCTGCGCATCTTCCGCAAGCTCGGCCTGCAGATCGGGCCACTCGACCTGAGCCCGATCGTGGCGCTGCTGGTGCTCGGCATCGTGCGCTCGATCGTGGTCGGGCTGATCGCGCCTTGAGCGGCCGCCCGGCGCTGCGGGCGGCGCTGGTCGCCGGCGCCGTCGTGGCGCTCGACCAGGCGACGAAGGCGCTGGTGCGCGGCGCGATCGCGCTGGGGGAGGAGGACCCGATCCTGCCGGCCGTGACGCTCGTGCACACCCGCAACCGCGGCGTCGCGTTCGGGCTGTTCGCCGACGGCGGCCCGATCGTCCCGGTCGTGACGGGCGTGGCGCTGGCGGCGCTGCTGGCGTTCTTCTACTTCCAGCGCCACCGGCCGCTGGCCTGGCTGCCGACCGGGCTCCTGCTGGGCGGCGCCGCGGGCAACCTGATCGACCGCGTCGCCGAGGGGGCGGTGACGGACTTCGTCAAGCTCCCGCTGTGGCCGGCCTTCAACGTGGCCGACGTCGCCATCACGTTCGGGGTGCTCGCGCTGCTGTACGTGCTCGAGGGCCCGCGGAAGCCCGAGCCGGATGGCTGACGAGCTCGTCGTCGGCGCCGGCGAGGCCGGCGAGCGCCTCGACGTCTTCCTCGCCGCCCACGTCGGCTCGCGGGCGGCCGCGCAGAAGCTGATCGACGCCGGCCGCGTGACCGTGGACGGCGCGCCGCGAGCGAAGCGCCACGCCGTCGCGGCCGGGCAGCGCGTGCGCGTCGAGGACGCCCCGGAGCCGGTCGTGGAGGCCGTGACGCCCGCGGACTACGCCGTCGCCTACGAGGACGAGCACGTCCTCGTGGTCGACAAGCCGGCCGGGGTGGTGGTGCACCCGGGCCGCGGCAACGCGCAGGGAACGCTCGCCCAGGCGCTGGCCGGGCGCGTCGCCGGCGGGCCGGACGCGTGGCGGGCCGGGATCGTCCACCGCCTCGACCGCGACACCTCGGGCCTGCTCGTCACGGCGCGCACCGAGCCGGCGTGGAGCGAGCTCAAGGAGATGATCCGCCGGCGCGAGGTGACGCGCGAGTACCTGGCGCTGGTCGAGGGCCGCCCGCCGGCGCGCGCGGGCACGATCGACGCGCCGCTGGGCCGCGACCGCCGCGTGCGGACGCGCATCTCCTCCGACACCGACGAGCCGCGCGAGGCCGTCACGCACTTCGAGGTCGAGCGCGCGCTGGCGCGCACGACGCTGCTGCGCGTGCGCCTCGAGACCGGCCGCACCCACCAGATCCGCGCGCACCTGAAGGCGATCGGCCACCCGGTCGCCGGCGACCCCGAGTACGGAACGCCCGGGCGGCTCGGCCTCACCCGCCAGTTCCTGCACGCCGCGCGGCTGGCCTTCGTGCACCCGGTGACGGGCGCGCCGGTCGAGGTCCGCTCGCCGCTGCCCGCCGACCTGGCCGCCGCGCTGGAGCGCGCCGCCGCCGAGCGGTAGCCGCGGCGGCGCCCTGCCGCCCTACACTTCAGCGCTCACGAGCAGTCAACCCACGACCCCGGGCGGCCTGAAGGACCGAGGCCCCGGCCCTGCCCGGCGCGACGCGCCGGGTCCGGACACGCCTCTCGCCCGGGCGGCAGCGCACAAATCGACAAGGGAGAAGGATCCGTGGCTACGGTCGGAATTCGGGAGCTGCTGGAGGCCGGCGTGCACTTCGGCCACCAGACGCGCCGCTGGAACCCCAAGATGCGCCGCTTCATCCACGGCGAGCGCGAGGGCATCTACATCATCGACCTGCTCAAGACCGAGCAGCTGCTGACGGAGGCCGAGTCGGTCGTCGAGGGCATCGCCAACCGCGGCGGCACGATCCTGTTCGTCGGCACCAAGAAGCAGGCGCGCGACGCCGTGCGCGACGTCGCCTCGAGCTGCGGCATGCCGTACGTCAACCACCGCTGGCTCGGCGGCCTGCTGACGAACTTCCAGACGATCTCGCAGCGCATCAAGCGCCTGCACGACCTCGAGCGCTACCAGACCGAGGGCCAGCTCGAGCTGCTGCCGACGCAGGAGCGCATGTCCGCCCTCTCGGACCTCGAGAAGCTGCAGGCCAACCTCGGCGGCGTCAAGAACATGACGCGCCCGCCCGACGCGATGTTCGTGATCGACCTCAAGACGGAGGCGATCGCGGTCAAGGAGGCGCAGCGGCTGCGCATCCCGATCATCGGGCTCGTCGACACCAACGTCGATCCCGACGGCATCCAGTACGTCATCCCCGGCAACGACGACGCGATCAAGTCCTGCGCCGTCATCACGCGGGCGCTCGGCGACGTGATCATCCGCGGCCGCTCCGTCTGGCAGCAGGCCGAGGAGGAGCGCCAGCGGCGCGAGGCCGAGGAGGCCGCCCGCCGGCTCGCCGAGGAGGCCGCCCGCCGCGAGGCGGAGGAGGCCGCCGCGCGCGCCGCCGCCGAGGCCGTCGAGGAGAACCAGGGCGAGGCCGCGGCGACGCCCAAGGCCAACAAGCCGATGGAGCGCAACGCGCCCGACCACAAGCCGCAGCCGGCGCCGACCGTCGCCGAGGACCTGCCCCCGCGGCCGGGGCCGCGTGGCAAGAAGCGCCGCCAGGACGCCTCGGCCACCGAGGGCTCCGGTCCCGGCAAGCCGCCGACGCCCGGCCCGACCGGCCCGGCCAAGGCCAAGAGCACGGCGTCGCCGGCGAGCGCCGCCGACACGCAGCCCGACCCGGCGCCGACCGCCGGCGCGGTCGAGACCGACCCCGGCAGCTCGGAGTCGCCCGGCGAGGACGCGCAGGCGGCCGCCTCCGCGGTCGTCGAGGCCGACGCCGCCGCCAAGACGAACGACGACACCACCCAGGAGTAGCTGACACCCCATGGCTCAGATCTCTGCTGCGCAGGTCAAGGAGCTGCGCGACCGCACCGGCGCGGGCATGATGGATTGCAAGAAGGCGCTGGCCGAGACCGACGGCGACATCGAGAAGGCCGTCGAGCTGCTGCGCGTCAAGCTGGGTGACAAGGCGCTCAAGCTCGGCGGGCGCGAGACGAGCGAGGGGACGGTCCAGGCCTACATCCACTCCAACGCCAAGGTCGGCGTGCTGGTGGAGGTGGACTGCAACACCGACTTCGTCGCCCGCAACGACGACTTCGTCGCCTTCGCCAGGGCGGTCGCGATGCACATCGCCGCCGTCCCGACCATCAAGTGGGTCAGCGACGACGAGGTGCCGCAGGAGGCCAGGGACGCCGAGACGCGCGTGTTCGAGCAGCAGGCGGCCGACAAGCCCGAGCAGGTGCGGGCGAAGATCGCCGAGGGCAAGCTGCGCAAGTGGCTGGAGGAGGTCACCCTCATGAACCAGCCGCACGTCAACGCCGACCGCTACGACGGCAAGACGATCGAGCAGATCCGCGCCGAGCTGAGCGGCCAGCTCGGGGAGAACGTCGTCGTGCGCCGTTTCGCGCGCTTCGCGGTGGGGGCGTAGCGTCCCGCCGCGTCCGCGGATAGCTTTAGGAGCCGCGCGATGATCGACGAACTGCTCCAGGACGCCCGCGAGCACATGGCCAAGTCGGTGGAGGCCACGCGGGCCAAGTTCAACTCCGTCCGCGCCGGGCGCGCCAGCCCGGCGCTGCTCGACCGCATCGTCGTCGAGTACTACGGCACGCAGACGCCGCTCAAGCAGCTCGCGACGATCCACGCCGCGGAGGCACGGCTCCTGACGATCCAGCCCTACGACAAGTCCTCGATCAAGGCGATCGAGCGGGCGATCCTCGAGTCCGACCTCGGCCTGACGCCGAACAACGACGGCCAGGTCGTCCGCCTGCAGATCCCCGAGATGACCGAGGAGCGCCGGCGCGAGATGGTCAAGGTCGCCCGCGGCGTCGCCGAGGAGGGGCGCGTGGCGATCCGCAACATCCGGCGCGACGTCATGCACGACCTGCGCGAGCTGCGCGACTCCGGCGAGGCGGGCTCCGACGACGAGCACCGCGCCGAGGAGGCGCTGCAGAAGCTCACCGACGAGAAGATCGCGGACGTCGACGCGGCCCTCAAGGCCAAGGAAGCCGAGATCCTCGAGGTGTGAGCGCCTCCGCGCGCTACGTCGCGATCATCACCGACGGCAACGGCCGCTGGGCAGCGCAGCGGAACCTGCCCGTCGTCGAGGGGCACCGCGCGGGCGCCGACACCGTCAAGGCGCGCCTGCGCGACGCCGTCGAGCTCGGCGTGCGCGAGCTGACCGTCTACTCGTTCTCCACGGAGAACTGGTCGCGGCCGCCGGAGGAGGTCTCGGCTCTGATGGCGATGTTCGCCGAGCGGATCCGGCGCGAGACGCCGGAGTTGCACGCGGAGGGCGTGCGCATGCGCTTCATCGGCCGGCGCGAGGGCGTCTCGGCGCAGCTGCTCGAGCTGATGGACTGGGCGGAGGAGCACACCGCCGCCAACCAGCGGATCACGCTGTTCGTCGCGTTCAACTACGGCGGCCGCGCCGAGATCCTCGACGCCGCGCGCTCGTTCGCCGGCACGACCGAGGAGGAGTTCCGCCGCCACCTGTACGCGCCGGAGATGCACGACCCCGACCTGCTCATCCGCACGAGCGGCGAGCAGCGGATCTCCAACTACCTGCTGTGGCAGTGCGCCTACAGCGAGTTCGTGTTCACGCCGGTGCTGTGGCCGGACTTCTCGCGCGCCGACTTCGAGGCGGCCCTGGACGAGTACGAGGCCCGCGGCCGCCGCTTCGGAGGCCGCTGAATGGCGCGCTCGCGCAACCCCGCGCAACGCCGCGCCGCGCGGCTGGAGCGCCGCAACACCGGGTCGGACCTCGGCGCGCGCGTGATCGTGGGCGTCCCGGCGGCGATCGCCGCCGTCGTCCTCATCTACTCGAGCAACACCGTCTTCGCGGTCGGCGCGCTGATCCTCGGGATGCTCGCGCTCGGCGAGCTGTTCAACATGTACCCGCGCGTGCGGCCCGTCCGCCTCGCCGGCTTCCTCGCGCTGATCGGGATGGCGGCGGCCGCCCGCTTCGGCGGCGAGCACGCGGTGCTGCTGGCGGCGGTGGCGACGTTCCCCGTGATGTTCCTCGTGGCGGCGCTCACCCCGGGCGGGCCGTCGACCACGGCGCGGATGTCGCTGACGGTGCTCGGCGTCTTCTGGGTCGGGTTCGCGATCGCCCACGCG
>DATLGB010000175.1:0-14377 GCA_035540675.1 Solirubrobacteraceae bacterium | reverse complement strand
GCCGCGCACGGGCGTGTCGACCACCTTCTCGCACAGCATCCGCAGGCGGCCCGCGTGCAGGTGGCGCACCTCGTCGCCGCCGGTCGCGCTGCCCATCAGCCAGCAGACGATGGTCGTCCCCACCAGCGCGTCCATCAGCGTGGCGATGCGGTCGGGGTCGCCGACGTACGGCTCGGCGCCCGCCGCCGCGATCGCCGCGGTACGCGCGGGATCGCGCGTCGTGCCGCGCACGGCGTGGCCGGCCGCGACGAGCTCGCGCGCCAGCGCCTGGCCGCGGCCGCCGCAGCCCACGATCAGCACCCGCGCCACTACAGGAGGTCCAGCACGCGCTCGGCGGGGCGGGCGAGGACGGCGCGGTCGCCGCGCTCGACGATCGGGCGCTCGAGCAGGACGGGATCGGCGGCCATCGCCGCGACGATCTCGTCGTCGCCGGCCTCCCGCGCCAGCAGCGCCTTCGCCCCCTCCTCCCTGGTCCGCAGGGCGTCGCGCGGGGTGATGCCGGCCTTGCGCAGCAGCTCGCGGATCTTCGGCTCCCCGAGCGGCTCGACGTGGTAGTCGACGCGGTCGAAGTCGATCCCGCGCTCGGTCAGGATGCGCGCGAGGCGCCTGCAGGTGGTGCAGGTCGGCTTCTCGTAGACGGTCAGCATGGCTTCTCCGGAGGCCGCGCGGGCGGCCCGCTGCTCGGCCCAGTAGGCGTCGGCGTAGTCGGCCAGCTCGCGCTGGTGGCGGCGGACCTCGGCCTCGATGTCCTCCGTGCTGCGCTCCGCCTTGCCGTGGCGCCGGCGCAGCTCGTTCTGCGCCGCGATCATCCCGGCGACGTCGTCGATGTCGTTCTGCGCCTCGACTTCGGCCGACCGCGTCGGCCGCCACTGCAGGACCTCGGCGCCGCTCTTGGGGTGCCAGAGACCGAGCGCGAGTACCGCGAGGATGATCAGCAGCATCCCGCCGCTCACGATCAGCGTGAAGGTGTCGGCGAAGATCGCGACCACTGCGGGCGAGTCTACGTCGCGGGCCCCAGCAGGGCCGTGGCCTGGCTGGACAGCACGCCGCCGTTGCCGTGCACCAGCGCGACCTCCGCGCCCGGCACCTGGCGCTCGCCGCACTCGCCGCGCAGCTGGCGGACCGCCTCGACGATCAGGAACGCGCCGTACATGCCCGGATGCGCGTAGGACAGGCCGCCGCCGTTGGTGTTCATCGGCAGCGCGCCGCCCGGTGCGATCCGCCCGCCCGAGACGAAGGCGCCGCCCTCGCCCTTCGCGCAGAAGCCGAGGTCCTCGAGGAACAGCACGGGCGTGATCGTGAACGCGTCGTAGACCTGCGCGACGTCGACGTCGCCCGGACGCAGACCCGCACGGGCGAAGGCCTCGGCGCCCGACTGCACGGCCGCCGTGCGGGTGAGGTCGGGCATGTGCGATACGTGGCGGTGCGTGGTGGCCTCGCCGGCGCCGAGCAGGGCCACCGGCGCCCGGCGCAGCCCGGCGGCCCGCTCGGCCGAGGTGACGACGATCGCCGCCGCGCCGTCGGTGACCAGGCAGCAGTCGCGCAGCCCGAGCGGGTCGCAGACCATCGGCGCCGCCAGCACGTCGGCGACCGTCAGCGGGTCGCGCGACCAGGCGTCGGGGTTCAGCCGCGCCCAGGCGCGCGCGGCGACCGCCACCTCGGCGAGCTGCTCGCGCGTCGTGCCGAACTCGTGCATGTGCCGCGACGCCGCGAGCGCGTAGGCGGTCACCGGCATCAGCGGCCGGTACGGCGCCTCCCCCGGGTCGAGCTCCTGCACCGAGGCGGTGGCGCGGCCCACGAGCCGCTGCGTGGAGCCGTACGCGATCAGCGCGACCGAGCACAGCCCCGCCTCGATGGCGGCCGCCGCGTGGCGCAGGTGCGCGATCGCGCTCGAGCCGCCGATCTGCGTGCCGTCGAGGAAGCGCGGCTGCAGGCCGAGCGCCTCCGACAGGTTCAGCGGCGCCATCGGCAGCTGCGTGGTCGCCGCCAGCACGCCGTCCACGTCGGAGAGCTCGAGCCCGGCCTCGGCCAGCGCCGCGCGCGCCGCCTCCGCCATCAGGCCGGCCGGCGTGGACCCGGGCGGCGCGCTGCCGACGCCGGCCTCCGCCACGCCGGCGATCGCCACCGGCCTCATGCCGGCCGGAAGACCAAGGGGTCAGACCCCTCGACCTCGGTCACCGCCAGGCCGACCGCCACCTCTTCGGGCGCGATGCCCTCGACGCGGCTCATCACGCGGCCGCCGCCGTCGAGGTCGACCAGCACCACGTTGAGCGGCGCCTCGCCGCGGCGGCGGACGACGGTCGTCGCGTAGACGGTGCCGGGCACGGCGGCAGGGTACCTTCCGCCGCCGTGGCGGTCCCCGACGTCATCGGCGTGTGCGGAGCGGGCACGATGGGCGCCGGCATCGCGCAGCTCGCCGCCGAGGCGGGGGCGCGCACGCTGCTGTTCGACGCCGCCGAGGGCGCCGCGGCGCGCGCGCTCGAGCGCCTCGACGCGCTCGTCGCGCGCGGGAAGGTGGCGCCGGAGGCGCGCGCGCGGATCGAGCCGGCCGCCGCGCTCGAGGACCTCGCCCCGTGCGGGCTCGTGATCGAGGCGGTGCCGGAGCGGCTCGCGCTCAAGCAGGAGCTGTTCGCGCGCCTGGAGGCCGTCGTCGGCGCCGGCTGCGTGCTGGCCACCAACACGTCGTCGCTGCCGGTGACGGAGATCGCCGCCGGTGCCGAGCGCCCGGAGCGCGTGGTCGGGATGCACTTCTTCAACCCCGCGCCGCTGATGGCGCTCGTCGAGGTGGTGGCGGGCGCGCGCTCCGGCGCGGCGGCGCTGGCGACCGCGCGCGCCGTCGGGGCGGCGATGGGCCGGCGGGTCATCGACGCCGCCGACACGCCGGGCTTCCTGGTCAACCGCTGCAACCGGCCGTTCGGCCTCGAGGCGCTGCGCCTCGTGCAGGAGCGACTGGCCACTCCCGCGCAGGTGGACCGGATCGCGCGCCTGGCCGGCGGCTTCCGCATGGGGCCGTTCGAGCTGATGGACCTGGTCGGGCTGGACGTCAGCCTGGCCGTGCAGCGGTCCTTCTTCGAGCAGTCGTTCGGCGAGCCGCGCTGGCGGCCGTCGCCGCTGCTGGCGCGCCAGGTCGCCGCCGGGCGACTCGGCCGCAAGACCGGCTGCGGCTGGTACGAGTACGCGGGCGGCGCGCCGCACCGGCCGCCCGACCCCGACCCGCCCGAGGCCGGCGGCGGTGACGGGCTCGTCGTCATCGCGGGCGAGAGCCCGCTCGCGCTCGAGCTGGCCGGCGCGGCGGCCGAGGCCGGCTGGGAGGTGGCGGCGCCGGCCGAGGCCGAGGGCGAGCTGCCGGCGCTGATCGTGGATTGCGGCGCCACCGACGAGGACCCGCCATTGCAGGGCGCCCCGCAGCTCCTGCTGTGCGACCTCGCGCCGCTGGCGACGCTGGATCCCGGCGGCTCGTCCGCCGGCTTTCACGCGCTGGCGCCGCTGGCGGCCACCCATCTCGTCGAGCTGACGCGCCAGCCGACGACGTCCGCGGCGGCCGCGGCGGCGGCGGAGCGGTTCTTCGCCACGCTCGGGCGGCACGTCGAGTGGGTGGGCGACGCCCCCGGGCTCGTGCTGGGCCGGATCGTCGCCCAGCTCGTCAACGAGGCCTGCTTCGCGGTCGGCGAGGGTGCCGGCGCGCCCGCCGACGTCGACGCGGGGATGGTCCTCGGGCTCTCGCACCCGCGCGGACCGCTCGAGTGGGGCGATGCGATCGGGCCGGCGCAGGTGCTCGCGACGCTCGAGGCGCTGCACCGCGAGTACCTCGAGGAGCGTTACCGGCCGGCGCCGCTGCTCGTCCGCGCCGCGCGCGCAGATGCGCCGTTACGCAGCGATTCTTAGGAAACACGGGCGCGGCGGTCTAGCCTGCGGGGCCGTGCGCCCGCTCCCCCTCCTCGCCGCGGCGGCATCGCTGGCCGCTCTCGCCGCCCCCGCGTCCGCCGCCCCCTCGGCGCCGCCGGCGCCGCCCATGGTCCTTCCCGGCGCCGCCGCCGCCGCATCGGGCTCCGGATGGATCGTCGGCGCCCGGCCGACGGCGCGGGCAGACGCGCTCGCCCGCCGCGCCGGCGCGCGCGAGGTGCTGCCGGGCGGCTACGCGGTCCCGCGGGCGCGCGCCCGCGCCCTCGCCGCGGCGCTGCGCGCGGCCGGGCTGCTGACCTTCGCGGAGCCCGACCGGCTCGGCACGGTCTACCGGCAGGACCAGCGGGCCGTGGCCGACGACCCGCTCTCGCCGCAGGCGCGCTGGCGCGACGCCGCGGTGCACCCGTCGCTGGCGCCGCCCCCCGTCACCGACACGAGCCCGCTGCTGGCGCTGATCGACTCGCGCATCGAGGCCGGCCACCCGGAGTTCGCCGGCGGGCGCATCACGACGCAGGGCCGCGCGGCGCTCGGCAACGCGCACGGCACGGCGACGGCGGCCGTGGCGGCGGCGCCCAAGAACGACGTCGGCATCCTCGGCGTCTGGCCCGGCATGCGTGCGCTCAACGTCGCGCTGCCGTCGGACGGCGTGCGCTGCTCGGACTCCGCGCGGGGGATCGTCGACTCGATCGAGGCCGGCGCGGCCGTCATCAACATGAGCTACGGCTCGCCCTCCTTCTGCTACCTCGAATACGAGGCGCTGCAGCTGGCGACCGCGCGCGGCGTCACGCTCGTCGCCGCCGGCGGCAACGAGCTGGCCGACGGCAACCCGCTCGAGTTCCCGGCCTCGCTGCCGCACGTCGTCACGGTCGCCGCGCTGACGCCGAGCGACACCAGCGCCGGCTTCTCCAACGAGAACGCCGCCATCGACCTCGCCGCTCCCGGCGTGAACATCCTGACCGCGGTGCCCGCGGCCTACGACGACGACGACGACGCGCGCGACGGCTGGGCCGCGCTGCACGGGACGAGCTTCGCGGCGCCGATCGTCGCCGCCGCCGCCGCGTGGGTGCGCGCGGCGCGGCCGGGCCTGAAGGTCGACCAGGTCGCCCAGGTCATCCGCCTGTCGGCGCGCGACGTCGGCCGGGAGGGCTGGGAGCCCTCGACGGGCTTCGGCGCGCTCGACCTGCGCGCGGCGCTGGTGCGCGAGGCGCCCCCGCGCGACCCGAAGGAGCCCAACGAGGACATCCCGTTCGTCAGCGGCGCGGCGTTCGGCCAGCGTCACGCCGCGATCTGGTCCGGCCGCGGGCGTTCGACGCTGCGCGCGCTGCTCGACGTCTTCGAGGACCCCGGCGACGTCTACCGCCTGCGCGTCCCCGGTGGCCGGCGCGTGCGCATCACGGTCGCGCCCCGCTACGGCGACCCCGACCTCGAGGCCTACGCGGGCAGCGCCCGCCACGTCGGCTCCGCGCGCGGGCGCGTCGCGCGGTCGCGGCGGTCGGGCCGGCGGACGGAGACGCTGCGCCTGGTCAACCGCAGCCGGCGCACGCGCACGCTCTACGTGCGCGTGTACATGGCGGGTCGCGGCAACGGGCTGGACGCGGGCTACACGCTGCGCGTGCGGCGCGGTTAGTACCTCACCGCGACGCCCACTGCGCCTCGGCGAGGTCCTCGACGCCCTCCAGCGCGGGCGGCGTCGGCACGTCCGGGCTGTCGCGCAGGTACCACTCGGCGTCGAGCGCCGCCTGGCAGCCGGAGCCGGCGGCGGTGATCGCCTGGCGGTACGTGTGGTCGACGAGGTCGCCGGCGGCGAAGATGCCCGGGACGCTCGTTCGCGTCGACTTGCCGTCGGTGACGACGTAGCCGTTCTCGTCGACGTCGAGGATGCCGCGCACGAGCTCGGACTGCGGCTCGTGCCCGACGGCGATGAAGGCGCCGTGCATCGGCTCCTCGCGCACCTCGCCCGTCTCGACGTTGCGCAGGCGCGCGCGGTCGAGCGCCTTGCCGTCGTCGCCGGCCAGGAACTCCTCGACGACGTAGGGCGTCAGGAACTCGATGTTGCCGGTCGAGCGCGCGCGCTCGAGCATGATCTTCGAGGCGCGGAACTCCGCCCGGCGGTGGACGATCGTCACCGTCGAGGAGAACTTCGCGAGGAAGATCGCCTCCTCCATCGCCGAGTCGCCGCCGCCCACGATGATCGTCCGGCGGTCCTTGAAGAAGGCGGCGTCGCAGGTGGCGCAGTAGGAGACGCCGCGGCCGCCGAGCTCCTCCTCGCCGGGCACCCCGAGCTTCTTGTGCTCGGCGCCCATCGCCAGGATGACGGTGCGCGCGCGGTGCGCGTCGTCGCCGACCCACACCGTGTGCGGCTCGCCGTTGCGGCCGGGCTCGAGCCGGCTCGCCAGATCGGTCACGAAGCGCGTCCCGAAGCGCTCGGCCTGGTCGCGCATGCGCTGCATCAGCTCGGGGCCCATGATCCCCTCGGGGAAGCCGGGGAAGTTCTCGACGTCGGTGGTCTGCTGCAGCAGGCCGCCCCACATCCAGCCTTCGATCAGCAGCGGCTCGAGGTTCGCGCGCGCGGTGTACAGCGCGGCCGTGTAGCCGGCCGGGCCGGACCCGACGATGACCACGTCCTCGATGTCGCTCATGCCGTAGCTCCTTGCTTCATTTTGTATAGCGTAGCGCGCGGCTCACGCTGGGGCCGCCGCCGTGGGGCGCCGCTCGCTGCGCCACCGCTCGACGGTCCGGCGCAGCTGCAGGTAGGCGACGATCCCGGGAATGGTCGGCAGCCAGAAGGTGAACCCGCGGTAGACGAGCACCGCGACGATCGCCAGGTTGACGTCCACCCCCAGCGCCGCGAACGCGCCGATCATCCCGCCGTCGACGCCGCCGATGCCGCCGGGCAGCGGCAGCAGGTTGCCGAGCATCCCGACGAAGAACCCGAGGACGAGCACCGCCAGCGCCGGCGACTCGCCGAAGGCGCGGAAGCTCGCCCACAGCACCGCGACCTGGAAGGCCCAGAACGCGATCGCGGCCAGGCACGCCCGGTCGCGCGAGCGGACGCGCCGGAGCGCCTCCCGGATGCCGGCCGACGCGCTGGCGGGCATCTGCGCCAGGCGCGAGACGAACCGGCGACGGCGCGGCGCCACCTCGCACCACCCGCTGAGGCGGCGCTGGAGGTCGGGCGGCACGAAGGCGATCGACAATCCGACCACGGTGACCACGAGCGCGAGCACCGCGGGCACGAACGTCACCGAGAACGGGGCCTCGCCCGGGAGCAGCCCGAAGTGCAGCCCGAAGCCGAACAGCATCACCGCCGACGTGTAGACCAGGTAGGTGACGACGATGAAGCTCACGGTGCGGTCGGCGACGTCGCGCGCCGGCAGGCCCGCGCGCCGCAGGGCCCACGCCTGCAGGACCAGGCCGCCGGCGCCACCGGCGGCGAACAGCCGCGTCGCGGCGAGGCCCGCCATCGTGATCTGGTAGCACTCGCGCAGGTTCAGGCGCACCCGCTCGTCGACGAAGATCGCGTAGAACAGCAGCCCGTAGACGCCGAAGAACCCGAGCGCGAACACGAGCGCGACGACCAGCCACACCGGGTCGCCCTCGTCGATGCGGTGCCAGGTGTCCTCGAGGCCGGCGAGCTTGGGCAGCAGGAAGTACAGCGCCACCAGCGCCAGCACGACGAACAGCCCGAACGCCGCCAGCTTGCGCGGCGTGACGTCGAACCGCGGCGCGTCGTCGTCGTCGTCCTCGGGCGCGAGGACGTTCGGGGTCGCGACCGGAGCCGACGACCGCGAGCTCACGCGCGCGCCCTGACCTCGAGCGCCCCGACCGCGGCCGACAGTGCACGCGCCGCCGGCGCGGCGTGCGGCGCGCCGCGGCGGACGACCTCGGTCAGGGCGAAGCCCGCGACCAGGTCGATCACGTAGTGCTCGCCGAGGTACACGAGCGCGACGCCCAGCAGCGACGCGTAGCCCCACCCGAGCCCGCCGGGCACGCGGCCGGTCTCGGCCAGCAGCCGAGCGGCCATCACGGAGGTGGCGAAATGCAGTGAGGGCATCGCGGCCAGCGGGTTCCCGCCGAGGAAACCGTACAGCGGTGTCCAGTTGGACTTCCAGAACTCCTCGCCGTACTCGACCATCATGCGCCGCAGCTCGGGCGTCTGGCCGTCGGCCAGCAGGCCGCGCTCGGCGGCGTACCAGGGAGGCGCCGTCGGGATCCCCCAGTAGCCGATCAGCCCGAGGTCGAAGGTCGCGTAGATGCGGGCCGCGCCGCGCGGGAAGCGGTCCGGGTGGCGGGCGAGCAGCCACAGAACGGTGCCGTGCGGGACGAAGAACCACAGCCAGTGGCACCAGACGAGCAGCTTCTCGAAGCGGTTGAAGCGGGGCGGGCGGCTGAACGCGCGCTGCAGGCGCACGGTCGGCGTCGTCCCCAGGCCGAGCGCGCGGTCGATCCGGACCGGGTACTCGACGCGCACCCGGCGCTCGAGCGCCTCGGGATCGTCGTGCGGCATCTCGTAGCCGGCGAAGTACGCCCACATCTGCAGGGTGCACGTGGCGACGTCGCGCGCGCGCGAGCGCGGGAACAGGACGCAGAGCGCGACCGGCGCCGTCGCCGCGGACGCGAGCACCACCGGCGGGCGCAGTTTGAGGCGGCGGCGCAGCAGCGGCGCGGCCACGCCGAGGGCGAGCGCGGTGCCGGCCGCCGTGCGAATGGCTCTGGACCGGCCCACGGCGGCGCGAGTATATGGACGGCCCCGGCGGGGGCCGTCAGGCGCGCACGGCGGCGGCGGCCTCCACCAGCGCGGCGACGACCGGGCTGCGCTCGTCCACCTCGGGATGCCACTGCACGCCGAGCACGAAGCGCCGGCCGGGCAGCTCGATCGTCTCGACCAGGTCGTCGAGCACCGACCAGCCGCTCGCCTGCAGGCCGGCGCCGAGCACGTCGACGCCCTGGTGGTGGTGCGAGTAGGTCATGTGCTCGAGCTCGCCGATCGCCCGGTGGGCGAGCGAGCCCTCCGCCAGCCGCACGTCGTGGTCGGCGTTGTCGAAGGAGCCCAGCGACCGCCGGTGGTCGCCGTGCCCGTAGGTGTCGGGCAGGTGCTGGAGCAGCGTGCCGCCGAGGGCGACGTTGAGCAGCTGCATGCCGCGGCAGATCCCCAGCACCGGCATGTCGCGCTCGATCGCACCGCGTGCGAGGGAGATCTCGAACGCGTCGCGATCGGGCTTGGTGTCGACGGTGTGGGGGTGGCGCTCGGCGCCGTAGGACGCCGGGTCCACGTCGGCGCCGCCGGCCAGGATCAGGCCGTCGAGCAGGTCGAGCATGTCGGAGGGGTCCTCGCTCGCCACCGGGTCGATCGGGAGCAGCAGGGCGAGCCCGCCGGCCTCGTGGACGCGGTCGACGTACGAGCGCGGCGTCAGGAGCGCCTCGCGGTCCCAGGCGGCCCAGCGCGCCCGTTCGATCGCCGAGCAGATGCCGATGCGGGGCCGGGGCACCCCCATAGGATGCCGCGAATGGCGGCAGAAACGCAGCTGGAGACGATCAACCTGCACCTCGACGGCGGCGAGCTCCGCGTCGAGCTCGCGCGGCCCGACACGCTCAACGCGTGGAACACGCAGCTCGGCGAGGACCTGCTGGCGGCGCTCGACCGCGCCCGCGCCGACGACGTGCGGGCGGTGACGATCACCGGTGCCGGGCGCGCGTTCTCCTCCGGCGCCGACCTGCGGGCCGGCTTCAACCCCACGCCGGAGGGCCATCCCGACGTCCACACGCCGCTGACCGAGCTCTACCACCCGGCGATCTCCGGGCTGCGGCGGCTGGAGAAGCCCGTGCTCGCCGCGGTCAACGGGCCGGCCGTCGGCATCGGCTGCTCGCTCGCGCTCGCGTGCGACCTCGTCGTCGCGCGCGAGTCGGCGTACCTGCTGCTGGCCTTCATCAACATCGGGTTGGTTCCCGACGGCGGCTCGTCGCTGTTCGTGCCGGCGCGCGTCGGCTTCACGCGCGCGGCGCAGATGGCGCTGCTCGGCGAGCGAGTCCCGGCGCCGCAGGCCGCCGAGTGGGGCCTCATCAACCGCGCGATCCCCGACGAGGAGTTCGAAGCCGAGGTGGCGGCGCTCGGCCGCCGGCTGGCGACGGGGCCGACGCGCGCCTACGCGGCGGCGAAGCGCCAGCTCAACGCCTGGCTGTACGAGCGGATGGAGGACCAGCTCGCCCTCGAGGCCGGCCTCCAGCAGGAGGTGGCGGCGTCGCCGGACTTCATCGAGGGCGTCACCGCGTTCCTGCAGAAGCGCCCGCCCGAGTTCAAGGGCGCCTGATGGACGCAGCCGTGCCGCGGCGCGTCCGCCGGAGGACGCCGCCGCACGGCCCGTCCCGCCGAACCGTGGGTAGACTCCCCGCCGCCTTGGCCCCAGAAGCTGCTCGACTCCGCCTTCGCCGCCTGCTCGCCCTGGCCGTCCCGGCCGCCGCGGGAGCGCTGCTGCTCGCCGCCGCGCCGGCCGCCGCCGACCTGCTCACGCCCGAGTCGGGCGGCTCGCCCAACGCCGACTCGATCGACACGCTCTACAAGCTGATCCTCGCGATCGCGGTGGTCGTGTTCGTCGGCGTCGAGGGCGTCCTGCTCTGGTCGCTGATCAAGTTCCGCGCGCGCAAGGGCGCGGTGGCCGCCCAGATCCACGGCAACACCCGCCTGGAGATCGGCTGGACCGTCGGCGCCGCCGCGATCCTGATCTTCCTCATCGTCTTCACCTTCATCAAGCTCCCGTCGATCAAGAACCCGCCGCCGACCGGCCCGAACGGCCTGCAGACGGCGTCCGCCGCCGTCTACGCCTCGACCGACCAGCCGCCCCCGCCGGACGGCAAGGGCCTCGAGATCACCGTCGACGGCCAGCAGTACGTGTGGCGCTACCAGTACCCCTCGCGTGACAACGAGCGGGTCTTCGCCTACGAGCGCATGGTGGTCCCCGAGGACACGACCGTGATCCTCAAGATCACCGCCGACGACGTCGCGCACTCGTGGTGGATCCCCAAGCTCGGCGGCAAGATGGACGCCATCCCGGGCTACACGAACTACACGTGGTTCAAGGCCCGGCGCGGCGTCTACTACGGCCAGTGCGCCGAGCTGTGCGGCCGCAACCACGCCAACATGCTGGCATCGGTCGAGGTCGTCTCCGTCGAGGAGTACGAGCGCTGGTACGACCAGCGCGTGCGCGACATCGAGGAGGCCGAGGACGAGCACGCCCGCCAGCGCCGTACCTACGACGATTCCATGCCCAACATCCCGGACGCCGCCGAGGGTGAGGACACCGGGGACCGCAACCGGACGAGCGGTCAGCAGGAGTAGAGGACCTTCAACCGATGAGCATCGTCACCGAGCAGCCCCTGGCCAAGCGCACTCGGCCCCGGCCCCAGGTCGTCGCCCACGACGTGCGCCCGGAGCCCAAGGGGTGGACGTCGTGGGTCACCACGGTCGACCACAAGAAGATCGGGATCCTCTACCTCTACACGACGTTCCTGTTCTTCATCCTGGGCGGCGTCGAGGCCCTGATGCTGCGCCTGCAGCTCGCGGTGCCCGACAGCAACTTCCTCACGCCGGAGAAGTACAACCAGCTCTTCACGCTGCACGGGACGACGATGATCTTCCTGTTCGTCATCCCGGCGATGGCGGGCTTCGCCAACTACGTCCTGCCGCTGATGATCGGCGCGCGCGACATGGCGTTCCCGCGCATCAACGCGTGGTCCTACTGGATGCTGCTGTTCGGCGGCCTCGTCCTGTACGGGTCGCTGTTCTTCAACCCGCCCGAGGCCGGCTGGACGTCCTACCCGCCGCTGTCGCTGGGCGAGTACACCCCGCAGGGCGGCATCGACGCCTGGATCATCGCGCTGCACATCGTCGGCTTGAGCTCGATGCTCGGCGCGGTGAACTTCGTCGCGACCATCCACAACATGCGCGCGCCCGGCATGGGCTGGGGCCGGCTGCCGCTGTTCGTGTGGACGATCCTCATCTACAGCTACCTGATCATCCTGGCGTCCCCCGCCCTCGCCGCCGCGCTCGGCATGCTGCTGATCGACCGGCACTTCGGCGGGCACTTCTTCGACCCGACCGAGGGCGGATCGCCGCTGCTCTGGCAGCACGCGTTCTGGTTCTACTCGCACCCGGCGGTCTACATCATGGTGCTGCCGGCGTTCGGGATCGTGTCCGAGATCCTGCCCGTGTTCGCGCGCAAGCCGATCTTCGGCTACAAGGCGATCGCCGCCTCGACGGCCGGCATCGCCTTCCTCGGCCTGCTCGTGTGGGCGCACCACATGTTCACCGTGCCGACGTCGACGGTCGTGCTCGCGTTCTTCATGCTCTCGAGCTTCGTGATCGCCGTGCCGACGGGCGTGAAGTTCTTCAACTGGCTGGCGACGCTGTGGCGCGGCACGATCGAGTTCCGGGTGCCGCTGCTGTGGGCGGTCGGTCTGATCGCGACCTTCCTGATCGGCGGCATCAGCGGCATCTTCCTGGCCGTCTTCCCCGTCGACTGGCAGCTGCACGACACCTACTTCGTGGTCGCCCACCTGCACTACGTGCTGTTCGGCGGCTCGGTGTTCGGCATCTTCGGCGGCCTCTACTACTGGTTCCCGAAGATGACGGGGCGCATCCTCGGCGAGCGCCTGGGCAAGCTGTCGTTCGCCCTGACGTTCGTGGGCTTCCACATGACGTTCCTGATCCAGCACTCGCTGGGCATGTCCGGCATGCCGCGGCGGATCTACGAGTACCCCGAGGGCCTCGGCTGGAGCTGGATGAACCTGCTGTCCACGGTCGGCGCGTTCATCCTGGCCCTGGGCGTCTTCTTCACGCTGCTCAACGTGGTGCTGTCGGTCAAGCGCGGCGCGCGCGCCGGCGGCGACCCGTGGAAGGGCAACACGCTCGAGTGGTTCACGAGCTCGCCGCCGCCCGAGAACAACTTCGACGTGATCCCGCGCGTGCGCTCCGTCGAGCCGATGAAGGACATCCGGCGGCAGGTCGAGCAGCAGACGGGCGTCCAGCAGCGCCACCAGGCCAGCCGGGCCCTCGCCGAGGCCTGAGGCACGCGTGTAGGCTGTCGCGCCCGTGGAGGCCTCGCGCATCGGCTCCTCGACCCCGTCGGCGGGGTCCCTCGCACTGGCCGCCACGCGGCAGGTCGTCTCCGACTACGTCGAGCTGACCAAGCCCAAGGTCCAGTCGCTGCTGCTGCTGACCACGGTCGCGACGATGTACGTCGCCGGCGACCCGTCGGTGGCGCTCGTGCTCGCGACCTGCCTCGGCGGCTACCTGTCGGCGGGCGGCGCGGGCGCCGTCAACCACTGGTACGACCGCGACATCGACGCCCAGATGGCGCGCACGGCGAACCGGCCCGTGCCCTCGGGCCGTGTCGCGCCGCGGGCCGCCCTGGTCTACGGCATCGCGCTGGCGGTCGCGTCGTTCGCGTGGCTGTCGCTGACCGTCAACGTGCTCGCCGCGTCGCTCGCGCTGTCGGGCTTCCTCGGCTACGTGCTCGTCTACACGGTCTGGCTCAAGCGCCGCACGCCGCAGAACATCGTCATCGGCGGCGCCGCCGGCGCGGTCCCGCCGCTCGTC
This sequence comes from Solirubrobacteraceae bacterium, assembly GCA_035540675.1. Taxonomy (GTDB): domain Bacteria; phylum Actinomycetota; class Thermoleophilia; order Solirubrobacterales; family Solirubrobacteraceae; genus DATLGB01. Next base: position 882 of record DATLGB010000175.1, on the reverse strand, counting down.
GGCTGGGCCGCCGTGCAGGGCTCCGTCGATCCGGCGGCGCTGTACCTGTTCGCGATCGTCTTCTACTGGACGCCCCCGCACTTCTGGGCGCTCTCCCTGCTGATGAAGGGCGAGTACGCGCGCGTGGGCGTGCCGATGATGCCCGTCGTCCGCGGCGAGGACGAGACCCGCCGCCAGATCGTCCTCTACACCGCGCTCCTCATCGTCCTGACGCTGCTGCCGGTCGCGTTCGGGTTCTTCGGCGCCATCTACGGCGTCGCCGCCGCGCTGCTCGGCGCCGCGTTCATGACCCTGTCGATCCGGCTGCAGCGCGCGGCCGACCGGCGCGCCGCGCTGCGCACCTACCTCTTCTCGCTGGCCTACCTCGCGCTGCTGTTCTGCGCGATGGTGCTCGACGCGCGGACCTGACCCCGCACCCGATAGGATCCCCGCCCGCCGATGGACCGCAAGCTCGCCCGCCGCAACATCCGGACCGCGCTGATCGCCGGCTCGATCATGCTCTTCATCTTCGGGATGACCTTCGTGGCGGCCTACGTCTACACGTCGTGAGCGAGCCGCGTTCACTCGAGTCGGATGCCCCGCCCGCCGGCGAGGAGCTCCACCTCCCCGGGCCGAGCCTGATCCCGATCCTCAACGCCTTCGGGATCTCGCTGGCGCTGTTCGGGCTGACCTGGTCGATGTTCATGACCATCTCGGGCCTGCTGCTGTTCCTCGTGACGCTCGTCCTGTGGCTGCGCGACGTGCGCCGCGACATCGACGAGCTCCCGCTCGACCACTCGGCGCACTAGCGCCGCGGCGGCCGCCCCGTCCACCCGCCGCCGCGGCCACGCGGCCGCGGGGGTGCCGTCGACGGGCGGCGTCGCGCCGCTTCCGCATCGAGGG
>DATLGB010000174.1:0-23727 GCA_035540675.1 Solirubrobacteraceae bacterium | reverse complement strand
GCCGCCGGTTCGGGCAGCAGCTCGAGGCCGCGCTCGACGGCGGCCCGCACCCGCGGCAGCTGCTGGACCTTGCGCTCGAACTCGGCCGGCGTGTAGGCGTGGACCTCGGCGCGCGTGCCCATCTCGTAGGCGTCCCACAGGCTGCCGGCCTGGTAGACGCGCTCGAGCCACGGGATGCCGTCGAAGTGCTCGGACACCAGCACGACGACGTACTCCGGCCCGCGCTCGCGCTGCGGCGGCGCCCCGTTGGCGTCGTCGACGCGCGCGCCCGCCACGAGCGCGCGCTGGACCGGCCACCGGTCCGTCACGCGCTGGATGTAGCGATCGAGCTCGCGCCGGTTGATCTGCGCGTCGGTCACGCCCGAGGGATCATCGCGGACGCCCCGGCCCGAGCACAAGCGCTCAGGCGAACTCCGCCGCCTCGTGCGGGCCGACGCAGGCGACGGAGTGCGCCTCGGAGATCCCGCGCGCGATCTCCGTGACGTCGTCGAGCGTGACCTCGTCGAGCGCGGCGATGGCGGCATCCGGGTCGAGGTCGGTGCCGAACACGACCGCCATCTGCGCGGCGTGCCGCGCGACCGCGTTCGTGTTCTCGAACGCGAGCACCATCCGCCCGGCGGAGTAGGAGCGCGCGCGCTCGACCTCCTCCTCCGTCGGGCCGTCGGTGCGCAGCTCGTCGACGATCTCGCGCATCCGGTGGTAGGCCTCGACGCACTTGGCCGACTCCAGCCCGGCCGAGAGCTGCAGGAGCGGCACGTCGGCGAACGTGTGCTGGATCGCGTAGACCGAGTAGGCCAGGCCGCGCTGCTCGCGGATCTCGTCGAACAGGCGCGAGCCCATCGAGCCGCCGAGCAGCGTGCCGTAGACGGCGAGGGCCGCCCGCTGGCGGCGGTCGCGGACGTCGATCGACGGCCGGTAGGACATCCGCAGGTGCGACTGGTTGGACTCGCGCGGCTCGACCAGCGTCGCGGCCTGCAGGGGCGGCGCCGGCTCGAAGGATCCGTTGGGCTCGATCGCCGGGAAGCGCTCGAACAGCTCGGCCAGCCGGTCGTCGCCCGGCACGTGCTCGAGGTTGCCGGCCAGCACGGCGGCGCCGCGCGCACCCGCCCACTGGCGGCCGCGGAAGGCGACGATCGCGTCGCGGCTGAACGTCCGCAGGTGCTCGGCGGGGCCGAGGACCGGGCGGCCCAGCGGGTGGTCGCCGAACGCCGCGCGGTCGATCAGGTGCTCGGCGAGCACGGACGGCTGGTCGTGCGCACGCGCGATCTCCTGGATGACGACGCCGCGCTCGCGCTCGAGCTCGTCGCCGTCGATGCGCGGGCGGCCGACGAAGTCCGTGAGCAGGTCGATCGCCTGGTCGACGACCTCCGCGCGGCAGGTGATGTGGAACGCGACGAGGTCGTGCGAGGTGTAGGCGTTGAGGACCGCGCCGAGGCGCTCGGCCGTCTCGTTGACCTTGCGGTAGTCGTCGTAGACCTCGCCGCCCTTGAACACCAGGTGCTCGAGGAAGTGGGCCATTCCGTTCTCCTCGGGACGCTCGGTGCGCGCACCGGCATCGAAGGCCACGAGGACGGTGACGGCGCGGGTGCCGGGAAGGCTGACCCGGTGCAGGGGGAGGCCGTTGGCGAGGGGCTCGGAGGTGGCGATCTGCATGCCCCTGCGAGGATAGGAGGGGTCCTGCAAACGCCGTTGCATGCAGCGCTTCTGTCACGGGATCCGGCGGCTCGTCGCTACTCTCGGGCGCCTCATGGCCGCCACCGAGCGACACATCCGCTCGCGCCCGCAGCGGCGCGCCGCGCAGGCCGTCGCGGCGCCCGCGCCCGCGCCCGCGCCGCGCCCGTCCGCCGCCGGCGCGGTCATCGACTTCCAGGACGTCGTCAAGACCTACGACAGCGGCGACACCGGCCTCGCCGGCGTCACCTTCGCGATCCACCCGGGCGAGTTCGTCTTCGTCGTCGGCGCCAGCGGATCGGGCAAGTCGACCCTGATGCGGCTGCTGATCAAGGAGATCGAGCCGACGTCGGGCGTCATCCGCGTCGCCGGCCGCGACCTCTCCGAGATCCCGCGCAAGAAGGTGCCGTACTACCGGCGCAACGTCGGGATGGTCTTCCAGGACTTCAAGCTGCTGCCGAACCGCACCGTGGCCGACAACGTCGCCTACGCGCTGCAGGTCACCGGCGGCACGCGCAAGGACGTCCGCGCGAAGGTGCCCGACATCCTGCGCCTGACCGGGCTGTCGCTGAAGCTGCACTCGTTCCCGGACCAGCTCTCGGGCGGCGAGCAGCAGCGCGTGTCGGTGGCGCGCGCGTTCGTCAACCACCCGCCGCTGCTGCTGGCCGACGAGCCGACGGGCAACCTCGACCCCGAGACCTCGATCGGGATCATGCAGCTGCTGTACCGCATCAACCGCACCGGCACGACGGTCGTCGTGGCGACGCACGACCACGCCATGGTCGACAAGATGAAGCGGCGGGTGATCGAGCTGTCCAAGGGCCGCGTCGTGCGCGACCAGCGCGGCGGCGGCTACGCGACCGAGACCACCCGCGAGATGGCCGCGCTCCTGCGCGGGGAGGACGGCCGGTGAGGCCGGGCTTCTTCCTGCGCGAGGCGCTGCGCTCGCTGCGGCGCAACGCGGCGCCGTCGTTCGCGGCGATGGCGACGGTGCTGGTCACGGTGCTCGTGCTCGGCGTGTTCATCCCGATGGTGCAGGCGACGACCGGCGCCGCCAACGAGGTGCGCGGCCGCGTGATCGCCGACGTCTTCCTCAAGCCGGACGCCGAGGCGGCGGACATCGCCCGCGTGCAGGCGCTGCTCGAGTCGACGCCGCACGTCAAGCGCGTCGAGTTCGTCTCCAAGCAGCAGGCGCTGCGCGAGGAGCGCAAGCGCAACCCCGAGGCCTACGACCTGCTCGGCTCCAACCCGCTGCCGGACACCTTCCGCCTCTATCCGGAGAGCCCGGACGACATCACGGCGGTCCGCAACGCGCTGGCGCCGCTGGCGCCGGCCGGCGGGCGCGTGCCCGTCGACGCGGCGATCGACGAGGTCCGCAACCGCGAGGACGACACGAACAAGATCCTCACGGCCACGCGCGTCGTGAAGCTGGCGATGGCCGGCCTCGCGGTCCTGCTCGTGCTCGCCTCGCTGCTGCTGATCGCCAACACGATCCGGCTGTCGCTGTACGCGCGGCGCCGCGAGGTCGAGGTGATGAAGCTCGTGGGCGCCACCGACTGGTTCATCCGCTGGCCGTTCGTGCTCGAGGGCGTGATCGTGGGGGCGCTGGGCGGCCTGCTGGCCATCCTGCTGCTGGGCATCGTCAAGCTCGCGCTCGTCGACCCGCTCGCCCAGGACTTCGCGCTCATCTCCGCGCCGGAGACGATGAACTTCGGGCTGCTCGTGGCGGTGCTGCTCGGCGCGAGCGTCGCCGTCTCGGCGCTCGGCTCCGGGCTGTCGCTGCGGCGCTTCCTGCGGGTCTAGACGGCGACGCCGGCGAGCCAGCGGTCCACCGCGCGGGCGCAGCGGCGGCCCTCGGCGATCGCCGTCACGACCAGCGACTGGCCGCGGCGGGCGTCGCCGCAGGCGAACACGCCGTCGGCGCTGGTGGCGAACGACGCGCCGGCGCGCAGGTTGCCGCGCGCGTCGAGGTCGACGCCGAGCCCCTCGACGAGGCCCTCGTGCTCGGGGTGGGTGAAGCCGATCGCGATCAGGACGAGGTCGGCCGGCGCCGTGAACTCCGAGCCCTCGACCGGGCGCAGGGTGCGCGAGGAGCTGCCCTCGACGCGGCGCGCCTCGACGGCGACCACCCGCCCGCCGTCGCCGACCAGGCGCGTCACCTCGGTGCCGAAGCAGCGCTCGCCGCCCTCGTCGAGCGCGTAGGTCGTGACCGTGCGGCGCGGGTGCTCCGGCCACGGGGCGTCGGGATAGCGGCCGTCGGGCGGGACCTCGGGGTAGACGTCGTACATGACGACGGAGGCGGCGCCCTCGCGATTGGCCGACGACACGCAGTCCATGCCGGTGTCGCCACCGCCGATGACCACGACGTGCTTGCCGGCGGCGCTGATGACCGCGTCGGGCTCGTACACCGGGGCCACGCGGCCCTCCGCGCGAGCCACGGCCCGGTTGCGCTGGTACAGGTAGTCCATCGCGAAGTGCACCCCGTCGAGCCCGCGACCGTCGAGCGCCGCGTCGCGCGGCACGCGCGAGCCGGTGGCGACGACGACGGCGTCGAACTGCGCGCGCAGCTCGTCGACGGGGAGGTCGCGCCCGACGTCGACGCCGTAGCGCAGCTCGACGCCCTCGGCCTCGAGAACCGCGACGCGGCGGTCGATGATCCACTTCTCGAGCTTCGCGTCGGGCACGCCGAACCGCAGCAGCCCGCCCGGGCCCTCGTCGCGCTCGAAGACGACCACCGAGTGGCCCTCGGCGTTGAGCTGCTGCGCGGCGGCGAGCCCCGCGGGGCCGGAGCCGACGACCGCGATCCGCCGGCCAGTGCGCCGCTCGGGCGGCCTCGGGACGACCCAGCCCTCCTCGAACGCGCGGTGCACGATCGCGTACTCGATCTGCTTGATCATCACCGGGTCGTCGTTGATCGCCAGCACGCACGCCGACTCGCACGGCGCCGGGCAGATCAGCCCGGTGAACTCCGGGAAGTTGTTCGTGGCGTGGAGCTGGTCGATCGCCTCGCGCCAGCGGTCGCGGTAGACGAGGTCGTTCCAGTCCGGGATCAGGTTGCCGAGCGGGCAGGCGTCGTGGCAGAACGGGACGCCGCAGTCCATGCAGCGCGCGCCCTGGCGCCGCAGCTCGTCCTCGGGCAGCACGCCGTAGATCTCCGCGTGGTCGCGCACGCGCTCGCGCGGGTCGCGCTCGGGCATCGGGACGCGGTGGATCTGGAGAAAGCCGGCGGGGTCGCCCATCGAAGTGCCTTTCGAAGCCCAGGCAGGGGCGGAGCAGCGTAGCCGACGGACACGACCCCGCCCGGCCGGGAAGGGCCGGGCGGGACCGTGTTGCTCCCCTCTCCCCGACGGGAGTCCGTCCATTGAACGGCGGCGGGCGCGGCTTTCTGGTGGGGCGGCTTCGAATCCCCTGGCGCCGGCTCGCGCTCCGCGCGGGCTACCGTGCTAGAGCCATGCTGCGTCGCTTGCTGCCGCCGATCGCCGTGCTGCTCGTGCCGTTCGCGCTCGTCTTCGGCATCTGGGCGGGCGGCCACCCGGAGGTCCTGCCGGGGTTCATGCGCGACACGCTCGTCGACGACTCCGACGGGCAGGTCTACGAGGAGGCGGTCGACATCATCGCGCGCGACTACTTCCGCGACGTCGACCGCGACCGCCTGCTCGACGCCTCCATCCAGGCTGCCGTCGGGGAGCTGCGCAAGCGCTTCGAGGACCCGTTCTCGCACTACTTCGACCCGAAGGCCTACCGCCGCTTCCACGAGGCGACCAGCGGCGAGTTCGAGGGGATCGGCATGACGGTGCAGGACCACCCGCGCGGGCTGAAGGTCCTGACCGTGTTCGAGGACGGGCCGGCGGAGCGCGCGGGCCTCGAGCGCGACGACGTGATCACGGAGGCCAACGGCACGTCGCTGCGCGGCAAGACCTCCGAGCAGTCGACGGCGCTGATCAAGGGGCCGGCCGGCACGAAGGTGCGCCTGACCGTCCGCTCCGGCAAGCGCCGCCGCAGCATCACGGTCGAGCGCGCGTCGATCTCGGTGCCGGTCGTGGACTCCCGGATGGAGCGCAAGGGCGGGCACCGCATCGCCTATGCCTCGCTCGCCTCGTTCACCTCGGGCGCCCACGGCGAGCTGGCGCGCGCGCTGCGCCCGCTGCTGCGCCGCGACGCCGACGGCGTCGTGCTCGACCTGCGCAACAACGGCGGCGGCCTGCTGCAGGAGGGCGTGCTCGTCGCCTCGCTGTTCGTCTCCGACGGGGTGATCGTGACCACGCGCGGGCGCAGCCGGCCGTCGAAGTCCTACAAGGCGTCCGGCCAGGCGGTCGACACCGAGATCCCGCTCGTGGTGCTCGTCAACCAGGACACGGCGTCGGCGTCGGAGATCGTGGCGGGCGCGCTGAAGGACCGAGACCGCGCCACCGTCGTCGGCACGCGCACCTACGGCAAGGGCGTCTTCCAGGAGGTCCAGCCGCTGCCCAACGGCGGCGCCCTCGACATCACCGTCGGCGAGTACTTCACGCCCAAGGGCCGCAACCTGGCGCCGGCCGACGGCAAGCCGGGCGGGATCCCGCCGGACGTCAGGGCGCAGGACGACGCGGACACGCGCCCGGACGAGGCGCTGCAGCGCGCGCTGTCGGTGCTCGCCGGGAAGATCGAGTGAAGCAGCGGGGCGGCGAGCGCCGCGAGACCCGCGGCGAGCGCGGCGGCGGCCGGGCCGCGGCCGCCCCGGTGGTCGGCGTGCTCGAGAAGCGCGGGCGCTTCCTGACCGCGACGCCGTTCTTCGAGCGCGACCGGCGCATCAACGTCGAGCGCGACCGCGACGCGCGGGTGGGCGACCTCGTGCTCGTGGCCCCGAGCGGCCCGCGCGCCGGCCACGGCCGCGTGCTGCGGCGCATCGGCCGCCCGGACGTGGCGCGCGACGTGATCGAGGCGCTGATGCTCGCCCGCGGGCTGCGCCGGCGCTTCGACCCGGCGGTCGAGCGCGAGGCGCGCGAGGCGGCGCAGCGGCCGCCCGGCGGCGACGCCGGCCCGCGTCGCGACCTGCGCGACCTGCCGACCTTCACCATCGACCCTCCGACGGCCAAGGACTTCGACGACGCCATCTCGGCCGAGCGCATCGACGAGGCGACGGTGCGCGTATGGGTGCACATCGCCGACGTCGCCGCGCACGTGCCGCCGGGATCGGCGGTCGACCGCGAGGCGTTCCGCCGCGCGACCAGCGTCTACGTCCCCGGCAAGGTCGAGCCGATGCTGCCGGAGGCGCTGTCCAACGACGCTTGCTCGCTGCGGCCGGGCGCCGACCGCCTGGCGGTAACCGTGGAGCTGGACCTCGAGGGGCCGCGGCTGCGGCGCTCGTCGTTCTACCGCTCGCTGATCCGGTCCGACATGCGCCTCGACTACCCGCGCGTCGACCGCATCTTCGGCGGGCTCGAGCGCGCCGAGGAGCCGTGGGCGGTGCCGCTGGAGGCGGCGCGCGCGGCGGCGGCGGCGCTCGAGGCCGCGCGCGCCGCGAAGGGCGCGCTCGAGGTGTCCTCCAGCGAGCCGTCGTTCTCGTTCGACCGAGACGGCCACGTGATCGAGCTGGTCCCGGAGGTGCAGACGGAGTCGCACCGCCTGATCGAGCACCTGATGATCGCCGCCAACGAGGCGGTGGCCGGGCTGCTGGAGGACCGCGCGCTCGGGGCGCTGTACCGCGTCCACGAGCAGCCGGACCCGCCGCGGATCGAGTTCCTGGCCGAGCAGCTGGCGTCGCTCGACGTCCCGACGCCGCCGCTGTCCAGGCACATGACGCCGCAGCAGGCCGGCGAGGCGGCGGGCGCGATGTCGCGGATGGTGGCCGAGCACGCGCGGGCGACCGGCCACGGCGCGCTCGGGCTCTCGAGCCTGGTGCTGCGCTCGCTCAAGCAGGCCTACTACACGCCGCGCAACCTCGGCCACGCCGGGTTGCGATCGCCGCGCTACTGCCACTTCACGTCGCCGATCCGGCGCTATCCCGACCTCATCTGCCACCGCGCCCTGCTGGCGGCCGTGGGCGCGGGGGAGACGGCGCCCGAGCGCTCCGGGCTCGAGGACACCGGCTCGTGGTGCTCGCAGCGCGAGCGCGACGCGATGGCGATCGAGCGCACCGCCGACTCGGTGGCGCGCTGCTTCCTGCTCGAGGCCGAGCTGTTCCGGCGCGGCTGGTCGGCCGAGTTCGCCGGCGAGATCACCGGCGTCATCGGCGCCGGGGCGTTCGTCGCCTTCGGCGACGGCCACGAGGGGATGCTCCCGGTGCGCCGCCTGCGGGGCGACTGGTGGGAGCTCAACGAGCTCGAGACGATGCTGATCGGCGCCGAGTCCAAGCGCACGCTGCGCATCGGCGACCCCGTGACGGTCCAGGTCCACCGCGTCGACGCGACGCGCGGGCGCGTCGACCTGTCGCCGGTGGAGATATAAGAGGGCGATGGCGCAGAAGAAGCGCAAGGCCGCACCCGGCGACGTCGCCACCAACCGCCAGGCCTCCTACCGCTACCACCTGCTCGACAAGTTCGAGGCGGGCATGATGCTGACCGGCAGCGAGGTCAAGTCGCTGCGCGGCGGCAAGGCGCAGCTCAAGGACGGCTACGCCGCGATCAAGGACGGCGAGCTGTGGCTGTTCAACGTCCACATCCCGCCGTACGCCCCGGCGTCGCGCGAGAACCACGAGCCCGAGCGGCCGCGCAAGCTGCTCGTGCACCGCGCCGAGCTCGAGCGGCTGCAGACGCGCACCAACGAGCGCGGGCTGACGATCGTCCCGACGCGGCTGTACTTCGCCAACGGCCGCGCCAAGGTCGAGATCGCGCTCGCGCGCGGCAAGGACGTCGGCGACAAGCGCCAGGCGATCAAGGAGCGCGACACTCGCCGCGAGATCGAGCGCGCGCTGCGCGAGCGCTGAACGGCGCCGGCCGGGGCGGCTTCTACACGTCGTCGAAGCTGCGCTCGATGAACGTGGCGTCCATGCCCAGCGCGAGCAGGACGATCAGGCCGACGTAGACGGCGCCGACGGCGACGCGGTGGCGCGGGCGGACGCGGTAGTACGTCTGCGCCTCCTCGCCGCCCTGCCGGCGCGCCTTCCAGCGGTGGTAGACGTCGAAGCCGCCGACCAGCGCGATCAGGATCAGGATCGGGTTGGGCCACACGAAGACGAGGGTGAAGACCGCCGCGAGGCCGACGAACCACATCCACGGCGCCATCGCGGCCATCGCGCGGCCGCCGTCGAGCGGCGTGACCGGCAGCAGGTTGAACAGGTTGAGGAAGAAGCCGGTGAACGCGAGCGCGAGCAGCAGGTCGCTGTCGAGGGCGAAGCCCGCCGCGGCGACCCCCGCCGCGCCCAGCGAACCCAGGATCGGCCCGGCCAGGCCGACGCGGGCCTCGGCCACGGCGTTGCCGCCGAGCGACTTGGCGGTGACCACCGCGCCCAGGAACGGGATGAACACCATCGCGCTGGGCCGCACGCCCTCGCGCCGCAGCTGGATGTAGTGGCCCATCTCGTGGACGAACAGCAGCACGACGAAGCCGACGGCGAACTTCCAGCCCCAGATCAGCGCGTAGGCGCCGATCGAGACGAGCATCGACGCGGACGTGGTGAGGAACTTCGCGCCCTTGGCCGCGATGAGCAGGAACTTCAGCTTGGCGCCGAACTTCAGCAGCAGCGCGCCGGCGAGGATCAGCGGCCCGATGAGGCGCTTCAGCGTCGACGGGCGCTGCTCGATGTACGGCGGCGGCGCCGGTGGGGACGGCGGCTGCGTGGCGGGCTCCCACGCCGGCGGCGGCGAGCTGCCGGGCGCCTGCGGCGGGAGCCAGCGAGGGGAGCTGTCCATGCCCCCAGTGTCGCAGGCCGTCCCGCGGGTTCGCCGATCCCGGCGCGCGGGAAGGGTGGTGGTGGATGCGCGCGATCCGCCCCCGTGACCTCGAGCTGTCGCCGGCGTGGTACGACAACGACCAGCACGCCCGCTGGCGCTCCGCGTCGGCGCTCGGCGCGGGCGTGGGCGCGCAGGCGTCGGGTGCGTCGGTGCTCGAGGTGCCGCGCGGCTGCCGGCTCCCGCGTCACGTCGACTCGGCCGAGGAGATCGTCGTCGTGCTGGCGGGCGAGGCCGAGGTCGAGATGGACGGCGAGACGGCGCGCGTGCCGGCGGGCAGCCTCGTGCTCGTGCCCGAGGGCGTGCCGCACGAGGTCCGCAACCCCGGCGCGGGCCCGCTGCGCTTCGCCGCGATCTACGCGGCGGCCGACGTCACCACGACCTACGAGCGTCCCGTCGAGCCCGACGGCGCGCGGGAGCGCGGCTCGACTGCCTGACCGGCCCGTCATCGTGACGCCCTACCGCGACGGGCCGCTGCTCGTGCGCGGCGACGTCGAGGTCCTCGACGAGCAGGGCCGCCGCGTCGACACGGCGGGCCGCGCGACCATCGCGCTGTGCCGCTGCGGGCGCTCGCGCCTGAAGCCGCTGTGCGACGGGACGCACCGCCTGGCGGGGTTCAGCGCGCCGAGCCGGCCGGAGCGGGAGCCTCGGCCGGCACCCGCAGCGACGATGCGTCGCGGCCCCACGCCTTCATGACGTGGCGGGCCCAGCGGCCCTCCACGGTCACCAGCGCCCGCGCGCCCCAGAGGATGTCGGCGGCCAGCTCCGGCTCCTCGCTCGCGAGCCCACCGGCGAGGTCGACCGCGGCGATGCTCTCGTGGACCGCGTCGGCCACCACGTGCTCGTCGAAGAAGTCGGCCGCGTCGTCGCCGAAGCCGAGGCGCCGCAGGCCGGCGGCGTAGCGGCGGTTGGGGATCGACGACGTCATCTCGAACAGCGCGAGATGCCCGCACGCCGCACCGCGCCGGGCCCGGTGCAGCCCGAGCAGCGACATCAGGTTGACGGTCGCCAGCGTCGGCGCCGGCACGTGGTCGAGGTAGGCGCCGTAGGCGTCGTCGAGACCCACCGCGCGCAGCGCCTTCGCGAACAGCGCGGCGTGGATGCGGTCGGGGCGGCCGCCGCCGTACTCGTCGGCCTGGATCTCGACGATCGCCGCCTTCGGCCGGCCCGACAGGCGCGGGATCGCGAAGGAGTGCGGGTCGGCCTCCTTGAGCTGGTACGCCGAGCGGTGCACGAGGAACTCCAGGAGCTGCTCGCGCGTCGCCCGGCGCTCGATGTGCCGCGACAGCGACGGCGCGTCGTCCTCGTCGGCGATCGCCCGCAGCGCCAGGTCGAAGTCCTCGGGGGCCGGCGCGCCTCCGGGCGGGCCGACGGCGTCGTGCAGCGCCGCCTCGAAGATGCGCTCCAGCGCCCGCCGCAGGGCCAGCAGCGTCGGCTCCCACTCCCATTCCGGATGCACCCCGTCGAAGCCGCGGTAATGCAGCTCGTAGCAGACGTACAGCGCGAGCTGGAGGTCCTCGTCGGCCAGCGGGTCGGCGGGCGCCACGGGGACGTGTGACGGCAGCGGGAGCACCTCCGGCCCCAGGCAGCCGACGAGGAGCGCGGACACGTCGCCGCGCGGAGTTGGCAACCGACCCATCGCGTTCGCGACGTTACCCGGTGAAGCGCGCCGCCAGCCATGCGGCTGCGCCGTCGAGGCCCACTTCGCGCAGCTCGATCGCCGCGTTGCGCTCCACGAGCGCCCGCGCGCCGTCGAGCGACCCCTGCGCGTGCGGCTCGACCGCGTCGAGCAGGGCGTGCAGCCGCGCCCGCGCCGGCCGCCGCTCGCCCGTCTCGAGGTCGGCCAGCTCGCCCTCGACGCCGTGGCGCAGAGCGGCCCAGCGGTTTTCCGCGATGCGCCAGCCCGGCACCGGGCGCAGCGGCTCGCCGGCATCGCAGCGGGCGGCGAGCCACGCGACCAGCGCGAACGCGGTCTCGGCGACCGCGGCCGCCTGCTCGATCGAGGGCTGGGCGTCCGGGACGCGCAGCTCGAGGGTGCCGTACTCCACGTGCGGGCGCAGCTCCCACCACCAGCGCCGCGGCTCCGGGACGGCGCCCGCCGACGCCCCCCAGCGCAGCTCCTCGGCGAAGGCCTCCCAGCTGGCGATCGCGGGCGGCAGTCCCTGCCGCGGCAGCAGCGTCGAGATCGTGGGCCGCACGGAGGCCAGGCCGGTGTCGCGGCCGCCGTGGAACGGCGCGGCCGCCGCCAGCGCCGCCAGCTCGGGCAGCAGCGCGCGCAGCGCGTTGTAGACCCACAGCGTGCGGTCGGCGCCGCCGACGGCGACGTGCACCTGCAGCGCGCCGACGAGCTGCCGGCGCGCGATCGTGCCGTACTCCGCCTCGATGGCCTCGTAGCGCGGGCCCGCGTTGAGCACGCCGATCTCCCCCGCGGTCGGGTGCACCGCCGCGGCCAGGGGCAGCGCGAGCCCCCGTGCCGCCGCGGCCAGCGCCGCGCGCGCCGCGGCGAGCTCGGCGACGGCGTCGGCCACGCGCGCGTGCGGGCGCGTCACGAGCTCGAGCTGCGCGGCCGGCAGCTCGAGCTTGACCCGCTCGTCGCCCGCCGCGCGCGCCAGCACCTCGGTCGCGACGGGCGCCAGGTCGAGCGTCTCGGGGTCGCACAGCATCACCTCCTCCTCGAGCCCGATCGTCAGCGGCTCGGGGGCGTCGAAGGCGGCGCGCAGGCCGTCGGCGGAGGGCACGGTCACCGTTTGCCGAGCCCGGCGTCCGGAAACGGAGGAGCCGTGCGGCTCGTGACCCTGCCGGGCGTCTTCACGCCCATCTCGGACTCCCGGATGCTGGCGGACGCCCTCCGCCGCGAGACGCTGCCGCCGGGCGCGCGCGTGCTCGACCTCTGCACGGGCAGCGGGATCCTCGCCGTCACCGCCGCGCTGCGCGGCGCGGACGCGACGGCGGTCGACGTCTCGCGCCGCGCCGTGCTGACGGCGCGCCTGAACGCGCGGCTCAACGGCGTCCGCGTCCGCGGCGTGCGCGGCGACCTGTTCGCCGCCGTCGAGCACGAGAAGTTCGACTGCATCGTCAGCAACCCACCCTACGTTCCCTCCGAACGCCCCGAGCTACCCACCCGCGGCGCCTCACGCGCCTGGGAGGCGGGACCCGACGGGCGGGTGGTGCTCGACCGCATCTGCGCCGAGGCGGCCGCCCACCTGCGCCCGGGCGGCGTCGTCCTGCTCACCCAGAGCGACATCGTCGGCGAGCAGGAGACGCTGGACGCGCTGCGCGCGGCCGGCCTGCGCGCGGCCACCATCGAGCGGCGGCGCAGCCCGCTCGGGCCGCTGATGCGCGACCGCGTCCGCCGCGGCCTGCTGCCCGAGGACCTGCGCGAGGAGGACGTGCTGATCATCCGCGGGCAGCTGATTGCCGCAAACAGCGGGATGAACGGCACCGCACCCCTTGCGCACACCCGGCCGCTCGACGTAGATTCCCTCTCGACGCGGAGCTGAGCCGCAAAGAGCGAGGCCACGAGGTGAGAGGCCCGCCGCCGGAAGGTCTTGGCGCTTGCGCCGGGCTGGAAGGCTCCTCGAGCGGCCACTTCGCGTCAACTTCGAAGGCTCCGTCCCCGGACGGAGCCTTCGTCGGTTAAGCGGCCGACCCCCCGGTCGGCGGGTTCGCCTGGCGGGATCGCGGCCGCATGCGAAAGACTCGCGCTGCCGTGGCCGACCGCACGCTCCCGCTCGCCGCGCCCGTCGAGGCGCTCGACCTGTTCGCCCAGCTGCTCTCGGAGGCCGAGGCCGGCCCGTCCGACCAGTTCCACTCGCGCATGGCCGCCGCGACGTGCCGGCTGGCCGAGATGCGCCGCGCGGTGATCTTCGCCTACGACGACGAGCGGCGGATGGTCCGCGCGGTCGGCGCCCACGGGCTCGACCTGGCGCTGTTCGAGGGTGCCGCGCCCACCGCCGAGCAGGTGGAGCTCGCCCGCCGCGCGCTGGCCGAGGACCGCGTGGTGGAGGTGAGCGAGCACGTCGAGCGCGAGCTGCCCGAGCAGTTCCACGCGCTGCTGCTGCAGGGCACGCTCACGTGCACGCCGATGTCGGCCGGCGGCCGCTGGTTCGGCGTGATCATCGCCGACCGGGCGCCGGAGCAGGGGCCGCTGACCGACCGCCAGCGCCACACGCTGTGGCTGCTCGGGAAGGTGGCCGCGCTCGCCGCCGGGGCCCGCTACGCGACGCGCGAGCACGAGCTGGCGCGCCAGCTCGCGGACCGCATCGACTTCGCGCGCGAGCTGCACGAGGCGGTCGTGCAGCGGCTGTTCGGCGTGTCGCTCGCGCTGTCGGGGCAGGGGCCGCTCGACGCCGCCGACCGCGAGCGCTGCCGCGAGGAGATCCAGGCGGCGCTCGGCGAGCTGCGCGCGGCCCTGCAGCGCCCGCTGGCGCGCCGCAGCCGCGCGACCGGCACGACGCTGCGCGACGAGGTGGCGCGGCTGCAGGCCGCGCATCCCGAGCTCGACGTCGCCGTGCGTGCCGGCGACGACGTCGCGGTGCCGGCGCGGCTGGAGCCGCTGGCGCAGTCGATCCTGCGCGAGGCGATCCGCAACGCCGCCAAGCACGCGCGCCCGACGTGCGTCGAGGTCCGGCTCAGCCGCGCCGACGGGGCGTTCGTGCTCGAGGTCCTCAACGACGGCGTGGGCGAGCCGCGCGCCGCGGCGCCCGCGGCCGGGATGGGGCTGCGCCTCGCCGCGGTCGAGGCGCTCCAAGAGGGCGGCGTGGTGGAGTTCGGCCCGGCCGGCGCCGGCCGCTGGCGGGTGCGCCTGAGCGTGCCGCTCGATCCCGAGGGCCCGCCGTGAACGGCGAGCGCCGCCTGCGCGTGCTCGTCGTCGACGACCACGACGTCGTCCACTGGGGCTTCCGGCTGATGCTGGGCGAGCAGCCGTGGGTCGAGCGGTTCCTGTCAGCGCGCTCGGGCGCCGAGGCGGAGGAGCTGGCGCGGCGCTACGAGCCGCATGTGGCGCTGGTCGACCTCTTCCTCGGCGGCGAGTCGGGCGCGGAGGTGTGCGAGCGCCTGCGCGCGGCGTCGCCGGTCACCCGCGTGCTGCTGATCTCCGGCGCCGGGCGCATCTCGCCGAGCGCCGCCCGCGCGGCCGGTGCGTCCGGCTTCGTGTCCAAGGACTGGGACGCCGGCGACGTCGCGCGCGCCGTGCGGATGGTCGGGCTCGGCATGACGGTGTTCGCGCCGCAGCGCGAGGCGCCGCCGGCGCTGCTCTCCGAGCGCGAGAAGGAGGTGCTCGACCTGATCGCCCAGGGCGCGACCAACCCCGAGATCGCGGGCAAGCTCTACCTCTCGCCGCACACGGTCAAGGAGCACACGAGCTCGCTGTACCGCAAGCTCAAGGTCCGCAACCGCGCCGAGGCGGTCCAGCGCGCCCAGCGGCTGGGGCTGATCGCGTGACCGCGCCCGCCGTCCTGTTCGACCTCGACGGCGTGCTCGCCGACTCGCGCGCGACCATCACGCGCGGCACGCGAGCGGCGCTGGCCGAGCGCGGGCACCCGGATCCGGGCGTCGCACGGATCGCCGCGATGATCGGGCCGCCGCTGCAGGTGGCGTACGCCGAGCTGCTGGGGCTGGATCCGGCCGACGCCGAGGTCGCCGCGTGCGTCGGCGCCTACCGCGCGCGCTACCGGCTGCTGCTGCACGAGACCCCCGGGTTCCCGGGCATGGCCGAGGCCCTCGACGCGCTGGCGGCGGCCGGGCTGCGGCTCGGGGTCGCGACGTCGAAGCCGCTGCCGTTCGCCGAGCCGGTGCTCGCCGCGCTCGGGCTGCGCGAGCGCTTCGCGGTCGTCGAGGGGCCGTCGTTCGACGGCACCGAGTTCAAGACGGCCACGCTCGGCCGCGCGCTCGCGGCGCTCGGCTCCGGCGCGCTCGCGCTGGTCGGCGACCGCAGCCACGACGTCGAGGCGGCGCACGCGCACGGGCTGGTCGCCGTCGGCGTGACGTGGGGCATCGGCACGCGCGCGGAGCTGGAGACGGCGGGCGCGGACGCGATCGTCGACACGCCGCCGGCGCTGGTCGAGGTCGTGCTGGCGCTCGCCGGCTCGAACGGAAGGGTCGCCGGCGCCCGCGACGGGTAGCGCCGCCGTATGTCCCGAGGCCTCGCCGAGCGCTTCATCGACGCGCTGCACACGCTGGAAGCCGACCGTGACGCCGATGTGCTGGCGGCGCTGTACGCCGACGGCGCGGTCGCCGGCAACACCGCCACCACGCGCACGTTCGACGGCCCCGAAGGGGCGCGCGAGTTCTGGACGGGCTACCGCGACACGTTCTCGGAGATCCGGTCGGAGTTCCGCTCCGTGCTCGCCGACGACGAGTCGGCCGCGCTGGAGTGGCGCTCGACCGGCACGCTGGGCGGCGGGGACGACGTCGCCTACGAGGGCGTCACGGTGCTCGAGTTCGACGGCGACCGCATCACGCGATCGACCGCCTACTTCGACCCGCGCGCGATCGTCGCCGCGGGCGACGCCGCGATCCGCTAGTACCGGCTGACGCAGGGCCGGTTACACCCGACCCCCCGGCGGGCGCCCGCTTCCCCCCGGGCGGGGGGAGCCGCGCCCGCCGCCCCTGTCGCGCGACGGCGCCGCACGACAGGGTCGCGGCATGCCCGTCGCCGCCCTGTTCCCCGGTCAGGCCAGCCAGACGCCGGACATGCGCGCCGCCGTCGCCGCGCGCCGCCCCGACCTGCTCGAGCTCGCCTGCGAGGCGGCCGGCGACGATCCGTTCGCGCGCGCCGACGAGGACACGCGCTTCGCCCAGCCCGCGATCCTGTGCGCGTCGCTGGCCGGCTGGGACGAGCTGCGCGAGCGGCTGCCCGCGCCGCCCGCGGCGCTCGCCGGCCACTCGCTCGGGGAGCTGTCGGCGCTGGCCGCCGCCGGCGTGGTCGCCGAGGCGGACGCCGTCCGCCTCGCCGCGCTGCGTGGCCGGCTGATGTCCGAAGCCGGCGGCGGCACGATGGTCGCCGCGCTCGGCGGCGACGCCGGCGCCGTCGAAGCGATCGCGCGCCGCCACGGCCTCGTGGTCGCCAACGACAACGCGCCGGGCCAGCTCGTGCTCTCGGGGCCACGGCCGGGCGCCGCCGCGGCGGCCGCGGAGCTGCGCGCCGGCGGTGTGCGGGCGCTCGAGCTCAACGTGTCCGGCGCGTTCCACTCGCCGCTGATGGCGCCGGCCGCCGCGCCGTTCGCAGCGGCGCTGGAGCGCGTCGCCCTGCGCGCGCCGCGCCTCGAGGTCTGGTCGTCGCTGACCGCCGCGCCAATCGACGACCCGCGCCGGCGCCTGGTCGAGGCGCTGACGCGGCCGGTGCGGTGGCGCGAGACGGTGCTCGCCCTGCGCGGCGCGGGGATCGACGAGTTCGAGGAGACCGGGCCGGGCCGCGTGCTGACGAAGCTCGTGCGCCGCACCCTCCCCGGAGCCGCCCGTGCCGCCTGAGACGGTCGCCGCCGCCGCTGCCGGGCTCGGCGTCGCGCTGCCCGGGCGCGCGGTCACCAGCGAGGCCGTCGCGGCGCGGCTCGGCGTCGACGCGGGCTGGATCGTCCAGCGCACGGGCATCCGCGAGCGCCGCGTCGCCGGGCCCGGGGAGCGGCTGTCGGCGCTCGCCGCCCGCGCCGCCCGCGCGGCGCTGGCCGACGCGGGCGCCGATCCCGCCGAGGTCGACCTCGTCCTCGTCGCGACCACCACGGCCGACGAGATCACCCCGGCGGCGGCGCCGCTGGTCGCGCACGCCGTCGGCGCGCTCGGCGCCGGCGCGGTGGACGTCGGCGCCGCCTGCACCGGCTTCGTCGCCGGGCTCTCCCTCGCGGCGGCCCAGCTGGAATCCGGCCGCGCGCGCAGCGTCCTGCTCGTCGGCGCCGACGTGCTGGCTCGCTACACCGACCCGCTCGACCGCCGCACCGCCGCGCTGTTCGGCGACGGCGCGGGCGCGCTGCTGCTGCGCGCGGGCGCGCCGGTGGTCGGCCCCGTCGTCCTCGGCGCCGCCGGCGACCGCGACCTGCTGCGCATCACGCGCGAGCGCGGCGTGGTCGAGATGGACGGCCAGGAGGTGTTCAAGCACGCCGTCGCGCGGATGGGCGACGCCACCGTTGCCGCCTGCGCCGCCGCCGGCGCCGCGCTCGACGACGTCGACCTGTTCGTCTACCACCAGGCCAACCGGCGGATCCTCGACGCCGTCGGGCGGCGGCTGGGGCTGGCTCCCGAGCGGGTGGTCGACTGCATCGAGCGCCACGGCAACACGTCGGCCGCCTCCATCCCGCTGGCGCTCGACCACGCCCGCCGCGACGGGCGCCTGTTCGACGGCGCGCGCGTGCTCGTGTGCGCGTTCGGCGCCGGCTTCACCTGGGGCGCCGGCCTGCTCGAGTGGAGGCCGGCGTGAGAGGCGCCGCCCTCGTCACCGGCGCCGGCCGCGGCATCGGCGAGGCCACGGCGCGCGCGCTCGCGGCCGACGGCTGGTCCGTGGCGGTCAACTACCGGTCGCAGCGCTCCAAGGCCGAGGCGGTCGCCGCGTCGCTGCCGACGCCGTCGGTGGCGCTGGCGGCCGACGTCGCCGACCCCGCCGCCGCCGACGACCTGCTCGCGCGGGCGGAGCAGGCGCTGGGGGCGCCCGTGCTCGTGCTCGTCAACAACGCCGGGATCACCGCCGACAACCTCAGCCCGTCGCTCAGCGACGAGGACTGGGACCGCGTCGTCGCCACCAACCTCAGCGGCGCCTTCCGCCTGACCCGGCGAGCGCTGCGCCCGATGCTGCGCGCGCGCTTCGGGCGCATCGTCAACGTCGCCTCGGTCGTCGGTCAGAAGGCCAACCCGGGGCAGGCGAACTACGCCGCCGCCAAGGCCGGCCTCGTCGGCCTCACCCGCACCGTGGCCGCCGAGGTGGCGCGCCGCGGCGTGACCGTCAACGCGGTCGCCCCCGGCTTCATCTCGACCGAGATGACGGCGGGGCTGCCGGACGGCTTCCTCGACCGCGTCCCCGCCCGCCGGGCCGGGACGCCCGAGGAGGTCGCCGCCTGCGTGCGCTTCCTCGTCTCCGAGGAGGCCGCGTACGTCACCGGAACCACGCTCACCGTCGACGGTGGGCTGAGCGCATGAGAGGAGCACCATGACCCCGTCCACCATCACCGCCGAGGCCATCCGCAGCCGCGTCTTCGCGGCGCTCGAGGAGCTGGGCGCCGATCCCGCCGACCTGTCGCTCGACGCCGGCTTCGAGGCGCTCGACGTCGACTCGCTCGACCTGGTCGAGCTCGGCCAGATCGTCCACGAGGAGTACGG
The DNA here is from genome assembly GCA_035540675.1 of Solirubrobacteraceae bacterium. GTDB lineage: Bacteria > Actinomycetota > Thermoleophilia > Solirubrobacterales > Solirubrobacteraceae > DATLGB01. Next base: position 4,885 of record DATLGB010000174.1, on the reverse strand, counting down.
CGTCGAGCTCAAGGGCGCCGACATCGCCAACCTGCGCACGGTGGGCGACGCCGTCGCGCTGGTCGCGGAGCGGGCCGGGGCGTAGTGCGGCAGCGCGTCGTCATCACCGGCGTGGGCGCCGTCACGCCGCTCGGCGACGGCGCCCGAACGCTGCACGACCGCTGGTGCGCGGGCGAGACCGGGATCGCCGGCGGCGCCGCGCGCTGCGACGGCTTCGCGCCCGAGCAGCGCCTGTCGCGCAAGCTCGTGCGGCGCTCGGACCGCTTCACGCAGCTCGCGCTCGTCGCCGGCGACGAGGCGATCGAGCAGGCCGGCTGGGCGGACGGCCCGCCGTACGCGCCGGACCGGGTCGGCTGCATCGTCGGGACCGGCATCGGCGGGATCGGGACGCTGCTGGACGGCTACGACCTCCTGCGCGACGCCGGGCCGCAGCGGGTCCCGCCCCTGTCGATCCCGCTGATGATGGCCAACGCCGCCCCCGCCGCGCTCGCCATGCGCCACAACCTGCGCGGCCAGGTGTTCGGCACGGTCTCCGCCTGCGCGGCGGGCGCGCACGCCATCGGCGCGGCGGCGCGCGCGATCGCCCACGGCGACTGCGACGCCGTCGTCACCGGCGGCGCCGAGGCGGCGCACACGTCGCTGGCCCACGCCGCGTTCGCCTCGATGGACGCGCTCAGCCCGACCGGCGTGAGCCGCCCGTTCGACGCCCGCCGCGACGGGTTCGTGATGGGCGAGGGCGCCGGAATCCTGGTGCTCGAGGCGGCCGACGCCGCCGCCGCGCGCGGCGCGACCGTGCTCGGCGAGGTGCTCGGCTACGGCGCCAGCTCCGACGCGCACCATCTCACGGCGCCGGCCCCCGACGGCGAGGGCGCCGCCCGCGCCATCCGATCCGCGCTCGCCGACGCCGGCGCCGAGCCGGCCGACGTCGCCTACGTCAACGCCCACGGCACGTCGACGCCGCTCAACGACCGCGCGGAGACGCTGGCCCTGAAGGCCGCGCTGGGCGAGCACGCGGCCGCCGTGCCGGTGTCGAGCACGAAGTCGGCGATCGGGCACCTGCTCGGGGCCGCCGGCGCCGTCGAGGCCGTCGCCACCGTGCTCGCGCTCGCCGACGGCGTCGCGCCGCCGACGCTCGGGTGGGAGGAGCGCGAGGAGGGGCTCGACCTCGACTACGTGCCCGACTCGCCGCGCCCGCTCGATCCGGGCCGGCCGCGGATCGCCCTGTCGAGCTCGTTCGGCTTCGGCGGCCACAACGCCGTCCTGTGCCTGGGAGCGGCGCGATGACGGTCGCCGTCTCCGAGCCGGTGACGCTGGGGCCGCTTGAGCGCCTCGAAGCCCTGTGCGATCCGGGCTCGCTGCACGTGATCCGCTCGAGCGTGGCGTCGCGGCGCATGGGCGACCGGGCGCGGCCGGGCGACGGCGTCGTCGGCGCCGCCGGGCGGGTCAACGGCCGCCCCGTCTTCGGCTACGCGCAGGACACGAGCTACGCCGGCGGCTCGCTCGGCGAGCAGCACGCGGAGACGATCGTGCGCGTCCTGCGGCTCGCCCACCAGGCGCGCGTTCCGGTCGTGGGCTTCGTCGCCAGCGCCGGCGCGCGCATGCAGGAGGGCGTCGGCGCGCTGGCCGGCTACGGGCGCATCTTCGGCGAGCACGTGCGGCTGTCGGGGCTCGTGCCGCAGATCTCGGTCATCGCCGGCACGAGCGCCGGCGGCGGCTCCTACTCGCCGGCGCTGACCGACTTCGTCGTGATGACCCGCGAGGCGTCGATGTTCCTCACCGGGCCGGCGGTGGTGCGCGAGGTGCTGGGCGAGGACGTCGACGCCGCGGCGCTCGGCGGGCCCCGCGTGCACGAGCGCAACGGCGTGGCGCACAACGTCGTCGACGACGACCTGGCGGCGGCGCGCCACGTCCGCGACCTGCTGTCCTACCTGCCGCAGCACGCGGGCGCCGATCCCGAGCCGCACCCGCCGGCGCCGCCCGAGCCCGGCGACCCGGGGGCGGTCGTCCCGGCCAGCAGCCGGACGACGTACGACGTGCGCGACGTGGTGGCGCGCGTGGTCGACGGCGGCAGCCTGCTCGAGGTCCAGCCGCGCTGGGCGCGCAACGTGGTCTGCGCCTTCGCGCGGCTCGAGGGCCGCGCGGTCGGCGTGGTCGCCAACCAGCCGCGCTTCCTCGGCGGCGTCATGGACGCCGACTGCGCCCAGAAGGCGGCGCGCTTCGTGCGCACCTGCAACACGTTCAACCTGCCGCTGCTGGTCTTCGTCGACACGCCGGGCTTCATGCCGGGCACCCAGCAGGAGCAGGCGGGCGTGATCCGCCACGGCGCGAAGCTGCTGCACGCGTTCGCGGAGGGCGAGGTGCCCAAGCTCACCGTCGTCCTGCGCAAGGCGTTCGGCGGCGCGTACATCACGATGAACTCGCGCGCGCTCGGCGCGCACCTGTCCTTCGCGTGGCCGGGCGCGGAGGTCGGCGTGATGGGCGCCGAGCAGGCGGTCGGGGTCATCCACCGGCGCGCGCTGGCCGCCGCCGCCGACCCGGGCGCCGAGCGCGCCCGTCTGGCGCGCGAGTACGCCCGCGAGCACCTGCACGCCCGCGTCGCCGCCGGAGACGGGCACGTGGACGAGATCATCGAGCCCGCCGCCACGCGGGCGCGGCTGGCCTGGGGCCTGTCGACGCTCGCCGGCGTCCCGCGCGGCTCGCAGCGACCCAACATCCCCCTGTGAGAGAGGCCATGGACATCCTCAGCCGCCCCTTCGACGACCTCGCGCCGGGCCTGCGCTTCGCGACCCGCGGGCGCACGGTCACCGAAGCGCACGTCGTCGCCTTCGCCGGGCTGACCGGCGACCAGCACCCGCAGCACACCGACGCGCGCTGGGCCGAGGCGTCGCCGTTCGGCGAGCGGATCGCGCACGGCCTGCTCGTGCTCTCGCTCGCGGCGGGGCTGGTGCCGCTCGACCCCGAGCGCGTGGTCGCGCTGCGGCGCGTGCGCGACGCCGTGTTCAAGCGCCCGGTGCGGCTGGGGGAGACCATCGACGTCGCGGGCCGCCTCGCCGCGCTCGCGCCCGTCGACGACCGGACGGGGCTCGTCTCGGTCGTGCTCGACGTGCGCGGCGGCGACGAGCGGCTCGTGGCGCGGGCGACGCTCGAGCTGCTGTGGGCGCGCGACGCCGTGCCGGCTCCCGAGCCGGTGCTCGCCGACCCGATGACGTGCGTGCCGCTGTGATGCTCGCCGGCAAGCGGATCCTCGTCACCGGTGCGCTCACCGCCGACTCGATCGCCTTCCACGCCGCCGCGCTGGCGCAGCGGCAGGGCGCCGAGGTCGTGCTGACGTCGTTCGGCCGCGGGCGGCGCCTGACGGAGCGTGCGGCGCGCAAGCTGCCCGAGCCCGCGGAGGTGCTCGAGCTCGACGTCACGGTGCCCGAGCACTTCGACGCGCTCGCGGACGCGCTGCGCGCCCGCTGGGGCGGCGTCGACGGGGCGCTGCACGCCATCGCGTTCGCGCCCGCCGACGCGCTCGGCGGCCGCTTCATGAGCGCGCCGGTGGCCAGCGCGCAGACGGCGCTGCACGTGAGCGCCGTGTCGCTGCGCGACCTCGCCCGCACGCTGGCCCCGCTGATGCCGCCGGAGGGCGGCGCGCTCGTCGGCCTCGACTTCGACGCCAGCGTCGCCTGGCCGGTGTACGACTGGATGGGCGTCGCCAAGGCGGCGCTCGAGGCCACGAGCCGCTACCTCGCGCGCGACCTCGGGCCGCGCGGCATCCGCGTCAACCTCGTCTCCGCCGGCCCGCTCGAGACGGTCGCCGCCCGCGGCATCCCCGGCTTCGACGGGCTCGCCGACCGCTGGGCCGAGCAGGCGCCGCTCGGGTGGGACACGCACGATCCGCGCCCGGTCGCCGGCGCCATCGCCTTCCTGCTGTCCGACCTGGCCGGCGGCGTCACCGGCCAGGTGCTCAAGGTGGACGGCGGCTTCTCCGCCGTCGGCTGTCCGACCCCGGTCCCGGCGTGACCGTCCTCGTCACGGGCGCCACCGGGTTCGTCGGCGGCTACGTCGCGGCGCGGCTGCGCGGCGACGCCGCCGGGCTCGTGCGCGGAAGCGACCCGCAGGCGCGGCTCGACGCCGCGGTGGGCGGCGTGCCGGCGGTGGCCGGCGACCTGCAGGGCGGGCCGCTGCGGCTGCCGCGCGACGTCACGGCGATCGTCCACTGCGCGGCCAGCGTCTCGTTCACGCTGCCGCTCGATGCTGCGCGCGCGATCAACGTGGAGGGGACGCGCCGCCTGCTCGAGGCCGCGGCCGCGCTGCCCGCGCTCGAGCGCTTCGTCCACGTGTCGACGGCCTACGTGGCGGGTGCCCACACAGGCACGTTCGGCGAGCGCGACCTCGACGTCGGCCAGCGCTTCCGCAACACCTACGAGCAGTCCAAGCACGAGGCCGAGCGCCTCGTGCGCGCCAGCGGCCTGCCCGTCCGCGTGGTGCGCCCGAGCATCGTCGTGGGGGAGAGCAGCACGGGGTGGACGAGCTCGTTCAACGTCCTCTACCCGCCGCTGCACGCGCTGGCGCGCGGGCTGCTCGCGCGCGTGCCGGCCGAGCCGGACGCGGTCGTGGACGTGGTGCCCGTCGACCACGTGGCCGACGTCGTCCAAGCGGCGCTGCACTGGCGCTGCGGGCCCGACACGCTGCACGCCGTCGCGGCGGAGGCGGCGCTGTCGGCGCGCGAGCTCGCGGCGCTGGCCGCCGGGGAGCTGGGGCGGCCCGTGCCCGTGCTCGACCCGGACGGCGCCGGCGTGCCGCCCGGCGGGCTCGAGGTCTACGCGCCGTACTTCAGCGTCCGCACGCGCTTCGACGCGGCACACGCCCGCGCCCTCGGTCTGCGGCCGCCACCGCTCGC
>DATLGB010000173.1:0-24233 GCA_035540675.1 Solirubrobacteraceae bacterium | reverse complement strand
TGGATGGACAGGTCCGGCCGCGGCCCGACGTAGCGGAACGTGTCCAGACCGCGGCCGCCGAAGTCGCCGACGTAGACCAGACCGTCCTCGAAGTACTCGGCGCCCCAGGCGTCCGACCCGGTCTCGACCGCGTGCCCGACGCGCCGCGGGCGGGTCGGGTCGGAGTAGTCGACGACCTGCAGGCCGGCGTTGTAGGAGCCGAAGAACGCGAGGTTGCCGTGCGTCGAGAAGACGTGCACCGAGCAGATGGGCGCGAAGTCGCCGTCGGCGCCGATGAACCACTGCGACAGCTCCGACTCCACGCGCGTCAGGTCGTCCGACACGCGCAGCGCGGTGACGCCGCCGGCGTCGCAGCCGTTGTGCAGGTCCTCGTCGGACACCAGCACGACGCTCTGGTCGCCGTCGAGGAACTGCGCCTCGTGGAAGTAGCGGATCGGCTTGTGGCCGTGGCCGGACTCGTGCCGCCAGCGGTTGAGCACGACGGGCTGGCGCGGGTCGGTGATGTCGATCACGAACAGCGAGCCGGTGTTGCCGGCGTCGTTCGTGTAGGCGCCGCCCTCGACGAGCAGCGCGATGTCGCGCCCGCTGCCGCGGAAGTCGGGATAGACCGTGACGTCGTGCGTGTGGTCCCACGCCGGGCCGACGTCCCGTCCGGCGCGGTGCGGCGAGTCGCGCCACAGCTCCACCGGATCGCCGCGGAACAGCACCGCCGGCTTCTGCGCCGGCTGCTCGAGCAGCGGGTTGAGGTCGTAGATGCGCAGGCCGTTCTTCCCGGCCGTGCCGCCCTCGGTCAAGTTGCGCCCGCCGGACGGCAGCCACAGCCGGCGCTCGTCGACGATGTCGCCGTTGTGCGCCTCGCCGTCATGGGCGCCTTCGAACGTCCACAGCAGCTTCGGGCTCGTGGGGTCGGTGGCGTCGATGAAGTAGGAGTTGTCGGTGCGCGTGACGCCCGGCGGCAGGTTGCGGCTCGTGCGGCCCGTGCCGTTGAGGACCGCGATGTGCCGGCCGTCGAAGACCGCGGCGTCCGGCGGTGCGTCGGCGACGACGCGGCCGGGCATGTAGCGGCCGATCAGCCTGGGGTTGGTCGGCCCATCGTTCGGATCCGGCGCGGTGTCGGCGATCGAGAAGATCTGCAGCCCGAGCCCGTACGCGCCGACGTACAGCCGGTCGCCCTGGCGGACGACGTGGCCGCCGGTGAAGTTCCCGTCGTGGTCGACGTGCTGGACGTTGCTGGCCGACGCGAGCGGGTCGCCCGGATGCCCGGCGGCCGTCGGCGCCGTCACCGATGCCGTGAGCGCGATCGCCGCGATCGCGATGAAGCTCCGTCTCATGTGATCTCCCTCCTGCTCCCCTGGCGGACGGGCGCTCCCCCACGCGCGCCGCGGCGGAAAGTAGCGCGAATCGCGCTCAGCCGCGCCGGAAGCTCACGCCGGGCCCGATCTTCGAGCCGCCGACGGCGAACGTGACGCGGTAGCGGCCGAGGCCCCGGTTGGGGAACCAGCGGCTCCAGCGGACGCGGAAGCCGTAGATGCCGCCGCGCTGCTCGCGCACGCGGAACCGCCGGCAGGCGCGGCTGCCGTCCGGGGCCGTGACGCAGGTGCGCACGCGCCCGCGGAAGGAGAACGTGTGCAGCGAGATGCGCCAGACGCCGTCGCGCTGCTGCACGCCGTAGCAGTAGTCGCCGGTGGGCGAGCAGTAGCTCGAGCGGGCGTCGGCGGCCGGCGCGGCGGCGAGCGCGCAGGCGGCGGCGGCGAGGAGGGTCCCGAGGAGGCGGCGCATGTCGCGATCCTACGTCCCGGAGCCGGGGGAGGAAAGGTCGCCCCGGCGCGGGTGGCACCGCCCGGGGCACGGCGCGGCGCGAGGTAGAGGCCAACGCACGACGCGCGGCGAAGGCTAGCGCGACGAAAAGCAACCCCGGGCGGGATTCGCGCGCGCGCACGCGGGTAGGCCTGAAGATGACGATGCTCGACTGCCCGTATCCCGCCCATGAGGATCCGCACTACGTGGCGAACATCATGGACCCGCTGGACAAGGGGGAGGGCGTCGCCTGCTTCGTCGTCGACGACGGCGACGGCGACCGGATGGTCCTCTACTGCTCGCACAAGCTCACCGGCCATGCGAGCGAGATCGCCACCGACGCCCGCGACTACGTCCGCGCGGCGCAGGCGGTGGCGATCCAGCGCGAGGCGCGCCAGCAGGCGGCGCAGGCCGGGTTCCGCGCGCTCGTGTCCTGAGGGCTCCGCCCGGCGGCCGCAGTACGCTGGCAGGCGCCGTGAGCCCGGTTCCCGCCAACATCGCCGACCACGTCGGCCGCACCCCGATGGTGCAGCTCGGGCGGCTCGCGCCGGACGCCGGAGCCGAGCTGTTCGGCAAGCTCGAGATGTACAACCCGGGCGGGTCGGTGAAGGACCGGATCGGTGTCGCGATGATCGAGGCGGCGGAGGCCGAGGGCCGCATCGAGCCGGGGCGCACGACGATCGTGGAGGCGACCAGCGGCAACACGGGGATCGCGCTGGCGTTCGTCGCCGCGGCCAAGGGCTACGACATCGTCCTCACGCTGCCGCAGGGCATGAGCCGTGAGCGCGAGGGGCTGCTCCGCCTCTACGGCGCGCAGGTGCACGTCACGGAGTCGCTCGGCGGGATGAACGAGGCCGTCGCCGCCGCGCAGGCGCTCGCGCGCGAGGACGACGTGTGGCTGCCCGACCAGTTCTCCAACGCGGCGAACCCGCTCGCGCACTACACGGGCACCGGCCCGGAGATCTGGGAGGCGCTCGACGGCCGCGTCGACTGGCTCGTCGCCGGGGTCGGCACTGGCGGGACGATCACGGGGGCCGGGCGCTTCCTCAAGGAGCGCAACCCGCGCTGCCGCGTCGTCGCGGTCGAGCCGCGGACGTCGTGCGTGCTGTCGGGCGGAGAGCCCGGGCCGCACCGCATCCAGGGGATCGGCGCGGGCTTCGTGCCGCCGGTCCTCGATCGCTCGGTCGTCGACGAGGTGATCCCGGTCGACGACGAGGACGCGCTCGACACGGCGCGGCTCGCGGCGCGGCGCGAGGGCGTCCTGTGCGGCATCTCGGCGGGCGCGGCGCTGTGGGCGGCGACCGAGGTCGCGGCGCGCGACGAGGCGCGCGGGCAGCGCATCGCCGTCGTGCTGCCGGACTCGGGCGAGCGGTACGTGTCGACGCCGTTCTTCGCGCCCGAGGCGCCGGCCGGCGTCGGCGGTTAGCCCTGCCGCGCGCGTCTGGCGCCACGGCTACGCTCGCAGGCGTGGCCGCCACGCTCGACGTCACCGCGCTCACCTGCCCGATGACCTGGGTGCGGACGAAGCTCGCGCTCGAACGCCTGCCGGCGGGGGAGGAGCTCGTCGTGCTGTGCGCGCCGGGCGAGGCGCTCGAGAACGTGCCGCGCTCGGCGCGTGAGGCCGGCCACGACGTCGCCGTCGAGGGCGCCGTCGTGCGCATCGTGCGCCGGTGAGCACCGACCGCCGCGGGCTGTTCCGCCACGCCGCGCGCGCCGCGCGCGACGCGGCGCGCGCAGCGCAGGGGCTGCCGGCCGACGCGCGGCCGCTGCGCCCGCCGCTCGACGACACGGAGCTCGAGCGCTACGGCCGCCAGCTCGTCCTGCCGGAATGGGGCGAGGCACAGCAGCTGCGCCTGCGCGACGCCAGCGTCCTCGTGGTGGGCGCCGGCGCGCTCGGCTCGCCGGTGGCGCTGTACCTCGCCGGCGCGGGGGTCGGCCGCCTCGGCATCCTCGACGGCGACGACGTGGAGCTGTCGAACCTGCACCGCCAGCCGCTGCACTTCACCCCGGACGTCGGCAGCGCCAAGGCCCACAGCGCGGCGACCAAGCTGCGCTTCCTCAACCCGGCCGTCGAGATCGCGCCGTACCAGGTGCGCCTCGACGAGGACAACGCCGACCTGCTGATCGAGGACCACGACCTCGTCGTGGACTGCTCGGACTCCTTCGCCACGCGCTACACCGTCAACGCCGCCTGCTGCGCGGCCGGGCTGCCGCTCGTCGAGGGCGGCGTCGTCGGCTGGACCGGGCTCGTCATGCCGATCCGCCCGGGCGAGTCGGCGTGCTATCGCTGCGCGTTCCCGCAGCCGCCGCCCGGCGACGCGCAGCCGACCTGCGCGCAGGCGGGCGTGCTCGGGCCGGCGGCCGGCGTGGTGGGCTCGCTGCAGGCGCTGGCGGCGATCCGCATCCTCGCCGGGCTGCCCGACCCGCTCGAGCGCGCGTTCCTGCAGGTCGACCTCGCGGAGGCGACGACGCTGCGCGTGAGCGCCACGCGGCGGTCCGACTGCCCGGACTGCGCCGGCGCCTGACGGGCGCGCGCACCCTCTAGCCTCAGCGGTCGATGCTCGGCCTCGGCACGCTCACCCGGGTCCTCGGCGAGGTGTCGCGCGACGTGCGCGCGGCGCGCGACCGCGACCCGGCCGCACGCGGCGCGACGAGCGCCGAGATCCTCGCCGTCTGGCCGGGCGTGCACGCGCTGCTGGCCCACCGGGTCGCGCACGCGATGCACGACCTCGGGGTGCCGGTGGCGCCGCGGCTCGTCGCGCACGCCGCGCGGACGCTGACCGGCGTGGAGATCCACCCGGCCGCCGAGGTGGGCGACGGCCTGTTCATCGACCACGGCACGGGCGTCGTGATCGGCGAGACGGCCGAGATCGGCGAGAACGTCACGATCTACCAGGGCGTCACGCTCGGCGGCACCGGCTTCGCCACCGGCAAGCGCCACCCGACGGTGGAGGACAACGTGACGATCGGCTCCGGCGCGAAGCTGCTCGGGCCGATCCGCGTCGGGCACGGCTCGAAGATCGGCGCCAACGCGGTGGTCATCCACGACGTCCCGCCGAACTCGACCGTCGTCGGCAATCCCGGGCACCCGGTGCGCGTGGAGGGTCGGCGCCCCGAGGGACCCGACGCCGACTGGATCCACCTGCCCGACCCGATCGCCGACGCGCTCAAGGGCCTCTCGGCACGGATCGCGGCGCTCGAGGAGGCGCAGGCGCGCCCGGAGGGCGAGCATCCGCCCGGCGACGTCGTGCCGCTGCGCCCGCGCCGCGGCCCGAATCCCGCCGGCGGCTGAGCGCCCGCGAGCGCCGAAACCTCAGCGGCTACGCGCCGAACGTCCGTGGCTCCGGGCTATGGCACGCACTCCGGGACGTTCGGCATAAATGTTCTTCCCGTCGCGGCGAAGGTCTAGTAACTTGCCCGGTCTCGGACAGCCGGGTTCTCCAGATTGGGGGGAGGAGCACGGCACCGCCGGAGCGCGACCCGTCGGGGGGCGGGTCGCGCCTCCGGTCATCTGTGCCGTCCGCGGCGCAAGGCATCCGAAAGGCTGGCCGATCGGCCGATGACGCCGAGGCCGGCGATCGTCAGCGTGCACCTCGTGGGGATCACAAGCCGAGGCGCTCCTCGCGGGCCCTCGAGAGAAAGGGATGCAATGCGACGACTTCTCCGTCTCGCAGCGATGACCGGAACGGCGGCGTTCGCGCTCGCCGCGCCGTCGGCCGCGCTGGGCCACACGCAGTACTCGACCCATCCCGAGGGCAGCTACGTCCAGGTGGACGGGCACTCGTGGATGAAGGCGTGCGACCGCGACGTGGACGGGCACCGGGTCCGGGGCTGGTACGACCATTGGTGGGCGCCGGGCAGCTACTACCAGACCGCCTGGGCCCCGAGCCAGGGCTGCACGGAGCCGATCGGCATCGGACAGCTGCGCAGCTTCCGGGTCTGCGTCGAGGACGAGGGCTGCACCGCCTGGAAGTCGGTCTCCTAGCGGCAGCAACCGCGAGTGGGTGCCGGCTTCGGCCGGCACCCGCCGATCACCGGATCAGGCCGCAGCGCATGCCCTCGGCGACCGCGGCGGCGCGCTCGGATACGCCGAGCTTCGCGTACAGGCTCTGAAGATGGCTCTTGACGGTTCCGGCGCTCACGTAGAGCCGCCCCGCGATGCGCTCGACGGAGAGCCCGTCGGCCAGGAGCTCGAGGATCTGCCGCTCCCGCTCGGAGAGCGTCGGCCGGCCCGCCGCCACGGCGTCGCGGAGCGCCGTGACCACCCCCGCCTGGACGTCGTCGCCGATGACGGTCTCGCCCCTCGCGACGCGCTCGAGCGCGCGGCAGATCACCTCGCGATCGGCCGCCTTCGTCAGGAAGCCGGCGGCCCCGGCGGCCAGCGAGCGCGCGACGACGTCGGCGTCGTCGAGGGCCGAGAGCACGAGCACCGGCACCGCCGTGCCGGCGAGCCGCAGCTGCTCGATGACCTCGGCGGCGGTCAGGCCCGGCATGCGGTGGTCGAGCAGCGCCGCGTCCGGCCGCAGCGCACGGATCCGCTCCACGGCTTCAGGCCCCGTCTCGCACTGGGCGACCACCTCGAAGCCGGCGCGCTCGAGGGCGTACACGATGCCCTCCCGGAACACGGGGTGGTCGTCGGCGATGACGACGCGCCGTCGCGGGTGCGGCGGGTCGGCGGAGGCAGCGTGCGGGTCCAGCGTGAGCTCCTGGATTCGGGCCGGGGGTCGCGGCCGCCCACCCTATCTCGCGGCGTGGTTGATCGATCATGGACATGCGTGCGATTGCGTCGCGGCCGCGACCCGCTGTACGCTCGCCTCGATGGGGGGCTCTCGGCGGGTGCGGGGCAGAAGGTGACCGGGCGCCTGCGGCGTCCCCACCGGCTCGCCCGGGCGCGGCGCTCAGGCATCGCGTCGCTGCCGCTGGCCGACGCGCAGCGGCGCGTGGCCCGCGAGCAGGGCGTGCTCATCCTGGCGGTCGCCGGCGCCGCGGCATGGCTGTCGTCCCCCGCGCAGTGGAGCGACCCCGCGCTGATCGCGTCCCTGTTCGTGCTCGCCCTGGTGGGCGACCGCCTCGGCGGCCGCGTCGGCGACATCCACGTCTCCTTGTCGGATCCGGGGCTCGTGCTCCTCGCCGCCCTCTGCGGCCCCGCCCCGGCCGTGGCGGCGGCGTTCGCGGTGATCGGGCTCGACGCGGCGTCCGGGCGCATCCCGCGGCACATGGCGCTGGTCAACTTCGCGACGTTCGGCTCCGCGGCGCTGGCCGCCGGCGCGTTCGTCCAGGCCCTGACCCGCTCGGGCACGGCCGAGCCCGGGAGCTGGTCGTTCGTGCTGGCGGTGGCCGGGGCGCTGGCGGTCTTCAAGCTGGTCGACTCCAGCCTGCTGCTCTACGCGAGAGGCAGGAGCGGGCACTCGCGCCGCGCGGAGCTGCGCGGATCGATCATCCCGTTGCTGCCGCTGGAGGGCGTTGGGATCGTCCTCGCCGCGGGCGCGGCGCACATGTACGCGACGCTCGGGTTCGCGGTCGTCCCCGGCCTGCTCGCCACTCTCGTCCTGCTCCGGTTGCTGCTGTCGGGGATCGTCGTCGCCGAGCGCCGCCAGCAGGAGATCGCCCAGATCGCCGCGGACCGCGACCGCCACATGCGCGAGGCGCTGCTCGCCGAGGAGCGCGAGCGCCGGCGGATCGCCGCCGAGCTGCACGACGACGCGCTCCAGACGCTGCTCTCCGCGCGCGCCGACCTGGTGACCGGGCTCAGCGGCGACGAGGACCGCCTGGTCAGCGCCCGCGAATCCGTCGCCGCCACGCTCACCAAGCTGCGGGACCTGATGACGCGCCTCGGGCCGCTGCCGGCGCCGGAGCGGCTCGGGCCCGCCCTGCGCGCGCTCGCGGCCCGCATCGACGGCCGCGCCAGCTTCACCACCCGCGTGCTGGTCGACGGCGACCTCGACGACGTGCGGGACGACCTCCTGGTCGCGGCCGGCCGCGAGCTGCTGGTCAACGCCGCGCGCCACGCCAACGCCAGGCAGGTCGACGTGATCGTGAGCCGGCGCGGCGGGGTCATTGCGCTCGAGGTCAGAGACGACGGCGCCGGCTTCGGGTCCAGCGATTGCCGGCCGGAGGTCGAGGCCGGGCACGTCGGGCTGGCGCTGCTCGCCCAGCGCGCCGCGTCCCGCGGAGGCTCCTTCGCCGTGGAGAGCCCGAGCGGCGGCGGCGTCCTGGCCACCCTGCTGGTCCCGGCCGCACCGGCCGCGCGCACGGCCGCCTAGTACGCCGTCGTCCGCGCCCGGTGGCGCGGGACGGCCTTGTAGCGCGTGCCGGCGCCGCGGTGCCAGAGCGCGTTGTCGGCGGCGGTCGCCGTCGTGGCGCCGTGCGCGGCGACCAGCAGCTCGACCGCGTGGACCGCGCAGGCGCGGATCTCGACCTCCTCGCGCGAGCCGTGCTCGAGCAGCTCCTCGCGCTCGATCCGCGCGACGAGGTCCTCGTCGAAGCGCAGCACGCCGTCGAGGCGCAGCACGTGCGGGACGAGGTTGTCCGCGAACAGGGTCAGGCGCGCGAGGTCGTCCGCCGGCGCCAGCCCGGCGAGCGCGAGGTCGGCGGCCGCGATCTGCGCGCGCTTGAACAGCGGCACCGGCTCGCCGTCGTGCTCGCACACGTCGCGCCACATCGGCAGCGTGGCCAGGTGCTCGGCGAGCGCCACCGCCGATCCGTCGCCGGCGCGGGCGAGCGCCCCGAACGAGCCGCCGTGGTGCGCGAGCACGCGCTCGCCCAGCTCGCGCAGGGCCGCGGCGAACAGCGCCATCAGCTCGTGACCCGGATCCTGCCCGAGCGCGGCGGCGATGCGCTCCGGCGTCATCTCGGCGAGCGCCCCGGCCGTCCACGGGCCGTTGGCCCGCAGGCCCGCCTCGACGGTGCGAAAGCCGGACTTCCCCGGCGGCTTGCGCAGCGTCGGGAACCAGCCCGAGCCGAAGTTGATCGCGTTGAGCTGGAGGCTGAACGCAGCGCGCCGCTCGGCGTCGGCGCCGCCAAGGTCCGGCGCGGGCGGCGACGCCGCCGGCAGCGTGCGCGCGTAGGGCTCGATCGCCTCTTCGACCACGTGCACGCGAGTCGCGCGCGCCGCCACGCGGGCACAGGCGGCGCGGACGTCGTCGGGCAGGGCCACGGCGCCGGATGCTGCCACGGCGGCGTCGGGACCGCTCGCTACCGTTGACCGACCATGTCCGAGACGGCGTCCGACGCGCAGCTCGAGCGCCTGCTCGAAGGGCTCAACGAGCCGCAGCGGGAGGCGGTGCTGCACGTCGACGGCCCGTTGCTCGTGCTGGCCGGCGCCGGGTCGGGCAAGACGCGGGTGCTCACGCACCGGATCGCGCACCTGATCGGCGCGCGGCACGCGCGCGCGGACGAGATCCTCGCCATCACGTTCACCAACAAGGCGGCCGCCGAGATGCGCGAGCGCGTCGAGCTGCTGGTCGGCCGCGCGGTGCGCGCGATGTGGGTGATGACCTTCCACTCGGCCTGCGCCCGGATGCTGCGCGGCGACGCGCAGCGGCTGGGCTACACGCGCCAGTTCACGATCTACGACGCCGCCGACTCCCGGCGCCTGATCAAGCAGTGCCTCGACGAGCTCGACGTCGACGCCAAGCGCTTCACGCCGCGCGCGATGCAGGCGCAGATCTCCGACGCGAAGAACCGCCTGCGCGCCGCGGAGGAGTACCGCCAGCTCGTCGGCTCGTACTTCGAGCAGACGGTGGCCGACGTGTACGAGGAGTACGAGCGCCAGCTGCACCGGCGCAACGCGATGGACTTCGACGACCTGCTGTTCCGCGCGGTCAACCTGCTCGAGCTCTTCCAGGAGGTGCGCGACCGCTACCAGCGGGCGTTCCGCTTCGCGCTCGTCGACGAGTACCAGGACACCAACCACGCCCAGTACCGGCTGCTGCAGCTGCTGGCGGGGGAGCACCGCAACCTGATGGTCGTCGGCGACGAGGACCAGGCGGTGTACGGCTTCCGCGGCGCCGACATCCGCAACATCCTGGAGTTCCAGGACGACTTCGTCGACGCGCGCGTCATCCGGCTCGAGGAGAACTACCGCTCCACGCAGACGATCCTGTCCGCCGCCAACGCCGTGGTCTCCAACAACCGCGGCCGCCTCGGCAAGACGCTGTGGACGGCGCTGGGCGAGGGCGACCCGATCAAGATCCGCGAGTGCGACGACGAGCACGCGGAGGCGCGCTTCGTGGTCGCGGAGGTCGAGCGGCTCGTCGACGAGGGCGTGTCGCGCTCGGAGGTCGCCGTCTTCTACCGGACCAACGCGCAGTCGCGGGTGCTCGAGGACATGCTCACGCGCGCCGGGGTGGCGTTCCAGGTCATCGGCGGCACCAAGTTCTACGAGCGCTCCGAGATCAAGGACGCGCTCGGCTACCTGACCTTCCTGGTGAACCCCGCCGACGGCGGCGCGTTCACGCGCGTCGTCAACTCGCCCCGGCGCGGGATCGGCCAGACGTCGCTGTCGCGCGTGCTCGCGCACGCCAACACGATGGGCCTGACGCCATGGGACGCCGCCGCCGACGCCGCCGCGGTGCCCGGGCTGGGCAAGGCCGCCGTCAAGGCGTTCGACCGCTTCATGAGCGTCATGCTGCGCCTGCGCGAGCGCTTGGAGTCCCGGCCGCGGGTCGAGACGTTCCTGCGCGAGGTGCTCACCGAGACGGGCTACCTCGACGCCCTGGAGGCCGAGCGCACGATCGAGGCGCAGGGGCGCGTCGAGAACCTCGAGGCGCTGCTCGTCGCGGCCGCCGAGTACGACGCGGTGACGGAGGAGCCGAGCATCGAGGAGTGGCTGCAGCAGCTCTCGCTGCTCTCCGAGCAGGACAACCTGCGTGACGACGAGGGCCTCGTGACGCTGATGACGCTGCACAACGCCAAGGGCCTCGAGTTCCCGATCGTGTTCATCATCGGCTGCGAGGACGGCGTCTTCCCGCACTCGCGCGCGATCGACGACGGCGACGTGGAGGAGGAGCGGCGGCTCTGCTACGTCGGCATCACGCGGGCGATGCGCGACCTGTACCTCACCTTCGCGCGCCGTCGCAACGTCTACACGGGCGCGGCGATGCCGGGGCTGCGCTCGCGCTTCCTCGACGAGATCCCGCGCGAGCTGACCGACGAGCCCGAGCGCGCGCGCGTCGGCGCGGGCTGGTCGCCCGGCCGCGGCCGGGCGGTCACCACGTGGGCGAGCGCGTCGGCGGCGTCGCTCGAGGCGACCGAGCCGGCCGCCGTCTTCCGGATCGGCGACGACGTCGTGCACGCCGCGTTCGGCGACGGCGTGGTGACGGGCACGGACGCCGGCGGCGTCGTGATCGTGCGCTTCGCCAAGGACGGCAGCGAGCGGCGCCTGATGGCCGACTACGCGCCGATCAAGCGCCGCTGAAGCGCGCCAGATTCCGGCGCCCCCGCCGTTACAGGCAGCATGCGAATCAAGCCGTTCACCGTCGCGCTCGGCGCCACGGTCATCACTTTGTCCGCGGCGGCGGGAGTCGCGACGGCGGCCGATCCCGCCGACGGGACCATCTCCGACGCCTCGCCCAAGGTCGCCTGGACCGGCAGCGTCATGGAGTCCGTCATCGCCCATCACTGGTACCACACCGCGCAGAACGACGAGCTGCCCTGCCGCGCGCCGACGTGCGACAGCTTCCAGCTGACGGTCGCCAACCCGTCGCGCGAGCTGGTGGTGTCCGTCGACGCCGGCGAGAACGACGCCGCCAACGTCGGCGTCCGGGTGGAGCTGCCCGACGGCACCTACGCGCGCACGAACGGCCCGGCCGCGCCCGGCAAGCCGCTCAAGCTCCGGCTCAAGAACGTCACGGCCGGCCAGTACGTCGTCGACTACACCAACTACTACGTCGGCGGGTCCGTCGAGTACAACGGCACCGCCGAGCTGGCGCCCGTCGCCGGCGCCGCGGGCCCGACCAACCCGTCGCCGAGCGGCCCCACCGGCGTCCCGGAGAGCGGTGAGAGCGGCGAGCAGCCCGAGACCAAGCTGACGGTCAAGGCGGGCAAGGCCTCCGCCCGCAAGCTCACCCGGGCGCGCAAGTACACGATCACGGCCTCCACGAGCGCGCCACTGACGCAGGTGGTCGCCAAGTTCCTCAAGGGCAAGAAGGTCATCGCCACCGGCAAGCTCGCCAGGCTCGAGGGCACCGCCAAGCTCGCCCTGAAGATCTCGAAGAAGGCGAAGCTGCGCAAGGGCAGCTACACGGTGTCGGTCACCGGCGTCGACGAGCAGAACCGCCACGTCAGCGGCGGCGCGAAGGTGAAGCTCAGCAAGTAGCCGCGGCGGCCGGCCGGGCGCCCGCGCGGGAGGCGGGCGTCCGGCCGGGGCGGCGGCTATGTTCCCCGCCCCTATGGCGGCCACGGTGATCGACGGGCGCGAGATCGCGCGGCAGGTGCGGGCGGAGGTCGCCCGTGACGTCGCCGAGTTCGTCGGCGCCGGCAACCCGCAGCCCGGCTTGGCCACGCTGCTGGTCGGAGAGGACGCGGCGTCGGCGATCTACGTCGGCGGCAAGCAGAAGGCCAGCGCCGAGGTCGGCATCGCCGGGTTCGACCACCGCCTCCCGCAGGACGCACCGCAGGCCGAGGTCGAGGCGCTGCTGCGCGAGCTCAACGCCGATCCGCGCGTCTCGGGGATCCTGCTCCAGCTGCCGACGCCGCCGCAGGTCGACGGCGCGGCGATGACGAGCCTGATCGACCCGGCGAAGGACGTCGACGGTCTGACGCCCATCTCCGCCGGGCGACTCGCGCAGGGCAAGCCCGGGCTGCGCCCGTGCACGCCGGCCGGCGTGATGGAGCTGCTGCGCCGCCACGACGTGGTGCTCGAGGGCGCGGAGGCGGTGGTGGTCGGCCGCAGCGACCTCGTGGGCAAGCCGGTCGCGCAGCTGCTGCTCGCGGCCAACGCGACGGTGACGGTCTGCCACTCGCGCACGCGCGACCTGCCGGAGGTGTGCCGCCGTGCCGACGTGCTGGTCGCCGCGGTCGGCCGGCCGCGGATGATCGAGGGCGACTGGGTCAAGCCGGGCGCGACCGTCATCGACGTCGGGATCAACCGCACCGGCGACGGGATCGTCGGCGACGTCGACTTCGAGCCCGCCGCCGAGCGCGCCGGGCTCATCACGCCGGTCCCGCGCGGCGTCGGCCCCATGACGATCGCGATGCTGCTGCGCAACACGCTGGTCGCCGCGCGCGCTCTCGCCGGCGCCTGATGCGCTTCGCGCTGATGATCGAAGGCCAGGAGGCCGTCGGCTGGGACGACTGGCGCCGGCTCGCGGGCCTCGCCGAGGCCCACGGCTACGACGCGCTGCTGCGGTCCGACCACTACCTGTCGGTCGACGACCGGCGCGAGCGCGGCGCGCTCGATGCGTGGGGGACGATCTGCGCGCTGGCGCCGCTCACGCAGCGCATCCGGCTCGGGACGCTCGTCTCGCCGGTCACGTTCCGCCCGGCGGCGGTGCTGGCCAAGCTGGCGCTGACCGCCGACCACGTGTCCGGCGGGCGCATCGAGGTCGGGATGGGCACCGGCTGGTGGCAGGCCGAGCACGAGCTGTTCGGCTTCCCGTTCCCGCCGCTGGGCGAGCGGATGGACGAGCTCGAGCGCCAGGTCGTGGAGGTCCAGCGGCTGTGGCGCGAGACGGGCCCCGCGCCCGTCCAGCGGCCGCGGCCGCGGCTGGTCATGGGCGGCCGCGCGCGCCCCCGCGGCGCGCGGCTCGCCGCCCGGCACGCCGACGAGTACAACGTGATCGGCGAGTCCCCCGAGGCCTGCGCGCGCCACCGCGCGGCGCTCGACGCGGCCTGCGCCGCCGAGGGGCGCGATCCCGCGACGCTGCGGCTGAGCCTGATGGCCGGCTTCGCGATCGGCCGCGAGGAGGCCGAGGTGCGCGAGCGCCTCGCGCGGCTGGCCGACCGCAGCGGCGAGGAGGGCGGCGCCGACGCGCTGGTCGAGCGCCGCCGCGACGGCTGGCTGTTCGGAACGCCGGCGCAGGTCGCCGAGCGCCTGCGCGAGTACGGGCGGGCCGGCGTCGAGCGCGTCGTCCTCCAGCACCACCTGTTCGACGACGACGACGCGGTCGCGCTGATCGGCGGCGAGCTGATCCCGGCGCTGTCCGTATAGCCTCCCGGCCGGCATGAGGATGGAGCGGGTTCGCAGCACCGACTGGGTGGCCGGCGCCGCCGGGCTGGCGCTGCTCGTGGCGCTGTTCCTGCCGTGGTGGGAATACGCCGAGGGCGGCCAGAGCGCGTTTCAGGTGCTCGCCGTCGTCGACCTGTGGCTCGCGCTGACCGCGCTCACGGCGATCGCGGTGCCCGCCGTCACCGCCGCGCGCGACGCGGTCCCGGTCCCGCTCGCCGTCGCCGTGGTGGGGGAGGGGCTGAGCGCGATCGCCGTCCTGCTGGCGCTGTGGCGCGCGATCGACCAGCCGTCCGGCCCGCTGGATCCGACGGTGATGCCGTGGGTCGGGCTGCTGCTGACCATCGCCGTGCTGGTGGCGCTGTGGCGCTCGCTGCGCGACGAGAGCGCGCCGGCCGTGCGGCCCGCGCCGGAGCCCCAGCCGATGCCGGTCCCGCCGCTCGACGCCCCGGCCGAGCCGAGCGCCGAGCCCACCTAGACTGCGCGGCCATGCTGAGCCGTGAGCAGGTGCTCCACGTCGCGCGCCTCGCGCGCCTGGCGCTGGACGAGGACGAGCTCGAGCGCTTCCGCGGCGAGCTGTCGGGGGTGGTCGACTGGATCGACAAGATCGGCGAGCTCGGCGATCTCGCGGACGTCGAGCCCACCTCGCACGTGGTCGCCGTCGAGAACGCCCTGCGCGCGGACGAGCCGCGGCCGAGCCTGCCCAAGGAGGTCGCGCTGGCCGGCGCGCCCGAGGCCGGCGACGGCGGCTTCCGCGTCCCCAGCCCCGGCGCCGGGTCGGAGATGAGCGCGTGAACCTGCTCGACCTGACCGCCGCGCAGGCGCTCGACGCGATCCGCTCGGGCGGCCTCGACGCCGGCGAGCTGTGGCGCGCGTACCGCGAGCGCGCCGAGCGCGACGACCTCAACTGCTTCACCTGGGTCTCCGACGCCGCCGAGCCGCCCGCCCCGGGGGTGCCGCTCGGCGTCAAGGACCTCTTCTGCACCGAGGGCGTGCCCAGCCAGGCGGGCTCGCGGATCCTCGAGGGGTACCGCCCGCCGTACACGGCCACCGCCGTCCGCAACCTCCAGGCGGCGGGCATCCCGCTGCTGGCCAAGACCAACCAGGACGAGTTCGCCATGGGCTCGTCGACGGAGAACTCCGCGTTCGGCCCGACGCTGAACCCGTGGGACCGCGGGCGCGTGCCCGGCGGCTCGTCGGGCGGCAGCGCCGCCGCGGTCGCCGCCGGCCTCGTGCCGTGGTCGATCGGCACGGACACCGGCGGCTCGATCCGCCAGCCCGCGGCGCTGTGCGGGATCGTGGGGCTCAAGCCCACCTACGGCGCGATCAGCCGCTACGGGATGATCGCCTTCGCCTCGTCGCTCGACCAGGCCGGGCCGTTCACGCGCGACGTCACCGACGCGGCGATCCTGCTCGAGGCGATGCAGGGCGCCGACCCCTGCGACTCGACCTCGCTGGGCCTGCCCGAGCCGGTGCGCCGTCCGGCCGCGACCGACCTCCGGGGCGTCCGCCTCGGCGTGCCGGAGGAGCTCAGCGGCGAGGGCATCGAACCCGGCGTCCTCGCCCGCTTCCAGGAGACGCTCGACCTCGCGCGCGAGCTCGGCGCGACCGTCGAGACCTGCCGGCTGCCGCACGCGCCGCACGGGCTGGCCGCGTACTACCTGATCGCGCCGGCCGAGTGCTCGTCCAACCTGGCCCGCTACGACGGCGTGCGCTTCGGCCTGCGCGTCGAGGACGGCGCGCTGGCCGGGATGTACACGGCGACGCGCGCCGCCGGCTTCGGCGCCGAGGTCAAGCGGCGCATCCTGATCGGCACCTACGCGCTGTCGTCGGGCTACTACGACGCCTACTACGGGCGCGCGCAGAAGGTGCGGACGCTGATCTCGCGCGACTTCGAGGCCGCTTTCGCGGACTTCGACTTCGTCGTCACGCCGACAGCGCCAGGGGTCGCGTTCGAGCTCGGGGCCAAGACCGACGACCCGCTGGCGATGTACCTCAACGACTACTGCACGGTGCCCATGTCGCTGGCGGGGCTCCCGGGCATCTCGATCCCGAACGGCCTCGTGGACGGGTTGCCGAGCGGCTTTCAGATCGCCGGGCCGGCGTTCAGCGAGAACCGCATCCTCGACGCGGCGTTCGCGCTCGAGCAGGCGATCGGCTTCGACGGATCGCCGGCCCGCACGGGGGCGACGGCGTGAGCGGCTACGAGCCCGTCATCGGCCTCGAGATCCATGTCCAGCTCGGGACGCGGACGAAGATGTTCTGCTCCTGCGAGCTGAGCTTCGGGGAGGAGCCGAACACGCGCACGTGCCCCGTCTGCCTGGGGCTGCCGGGCACGCTGCCGGTCGTCAACGCGCAGGCGATCCACTTCGGGCTGCTGATGGGGATGGCGTTCGGCTGCGAGATCGCGCCGCGCTCGATCTTCCACCGCAAGAACTACTTCTATCCCGACCTGCCCAAGGGCTACCAGATCTCCCAGTACGACATCCCGCTGTGCAGCGGCGGGCGGCTGGGGGACGTGCGGCTGCACCGGATCCACCTCGAGGAGGACGCCGCGAAGCTCGTCCACGTCGGCGAGTCGGGCCGCATCCACGGCGCCGACCGCTCCGTGGTGGACTTCAACCGCGGCGGCACGCCGCTGGCCGAGATGGTCACGGAGCCCGACATCCACTCCGCCGAGCAGGCGCGCGAGTGGCTCACCCTGCTGCGCGAGACGCTGCGCCAGCTCGGGGTCTCCGACGTCGACATGTCGCAGGGGTCGCTGCGCTGCGACGCCAACGTCTCGGTGCGGCCGGCGGGGTCCAGCGAGCTCGGGACCAAGACCGAGCTCAAGAACATGAACTCCTTCGCGTTCCTCGAACAGGGCATCAAGGCCGAGGTCGCGCGCCAGGTCGCGCTGCTCGAGTCGGGCGGCACGGTGGTGCAGGAAACCCTGCACTTCGACCCGCGCACGGGCTCGCTGTCGCCGCTGCGCTCCAAGGAGGAGGCGCACGACTACCGCTACTTCCCCGAGCCCGACCTCGTCGCGGTCGCGCCGACCGAGGCGATGCTCGACGCCGCGCGCGCCGCGCTGCCGGAGCTGCCGGCCGACCGCATCGCGCGCTACGAGCGCGACTTCGCGCTGTCGAGCGACGCGGCCCGCACGCTCACGTGGCGCCCGGAGCGGGCGGCGTTCTTCGAGGCGGCCGTGCAGGCGGGTGCTGAGCCGGTGCCGGTGGCGAACTGGCTCGCCCGCGCCGGCGAGGACCTCGGCGCCCTGACGCCGCAGGCGCTGGCGGCGCTGGTCGGGATGGTGTCGCGGCGCGAGATCTCCGGCGACGCCGGGCGCGCCGTCCTGACCGCGCTCGTGGCCGAGGGCGGGGAGCCGGCGGCCATCGTCGAGCGCGAGGGGCTGGCCGCGATCGGCGACGACGGCGAGCTGTCGGCGATCGTCGACCGCGTGATCGCCGACCACCCGGACGTCGCCGAGCGCGCCAAGGTCAACCCGAAGGCGATCGGTGCCCTGATGGGGCCGATCATGCGCGAGACGAAGGGCCGCGCCGACGGCGGAGCGGTGCAGCGCCTGATCCGCGAGAAGCTCGGGCTGTAGGCGTACCATTCGTCACATGGCGAGACTCATCCGCATGGACCACACCGGCCACACCACGCTGGCCGAGTGGACGCCCGCCGACGGCGCCGCCGTCGAGGCGGCCGCCGCCGCGTTCCGAGCGCAGCTCGAGCAGGGCTACTACGGCGTCGTCAGCACCGGCGAGGGCGACGCGCAGCAGGTCACCGAGCTGCCCGCCGGCGCCGAGCTCGTGATCCTGCGCCGGCCGATCGCCGGTGGCTAGCGCCACCGGCGCGCTTCCCGAGACCGCGGCCGTCCACTGGCGGCCGCGCATGGACGCGGCGCGCCTGCGCCGCCGCGGCTGGCTGTGGACGCTGACCGCCGTCGCCCACAGCGTGCCGTTCTTCGCCACCGCGGTGCTGCTGTTCGCGATCGAGCCGCTCACCGCGCCGCTCGGCCTGATCCTGGCCGCGCACGGCTGGGCGATCCCGGAGCTCTACGCCCGCCGCGGCGCCAACGTGCTCAAGCCGGCGCGGGGCGCGGGGGAGGGAGCCGAGCGCGTGGCGCTCGGCCTGCTCGGCGACCTCGTCGGCCACGCCGCCCGCGACCTGCACGCCGCGACGGGCGTCGTCCTCGAGCGCGGCCGCCTCGGGACGTGGCTGGTGGGCGAGGCGGGCGCCGTGCTGGTCGCTCCCGGCGGGCGGCGCGTGCACTGCTTCTGCGTGCGCGTGGAGGACCGTTCGCTGCCGCGCGCCGACCGGATCGCGCACCTGCTGCTGGCGCTGCGCGAGGACGAGGCCGGCTTCGCCACCGTCGCCAACGTGGCCTTCAGCGGCGCGCCGTGGCGGCTGCGCCGGCGGCTGCCGCGCCCGCGGCGGCGCGCGCTGGCCGCTGCGGTGGCCGCAGCGCGGTAGCCGCGCGCCCGGTCGCGGCGAGACCGTCGAGGAAAGGCACGCCTGACGTGCACGAGCTCGACGGGTTCCGGCGCGGGCCGGCGGGCTTCCTCAGTCGTACATCCGCCGGAGGTGCGCGAAGCGCTCCTCGCGGCTGAGCTGCGCCAGGGCGCGGCGCGCGTGGCCGACGGCGTCCATGCGCACCGGGTCCGGCCGTCGCGCGTCTGCGGCGAGGGCGATCCGCCGCTGCGCCCGCCGGACGGTCGCTGTCTCGGTCTTCGTCATGGCGTCATGGTCGCCCACGGCATACGTCCTGCATATGGCCATCTGGTGAACATCGGCGGGCGGTCGCTCGCCACCGCGGCACCGGCTACGCTCGACCCAGTGGTCTACATCGCCATCTGCCTGGTGTCGGGGGCGTGGGCGGGCTTCATCGGCCGCGCCAAGGGGTCCTCGTGGTTCATCTGGTTCGTGATCGGCGCGGTCGTCCCGATCCTGGGCGTCGTCGCCGCGCTGCTGTACCGCTTCGAGTCCGAGGAGCTGCGCAAGCAGTGCCCGACGTGCGGCAAGGTCGTGCCGCTCTACGACGCGCTCTGCACGCGCTGCGGGACCGAGCTGGACTTCCCGGAGGTCGCGATCGAGCCGGAGGCCGCCGCGCGCGCGCAGCGCTAGCTCTGCTCCGTCTCGACCGGGCCGTCGAGCACGAACAGCTCGAACGCGCGCACGGGCTCGAAGACGACCTGGGAGTGGTAGTCGAGCACCTTGCGGCCGGTGATCCGCTCCACGGTCGAGCACATGTCGTCGCGGATCGCCTGCTGGAACTGCAGGCGGAAGATGCGGATCGTGTCGTGCAGGCCGGCCGCCAGCATCGTCTCCTCGTTGCGCATCAGCCCGCCCTCGAGGACCGTCAGGACGTACTCGTCGTTGAGGAAGCTCTTGGCCGCGGTGGGTCCCTTGCCCCAACGCTCCTTGATCAGCGCCACGAGGGCGTTGGAGAGCGCGGCCCGGATCTCGCCGTGCTCGGGCATGTCATTTTCCTTACCCGTCGCCACGGGGTTCAAGCCTCGCGCGTAAGGCGGTAGCCTCGGAGCATGGACGCCCTCGGAAGCTTCGGCCGCCGGCTGCTCGCGTGGCTCGTGCTGGCGCTCGCCGCACTGCTCACGCTCAAGCTCATCGCCGGCACGATCGTCGGCGTGTTCCAGACCGTGATGACGCTCGGGCTCGTGCTGGCGGTCGGCGCGGGGCTCGTGTGGGCGCTGCGCAGGACCTGACCGGCGCCGGCCGCGCGGCCTCAGCTGAGGCTGACCATCACGTGCTTGACGTGGGTGTAGTCCTCGAGCGCGTACATCGAGAGGTCCTTGCCGTAGCCGGACTCCTTGTAGCCGCCGTGCGGCATCTCCGAGGCGAGCGGGATGTGGTCGTTGATCCACACGCAGCCGAAGCGCAGCGCGTTGGCGACGCGCAGCGCGCGCCCGACGTCGCGCGTCCACACCGATGAGGCGAGGCCGTAGCGGGTGCCGTTGGCCCAGGCGATCGCCTCCGCCTCGTCGGTGAACGGCTGGACCGTGATCACCGGGCCGAAGATCTCGTCCTGGATCATCTCGTCGTCCTGGCGCAGCCCGGCCACCACGGTCGGCTCGATGAAGAAGCCCGGGAGGTCGGGCTCCCGGCCGCCGGTGACGATCTCGGCGTGCCCGGGGGCGCGCTCGAGGAAGGCCTCGACCCGCTCGCGCTGGCGCGCCGAGTTGACCGGGCCCAGCGTGGTGTCGGGCGAGAGCGTGTCGCCCATCTTGAGGCCCTTGGCCTGCTCGGCCAGGCCGCTGACGACGTCGTCGTAGACGCGCTTGGAGGCCAGCACGCGGGTCGCGGCGGTGCAGTCCTGCCCGGCGTTGTAGTAGCCCGTGCCCGCGATGGTCTCCATCGCCGTCGCCATGTCGACGTCGTCGAAGACCACGACGGGCGCCTTGCCGCCCAGCTCGAGGTGCACGCGCTTGAGCCGGTCGGCGGCCTCGCGCGCGATCCACTTGCCGGTGCCGGGCGACCCGGTCAGCGAGACCATCTCGACGTCGGGGTGGCGCACGATCGCCGCGCCGGCCGGGTCGCCGTGGCCCGTCAGGACGTTGAGCACGCCCTTCGGGAACAGGTCCGCCGCCAGCTCGGCCAGCTTGAGGGTGGTCACCGGCGTGGTCTCGGCGGGCTTGAGCACGACGGTGTTGCCGGTCGCCAGCGCCGGGCCGATCTTCCACACCGCCATCATCAGTGGGTAGTTCCAGGGTGTGATCTGCCCGACGACGCCGATCGGCTCGCGGCGGATCATCGACGTGTAGCCCTCGACGTACTCGCCCGCCGCCTTGCCTTCCATGTTGCGCGCGGCGCCGGCGAAGAAGCGCAGGTTGTCGGCCATCACGCCGATCTCGTCGTCGAGGACGGCCTGCAGCGGCTTGCCGGCGTTCTCGGCCTCCAGGCGCGCGATCTCGTCGCCGTGCTCCTCGATGCGGTCGGCGAGCCTGAGCAGCGCGAGCGACCGCTCGGCCGGCGTGGTGACGCCCCACGTCTCGAACGCGGCCCTGGCCGCCGCCACCGCGCGGTCGACGTCCTGGGTTCCGGAGAGCGGCGCCTCGGCGATCGGCTCGCCCGTCGCGGGGTTCAGGACGGTCTCCGTCGCGCCCTCGGCGGCGTCGACGAACTCACCGTCGATGAAGTTCTTCAGCGTGCGCGTGGATGCGGTCGTGGCCATGCCCGAGAGGATCGCACAGCGCGCGCTCTACACCCGCGCGGCGAGCTCGTCGAGCGCGGCCGAGACGGCCTCCACGATCAGGTCGAAGTGCTCCGGCGTCGCGGTCAGCGGCGGCGACACCGCGATCGCGGTGGGCAGCGGGCGGACGAGCACGCCGCCGGCGCGCGCGGCCATCGCCACCTGCTGCGGGTGGACGCCGGGGCGCAGCTCGGCGGCCGCCAGCAGGCCGCAGCCGCCGCGGACCTCCGCGACGAGGTCGTGGCCGGCCAGCCGGCGCATCGCGGCCAGCAGGTCGCCCTCCAGCGTGCGGCCGCGCCCGATCAGGTCGTCGCGCTCGAGCAGGTCGAGGTTGGCCATCGCCGCGGCGCAGCACGTGGGGTGGGCGGCGTAGGTGGCGCCGTGGCGGAACATCGGCGCCCCGGGGGCGGCGAAGAACGGCTCCGCCACCCGGCCGGACGCGACGACGCCACCCAGCGGCAGGTATCCGGACGTCACGCCCTTGGCGAACACGATCAGGTCCGGCTCGACGTCCCAGCGCTCGATCCCGAACCAGGTGCCGAGGCGGCCGAAGCCGGCGATCACCGAGTCGCACACGAACAGGATCCCGGTCTCGCGGCACAGCGCGGCCACGCCCTCGACGTAGCCCTCGGGCGGCGGGTACACGCCGCCCGCGCCGATCACCGGCTCGACGAACACGGCCGCCACGCGGTCCGCGCCGACGCGCGCCACCTCGGCGCGCAGCGCGTCGACCGAGTCCCACGCCACGACGGAGACGTCGGGGACCAGCGGGCCCCAGCTCTGGCGGTTGGCGGGGATGCCGGCCAGCGACGTCCCGTAGCCGTGCGTCCCGTGGTAGGCGTGCGTGCGGACGATCAGGTGGTCGCGCTCGGGCTGTCCCGTCTCGAGCCAGTAGCGGCGGGAGAGCTTGGCCGCCGTGTCGATGCCGTCGCCGCCGCCCGAGCCGAAGAACACGCGCGCGCCGGCCATCGGCGCGAGCCCCGCCAGGCGCTCGGCGAGCTCGAGCGCCGGCCGGTTGGCGAAGTCGCCGAACGCCGAGTACGCCTCCAGGCGCGCCATCTGGGTCGCGACCGCGTCGGCGATCTCCCGGCGGCCGTGGCCGACGTTGGAGTACCAGAGCGCGGCCGTCGCATCGAGGAAGCGGCGCCCCTCGGTGTCCCACACCCACACGTCGTCGCCGCGGTCGATCACGAGCTCGTTGGAGCGGACGCCGCCCATGTCGGCGAACGGGTGCCACAGCCGGCTGTCGCGGTCGTTGGTCATGGCGGGCAGCATCCCACAGCAGCGCGCGGTCTCTCTGCCTGAGGCCGGTGCGCCACCGGCAGTAGAATCGGCGGCTCCGGCCGCCCCTGACGGGCGGCCGTCGCATCCCCCCGAGCCCCACGCCCAGGAAGGAGTGAGCCGCATGCGCGCCGTCGACGCCATCATGCACTGCCTCAAGGCCGAGGGCGTCGAGGTCGTATTCGGCTACCCGGGCGGCGCCAACCTGCCCACCTACGACGCGCTCTACGACGCGGGGATCAAGCACGTGCTCGTGCGCCACGAGGCCGGGGGCGGCCACGCCGCCGAGGGCTACGCCAAGGCGTCCGGGCGCGTCGGCGTGTGCTTCGCGACCTCGGGTCCCGGCGCCACGAACATCATCACGCCGCTGACCGACGCGATGATGGACTCGGTGCCGGTGGTGTTCTTCACGGGCCAGGTCCGCACGGACCTGCTCGGCACGGACGGCTTCCAGGAGGCGGACACCTTCGGCATGACCATGCCGGTGGTCAAGCACTCGTTCATGATCCAGCACCCGCTGGAGATCCCGCGCGTGGTCCACGAGGCGTTCCACATCGCGCGCACCGGGCGGCCGGGGCCGGTTTTGATCGACCTGCCGACGGACCTGACGCGCTCGGAGATCGACTACGAGCCGGTCACCGACGTCCGGCTGCCGGGCTACCAGCCCACCACCGAGGGCAACCAGAAGCAGGTCCGGCTCGCCGCCAAGGCGCTGGCCAACGCGCGCCGGCCGGTCATCTACGCCGGCGGCGGCGTCGTGGCCGCCGAGGCCGCCGACGAGCTCGCGGCGCTGGCGACGGCGGACCGCTTCCCCGTCACCTGCACGCTGATGGGGCTCGGCGCGTTCCCGGCGCCGCACCCGCAGTGGCTGGGGATGCTCGGCATGCACGGGACGCGCGCCGCCAACTACGCGATGGACGAGGCCGACCTCATCCTGGCCGTCGGGGCCCGCTTCGACGACCGCATCACCGGCAAGCTGTCGGAGTTCGCCCCGCGGGCCAAGTTCATCCACATCGACGTCGATCCCGCCGAGATCTCCAAGAACGTCCCGGCGCACATCCCGATCGTCGGCGACGCGAAGAACATCCTCGCGCGGCTCGGGTCGGAATACGGCAAGCTCGAGGCCGACCCGGCGCGCCTGAGCGAGTGGTGGGAGCGCATCGAGCGCTGGCGCAGTCAGCACCCGCTGCGCTACGAGGACAGCGCCGACACCGAGATCAAGCCGCAGCGCCTGGTCGAGGCGCTCTACGAGGCGACGGGCGGCGACGCCATCGTCTGCTCGGACGTCGGCCAGCACCAGATGTGGACGGCCCAGTACTACTCGTTCCCGAAGCCGCGCCGCTGGATCAACTCGGGCGGCCTGGGGACGATGGGCTTCGGCCTGCCGGCGGCGCTCGGCGCGCAGATGGCGCGGCCCGACGACCTCGTGGTGGTGATCTCCGGCGACGGCTCGATCCAGATGAACATCCAGGAGCTGGCCACGATCCGCGAGCACGACCTGCCGGTGAAGGTGGTCGTGATGAACAACGGCTTCCTCGGCATGGTGCGCCAGTGGCAGGAGCTGTTCTGGGACCGCCGCTACTCCCACGTCGACACGGGGCAGTGGCCGGACTTCGTCAAGCTCGCCGAGGCCTACGGCATCGCCGGGCACCGGCTGCAGGACAAGACGACGCTCGTCGAGGACCTGCGCGCGATCCTGACCGCCGAGGGCCCCGCCTTCGTCGACGTCCGGGTCACCAAGGAGGAGAACACGTACCCGATGATCGCGCCCGGCGCCGCCGCGCGCGACATGGT
>DATLGB010000172.1:0-19101 GCA_035540675.1 Solirubrobacteraceae bacterium | reverse complement strand
CGACGCGGTGCGGTACTCGTTGTGGTTGACGTCGAGCGAGTGGCCGTTGAGCAGCAGCTGGGCCGGCCGGCTGCGGTCGTAGCCGCGCGGGACGTAGAGCCCGTAGGGCTGCCAGCGCGAGAGGAACATCGGCGCGGGCGTGCCGCCGACGGTCTCCTGCTTGAGCTCGATGCCCTCGCCGTAGTCGTAGCGCGAGCGGAAGACGCGGTTGTAGAAGCCGGGGACGAGCTCGAACGGGATCGTCCGCCGCCGTCGCAGCGCCGCCAGGTCGAGCTCGGCCGCGAACGGCGCCACGTCGGCGCGCGCGAGCGCCTGCGACTGCTCGTGCTCGCCCCAGTGGCCGCGGAACGCCACGTTGAACAGCGCCGTCGGGCCGTCCTGCGGCGCGAAGCCGCCGCCGCCGGCCTTCGCCAGCCCCACGCCGGCCCACACCCGGGCCCCGCGGCGGACCTCGCCGAGCGCCGCCAGCGGCACCTCGACTTCGATCGCGTTCGCCTCGAGGTTCGCCGCCACCTTCACCGGCGTCGCCCGCCCGTCGCTGCCGGCGAGGTGGCCGCCGGTGCCCCAGACCGTCACGAAGCGGTCCGCTCCCGGCGTCCGGATGCCGGCGCCGTCCGGCCACTGCGCCGCGCCCGTCTCGGCCCGGCCGTCGGTGTCGAGTGCGACGATCGCGGCGGCCGCGTCGGCGACCTTCATCGTCTGCAGTGCGATCAGCAGGTGCAGCGAGCGGCCGTCGGCGGCGATCCGCAGCTCGCGCAGGTCGGCGGCGTTGTGGCCGTAGCGGGCGGCGTCGTCCGGGTAGCGGTAGTCGCCGTTGGTCGGCGCGAGGTTCGCCCGGAACGCGGGCTGGTCGGGCCGGCCGTTGACGTCCGGGCCGTAGTCGTCGTAGAGGTAGTCGGTGTAGATCAGCTCGCCGCGCGAGACCTGCCAGCGGCCGGCGAGATGGGTCGGCTTGCCGCGCCAGTCGCCGAGGCGCCCGTCCGCGATGTGCCCCGCCCGCCGCTCGGCGTCCGCCGGCGCCGGCGCGAGCGCGACCGCCAGCGCGGCCACGACGGCGGCCGTGAGCGTCCTCCGAACCACGTGACGGTTCTTCCCTACGCGGCGTCAGCCCGAAACGCCACGCAAGTCCTGGCGGTCCGGCGCGTTTGCGCTTCCGTGATCCGCTTCCGCCACCTGCTGGCGGCCGCCCTCGCGGCCGCGCTGATGCTCCCCGCGGCCGCCCAGGCCGAGGTCCCGCCCAACGCCGACTGGACCGAGACCTGGATTCCCGGCACCCCCGGCGGCGACCCGGCGCTGCACGTCGACATCCTCAAGCCGAAGGGCACGCCGGACTCGGTGAAGCTGCCGGCCATCGTCTCGGTCGGGCCGTACTTCAACCACTCCGGCTCCACCCCGGACGGCATCAACCCCACGGCGCAGGGTCCCAACGACCGCTGGAAGGACCTCATCGAGGAGGGCAAGCTGTTCGAGCGCGGCTACGCGCTCGTGCTGGTCGACCTGCGCGGGTTCGGCGCGTCGGAGGGCTGCAACGACTTCGGCGGCCCCGGCGAGCAGGCCGACTCGCGGCGGGCGGTGGAGTGGACGGCGTCCCAGCCGTGGTCGACCGGGAAGGTCGGCATGTGGGGCAAGTCCTACGACGCGTGGACGGAGGTCATGGCGCTCGACGAGAAGCCCAAGGGCCTCGCCGCCACCGTCATCCAGGCGCCGATCATCGACGGCTACCGGACGCTGTACATGCGCGGCGTCCACTACGCGGCCGGCTGGTACGCCACGCCCGCCCTGTACCAGTCGATCGACGCGATGCCGCCGAGCATCTTCGACTCGCCGGAGTACTTCCTGCACTCCGCGCTCGGGACCAACCCCGCCTGCTACGCGGCGAACATCGCGCTGCAGAACGGGATGATGGACCACGACGACGCCGCCGGCTTCTGGAAGGAGCGCGACCTGCCGGGGGCGCGCGGCTCCGACGTGCCGACGCTGTGGACGCACGGCTTCATGGACGCCAACACCAAGGCGGACAACTTCATGGACGTGTGGACGAAGCTGACCGGCCCGCGCCGCGCCTGGTTCGGCCAGTTCACGCACGTGCGCGGCAACGAGTCCGACGCCGTCGGCCGCAAGGGCTTCTTCGAGGAGGCGTTCCGCTGGCTGGACCGCTACGTCAAGGGCGACGAGTCGGTCGACCCGTTCGTCGACCCCGTCGTGGAGGTCGCCGAGGGCGACGGCCGCTGGCGCGGCGAGGCGTCGTGGCCGCCGGCCGACGTGGTCGAGCGGAGGATGGCGCTCAACCCGGGCAGCTACACGGACTCCCCCGGCAACGACGGCCAGGGCTCGGGCGCCGGCAACGGGATCTGGTCGATCACCGCGCCGCTGCCCTACGACGTGCACCTCGCGGGTGTCCCCACCATCTCGGCCGGCGTCGTCACCGCGTCGCAGCGCGCCCACCTGATCGGCCTGCTCTACGACATCGACCCCACGGGCCGGGCGACGCTGATCCAGCGCGGCGCGACGGCGATCAACTCGTCGACGGGCGACAGCGCGCAGCTCGAGCTCTACCCCGACGACTGGACGCTGCGCAAGGGCCACCGCATCGGCGTGCTGCTCACCGGCGCCGACGACTCGTGGTGGACCCCGCCGCACTCGCAGATGCCGGTGGAGGTCACGGGCGGCTCGATCACGCTGCCGCTGCTGAGCTACCAGCGCGGCGACTACCTGGAAGGCGAGATCACGCCGGCCATCCGCTCGCGCCGGCCGTTCCAGGTCCCGGCGGAGGCGCTCGCGGCGCCGCCCGTCGCCTGGGAGATGCCGCCGGCGCTCGCGCCGCGGCCGTCCGCCCCGCAGGGCTCCGCGCCGCCGCCGCCGTCAGCGCAGCGGCCGGCCAACCGCCTGAAGGTGGTCGTCCGGCGCGCGAAGGGCAAGCGCCTGAAGGTGACCGTGCGCGGCGTCGGCACGTCGCGCGTGCGGCTGACCGTGCGCCGCGGTCGCACGGCGGTGCTCAAGCGGACGGTCGCGCCGCGGCGAGGGGTCGCGCGCGTGACGCTGAAGCTGCGCCGCCGCGGCCGCTACGTCGTCGCGGCGAAGCTGCTCGGGGGGCCGCGCCTGAGCGGCCGCTCGCGCGCCGTCCGGGTGCGCTGAGAATCGGTCCGGGGCCGGGACTAGCGTCCCGGCCCATGGACGCCGCCGCCCTCGATCGCACCTACCTCTGGCACCCGTTCACCCAGCAGCGCGGCTGGGTGGAGGAGGAGCCGCTGATGATCGAGTCGGCGCACGGGACGACGCTGGTCGACAGCGAGGGCCGGGAGTACATCGACGGCGTCTCGTCGCTGTGGTGCACCGTCCACGGCCACCGGCACCCGCGCATCGACGCGGCGGTGCGCGCGCAGCTCGACCGCGTGGCGCACACGACGATGCTCGGCCTCTCGCACCCGTCCGCCGCCGAGCTGGCGGCGCGGCTGGTCGAGGTGGCGCCGCCGGGGCTGCGGCGCGTCTTCTACTCCGACAACGGGTCGACGGCCGCGGAGATCGCGCTCAAGATGGCCTTCCAGCACTGGCAGCACCGCGGCGAGCGCCGGCACCGCTTCGTCTGCCTGCGGATGAGCTACCACGGCGACACCATCGGGTCGGTCTCCGTCGGCGGCATCCCGCTGTTCCACTCGATCTTCGAGCCGCTGCTGTTCGACGCGCTGATGGCCGAGCCCGGCGACTGCGGCGACCTGCGGCGGCTGCTCGACGCGCACGGCCACGAGGTCGCGGCCGTGATCGTGGAGCCGCTGGTGCAGGGCGCGGCCGGCATGCTCCTGCACCCGCCGGGCTACCTGCACGCGGTGCGCGAGCTGTGCGACGAGTACGGCGTCCTGCTGATCTGCGACGAGGTGGCCACCGGCTTCGGGCGCACGGGCACGATGTTCGCCTGCGAGCAGGAGGGTGTCACCCCCGACCTGCTGTGCCTGGCGAAGGGGCTCACCGGCGGCTACATGCCGCTGGCGGCGACGCTCGCCACCGAGCAGGTCTACGAGGCGTTCCTCGGCGAGTTCTCCGAGTTCAAGACCTTCTTCCACGGCCACACCTACACGGGCAACCCGCTGGCGTGCGCGGCGGCGCTGGCCAACCTCGACGTGTTCGAGGAGGAGCGCACGCTCGAGCGCCTGCAGGGCAAGATCGCGCTGCTGGCCCGTCTGCTGGCCGAGCACGTCGAGCCGCTGCCGGCGGTGCGCGAGGTCCGCCGGCGGGGCTTCATGGTCGGCATCGAGCTGACCGGGTTCCCGCTCGAGGCGCGGATGGGCCACCAGGTCACGCTGGCCGCGCGCGAGCGCGGGGCGATCATCCGCCCGCTCGGCGACGTCGTCGTGCTGATGCCGCCGCTGGGCATCGACGAGGGCGAGCTGCGGCGGCTGGTGGCGATCGCTGCCGAGTCGATCGCCGCCGCGACGGCCGCGGCGGCGGCGCCGCTCGCGCTGTCTCAGTCCTCGTAGGGCGTGAAGTCGGCCTTGCGGGCGCCGCAGACGGGGCAGAACCAGTCGGCGGGGATGTCCTCGAAGGGCGTCCCGGGCGGGATGCCGCCGTCGGGGTCGCCGTCCGCCGGGTCGTAGATGAACCCGCAGGACTCGCAGATCCACCGCTGGGTCGTCGCCGTCGTCATGCGCCGCAGGGTACCCTCGGCGCCTCGATGCAGGTCGACCGCCCAGCTCCCGGCGAGGAGCTCAACCGCGGCCCGGAGCCGACGCGGCCGCGGCAGGCGGCGACGGTCGTCGTGCTGCGCGGCGGCCACGAGCGCCTCGAGGTCCTGCTCGTCCAGCGCAACCCGCGGGCGCGCTTCATGGGCGGCGCCTGGGTCTTCCCCGGCGGCGCCGTCGACGAGGCCGAGGCGGAGGCGCACGGCGAGCTCGCGCACCGCGTGGCGGGCATCCGCGAGGTCGAGGAGGAGGCGGGGATCCGGCTCGGCGACCCGGACGCGCTGCTGCCGTTCTCCCGCTGGATCACCCCGGCGCAGATCAAGATCCGCTTCGACACCCGCTTCTTCCTCGCGGCCGTCCCCGAGGACGCCCAGCCGCGCGTCGACGGCGCCGAGTGCGTCGACTGGGGCTGGTGGGCGCCCGTCGCCGCGCTCGAGGCCTACGCCGCGGGCGAGCTGACCCTGGTCTTCCCGACCATCAAGACGCTCGAGCAGCTCGCCGGCTTCGACTCCGCCGCCGCCCTGCTCGAGTGGGCCACCGGCCGCGAGGTGGTCCCGATCGAGCCCAGGGTCGTGGTCGAGGGCGAGGTCGCGCGCGTCGTCCTGCCGGGCGAGCCCGGCTACACCGACTGAACGTCCCGCATCCCGTGCCAGGGCACGGACTCCGGGACGTTCACGGGGCGAGGGCGAGGAGACGGTGCGGGCGCTCGTACACGTCGTCGGTGGAGAGGCGCTCCACGTGCCAGCCCGCGGCGCGCCACGCGGCGTCGCGGCGCGCGTCCTCGCCGACATCGAGGTGGAACGGCTTGCCGTCGAGCTCGACGATCAGCCGGTGCCGCGGCCAGCTGAGGTCGGCTTCGAGTCCAGCGACCTTGTGGTTGAGGCGCGGCAGCTCGCGGCCGGCGTCCCGCAGCAAGGCGAGCGCGCGCACCTCGGCGCCGCTTCGCGCTCGCTCGACCGGAAGCCCGGCATAAGCGGCAAGGCACTGAGCAAGTCGTGCGCGCCCACGCCGGCCGTGGTGGCGACCGAGCACGTCCGCGACGCGGTCCAGTGTGGTCGCCTGGAGGCGAATCGCCTCGCGCACCGCCCGCGCGAGCGCGCGCTCAGAAACGTGCGCTGCGAGATCGAGCAGCGTGCGTTCGGGCGTGGTGATCGGAATCGGACCAAGCATCGTGGTGTCGCCGTCGAGCATCAAGCTGCGGTACACGAGGACGCGGCCGTGGCGCCGGGGCCCACCGCTGCCGGGCCTCGTAACGGTCTCGAAGTCCCTCTGGCGCGTCCAGAAACCGTGGGCGGCGCCGGCGCTGACCTGGCTCAGGTACGTCTCCGGCGCGGTGAGGGTGGCGGCCATCCAACGGCCACGGTCGCCGTCGAGAAGCGGCGCGATCGCATACACGCCCTGCTCGTCGATCACGAGGCGCCCCGCCGCGAGTCGGTGGTCGATGCCCTCGGCCGTGTAGCCGAGGTCGAGAAGCTGCGTGCGTGACACGCGGTTGTGCTGGCGTCCGGCCAGCTCGATCAGATGAACGTCCCTCATACCGTGCCTAGGCACGGAGCAAGGGACGTTCGCCCCCCTGAGGGGCGGTGGGGTCAGGCGTCGAGCAGGTCGAGCACGGCGCCGACGACGGACTCGGCGTCGATCTCGTGCAGCGCGTAGAGGTCCTCGATGTCGCCCGACTGCCCGAAGCGCTGGACGCCGAGGCAGGTGGTCGGGACGGCGCGGACGGAGCCGAGGAAGGCGAGCGTGTGCGGATGGCCGTCGAGCAGCGTGACCAGCGGCAGCGCGCGCGGCAGCAGCTCGTCGAGGATCGCGAACTCGCCGCCCCACAGCCCCGCGCGCGACTGGAAGGCGCGGAACAGCAGGTCGGCGCTCGTGACGACGGCGATCTCGGCGGCGACGCCGGCCTCGGCGGCGAGCGTGTCGGCCGCCGCGCACGCCTCGGGCACGAGCGCGCCCATCACGACGATCGTCACCTGCGCGTCCTCCGGCGCCCGCAGCCGGTAGCCGCCGCGGATCACCTGCCGGCGCCGCGCCTCGCGCGCCGCGGCGTCGCCCGGCAGCGCCGCCAGCGACTGGTCGATCGGCCGCGTGCTCAGCCGGAAGTACGACGCGGTCCCGTCCGGGCGGCCGAGGCGCGACAGCGCGTGCAGGAACGTCCACTCGAAGTCCTGCCCGAACGCCGGCTCCCACGCCACCACGCCCGGCTGCTCGAGGCCGATCGACGGCGTCGTCACCGACTGGTGCGCGCCGCCCTCGGGGCCGAGGGTGACGCCGCTCGGCGTCCCCACCAGGATGGACTGGCCGCCGGCGTAGACCCCGAACGACCACGGCTCGAGCGCGCGCGAGACGAACGGGTCGTACAGCGTCCCCACGGGGAGCAGCGGCTGGCCCTCGCGCGACCACGTCGCGCCGAGCTCGCCGAGCAGGCCGACGAGGTTGACCTCGGCGATCCCCAGCTCGACGTGCTGGCCGTGGTCGCTCTCGCGCCAGCGCACGAGCGTGTCGGTGTCGTCGGCGAACCAGTCGATGCGCTCGCCCAGGTTCCAGATGCCGACCTTGTTGATCCAGCCGCCCAGGTTGGTCGACGTCCCCACGTCGGGCGAGACCGTGACGACGCGCCGCGCCACCTCGGGCGCCTCGTGCGTGAGGTCGACGAAGAACCGCCCGAACGCCTGCTGGGTCGACTCGCGGCCGCTGCCGTGGTCGCGGCCGAGCTCGGCCGGGACGGCCGGCGGGTCGTGCACCCACTGGGGGTCCGGCCGGCCGAGCCGGTGGCCGACCTGCGCGCACAGCCGCCCCTCGGCGCTGTCGGCGTCGAACGCCGCCCACGGATCGTTCGCGTTCGCGCCCAGGCGGTCGGCGAGCTCGCGGAACTGCGGGACGGTGAGCAGCGCCGAGTGGTTGGCGGGATGCCCCTCCGTCGGCAGGTTCCAGCCCTTGATCGTGTAGGCGAAGACCACCGACGGGCGGTCGACCTCGGCGTCGGCGGCGCGGTAGGCGTCGATGAGCGCGCCCATGTCGTGCCCGCCCAGGTCGCGGAAGGCGCCCGCCAGCGCGGCATCGTCGAGGTCGGACACGAGGCGCTCGATCGCCGCCTCGCCGCCCGGCAGCCGCTCGCGCAGCTCCGGCGGCTTGAGGCGCAGCAGCCGCTGGTACTCCTCGTTGGGCATGCGGTCGATGCGCTCGCGCAGCGCCTCGCCGCCCGGCCGGGCGAACAGCTCCTGCAGCCGGCGGCCGTACTTGACGGCCAGCGTCTGCCAGCCCGCCGCCTCGAACATCGCCATCAGCCGGCTCGCGGCGATGTCGGGCACGACCCGGTCCAGCGACTGCCGGTTGAGGTCGACCACCCACAGCACCTCGCCCAGGCGCGGGACCATCGGGTCCACGATCGCCTCCCAGCACGCCCCCTCGTCGAGCTCGGCGTCGCCGATCAGCGCGATCTGGCGCCCGCCGCGCGGGACGTCGAAGTGGCCGGCGACGTAGCGGTGCGCGATCGCGCTCCAGATCGGCACCACTGCGCCGAGGCCGACGCTGCCGGTCGAGAAGTCCACCGGGTCGGGGTCCTTCGTGCGGCTCGGATACGACTGCAGCCCCCCGTACTCGCGCAGCGTCTCCAGGTACCGGCGGTCGAGGCGGCCGAGCAGGTAGTTGATGGCGTGCAGGACGGGCGACGCGTGGGGCTTGACCGAGACGCGGTCGGGCGCCTCGAGGTGCGCGAACCACAGCGCGGTCATCAGCGTGACCATCGACGCCGAGGAGGCCTGGTGGCCGCCGACCTTGATCCCCGACGGGTTCGGCCGCACGCGGTTGGCGTGGTGGACGATCGCCGCGGCCAGCCACAGCACGCGACGCTCGATGGCGCGCAGCGTCTCGAGGTCGGGCGTGGCGGGCGCTTCGGCGGCGGTGGCCATCGCGGCTGAGCCTACCCGCGCGCCGCGGTCACTCCGTCACCGGGATCACGATCAGCGTGCGCGCGTCGACGGCGGCGACCGCGCGCTTGACGATCCCCAGCCACTCGAGCATGGCCTTGCCGCTCTCGGGCCAGTCGTGCTCGTTGAAGACCTCGTAGTAGCGGCGCAGCTCGCGCTCGGAGGGCTCGAGCGACGCCAGGCGCTCGCGGTGGCGCCGGTGCTCGCGGCCGACGACGATCACCGTTAGGTCCTGCTCGTCGAACACGCGCTGCAGCGCCGGGCGCAGCGGGCGCGGCAGGCGCAGGTCGATCCCGCGCTCGCGCAGCCACTCCATGACCACGACGACGGGGTACGCCTCGTAGGCGGAGACGCCGAACACCTGCTCGCGCTCGAGCGCCGCGAGCGCGTCGCCGGACGCGGCCAGGCGGGATATCTCGTCCCGCGGCATCCGGTAGGCGACGGGGTAGGTCGGCGGCGCCGTGGCCGCCGGCGCCGGCGACCGCTCGGCCGACGGCGCGCCGCGCGAGCCGCATCCGGCCAGCGCGATCCCGGCGAGGGCGACGACGAGCAGGCGCACGCCCGGCATCCTCCCCCAAACCGGTCCGAAAGCCGAGCCGGCACTGGCGCGCCGCCGCCGCGTCATGTGAAATGTGCCACGAGCGTTTGGCTCCATCGGAACTTCAGGAGAGGCTTCCGGTTACAGCCGTCGAACGGCCCGAGCCCTAACCTGCGATCGGACCCTCTTGGAAGCCTCAGCCCTCCACGCACCCCACATCGGACGCCTGGGACTGTCGTCCCCGCTGCTGCGGCTGCGCTCGGACGAGCAACTGGTGGCGTTGTTCCGCGCCGGCAGCGAGGACGCGTTCGCGGTCATCCACGACCGCTACCGCCAGCGACTGTTCGCGTACGTGCGCCAGATGCTGTCGAGCACCTCGCGCTCGGATGCGGAGGACGTGCTGCAGGACGTCTTCGTGCGCGCCTACAGCGCGCTGCGCAACGACGGCCGGGAGATCAACCTGCGGGCCTGGCTGTACCGCGTCGCCCACAACCGCTGCATCGACCACCTGCGCCGGCCGACCCCCGCGGCCAGCGAGGTCTTCGAGATGTCGCGCACGCCGCTGCAGGACCCGATCGAGACGGCGCAGCGGCGCGACGACCTCAGGCGCCTCGTCGACGACGTCGGCCGCCTGCCCGAGCAGCAGCGCTCCGCGCTGCTGATGCGCGAGATCGACGGCCTCGCCTACGCCGACATCGCCGCAGCGCTCGACGTCACCGTGCCCGCCGTGAAGTCGCTGCTCGTGCGCGCCCGCATCGGGCTCGTCGAGGCGATCGAGGCGCGCGACGCCGACTGCGCCGTCATCCGCGCCGACCTCGCCGCCGCCTACGACCGCGGCGTCAAGGCCTCCGGCCGCGCCCGCCGGCACATGCGCGAGTGCGACGGGTGTCGGGAGTACCGCGGC
Source organism: Solirubrobacteraceae bacterium (assembly GCA_035540675.1). Taxonomy (GTDB): domain Bacteria; phylum Actinomycetota; class Thermoleophilia; order Solirubrobacterales; family Solirubrobacteraceae; genus DATLGB01. The sequence goes on along the minus strand of DATLGB010000172.1, from coordinate 9,057 downwards.
GCGCTGCGCGGCGTCCGCAAGTCCTTCGCCGCGATCAACCCGGCCGTGGCCGCCGGGCCGCTCGCGCTCGTCGCCAAGGCCCTGGGCTTCGGCGGCGCCGGCGGCGGTGCCGCCGCGGGCGGCGGTGCGGCGGTCGGCGGTGGCGCCACCGCCGCCGGCACGGGCGCAGCCGCCGCGGCCTGCAAGGTCGCCGCGGTCGTCTGCACGGCAGCGGTCGCCACCGGCGGCGCGGTGCAGGCGGAGCGGATCGTCCACCGCGACAAGGCGGCCCGGACGCCCGCGGCGGTGACCGCGGCTCCGGCCGCCGTGCAGCAGGCGGCGCGGGCGACAACGCCCGCGGCGGCCGCGGTGACCGCGGAGATCATCCGCCGGCGGACCGACCCGGGCGCACCGCGCGCGGCGGTGGCTCCCGAGCGCGCGCCCCGCGACGACCGGGCTGCCCTCACGCCGATCGTCGTGACGGGTGCGCCGGCCGTGCCCGTGACCACCGACCCGCTCGAGGAGGTGCGCAAGACGACCGGCGGCGCAGTCGCCCCGGTCGACACCTCCATCGTCGACGGCGGATCCGGCACGAGCCAGGGCTCCACCGGCTCCGGCACCCAGAGCGGCACCGGGACGAGCGGCGGCAGCCAGCCGCCCGCCGAGGACGCCACGGCGCAGCCGACGCCGACGCCGACGAGCGGCAGCGGCAGCTCCACCGGCGGCACGCCGCCGGGCGGCGGCCCGCCGCCCGAGCACTAGGCGCCGGCGGCGCGGGCGTCGCCCGCCGCCGGTACCCTGCCACGCGGCCATGGATCGCTATCTCGCGACGCTGGATCACGAGGAGGTCGTCATCCGGCGCGGCACGCGTTCGGGCCTCTACACGATCGTGGCCGTCCACTCGACGGCGCGCGGGCCGTCGCTGGGCGGCTGCCGGATGTGGTCCTACGGCGACAGCCGCGCCGCGGTCCGCGACGCGCTGCGCCTGGCGGAGGGCATGACCTACAAGGCGGCCGTCGCCGGGCTCGCGCAGGGCGGCGGCAAGGGCGTGATCATGGCGCCGGTCGGCGAGCGGCTCGAGGGCGAGCGCCGGCGCGCCGCCCTGCTGGACTTCGGCGACACGGTGAACCGGCTCGAAGGCCGCTACGTCACCGCCGAGGACGTCGGCATCTCGGTCGACGACGTCGCGGTGATGGCCGAGGTGACGCCGCACGTCAGCGCGCTGCCGCGCGAGCGCGGCGGGTCGGGCGACCCCAGCCCGTGGACGGCGCTGGGCGTCCTCGTCTCGATCGCCGTCTGCTGCGAGCGCGTCTTCGGCGGCGACGACCTGCGCGACCGCACCGTGGCGGTGAGCGGGCTCGGCCACGTCGGCGGGGACCTGGCGCGCCGCCTGGCCGAGGCCGGCGCACGGCTCGTCGTCAGCGACGTCGACGACGGCAAGCGCGCTCTCGCGGACGAGCTGGGCGCCCGCTGGGTCGCACCGGACGAGATCCTGTTCTGCGACGCGGACGTGGTCGCGCCCTGCGCGCTCGGCGGGATCCTCGACCACGACGGCGTCCCGCGCCTGCGCGCGCCGATCGTGTGCGGGGCCGCCAACAACCAGCTCGCGGACGCGTCGATCGACGCGCTGCTCGCCCAGCACAGCATCCTGTGGGCGCCCGACTTCGTCGTCAACGCCGGCGGGATCGTGAACATCTCGGTCGAGTTCGAGCCGGGCGGCTACGCCGAGGACCGCGCCGAGCAGCGGGTCCGCGGAATCGCCGACACGCTGCGGCAGGTGCTCGACGAGGCCGACGACGCCGGCACGACGCCGCTGGCCGCGGCGATGGACCTCGCACGGCGCCGCGTCGCCGAGGGCGCGCCGGCCGCCGCCTAGACCTCCGGCGCCGCGGGCACCGCCGGCACGGCGACGCCGTCCGGCAGGCGTCCCTCCGCGGCGAGCTTGCGCAGGTGCGCGTGCATCGTGAGCATCGCGGCGCCCCGCAGCGCGGGCGGCGCGTCCGACCAGGCGGCGTCGAGCAGGTCGTCGTGCGCGCGCAGCCCGGCCGCGAGCGCGTCGAGCAGGCGGCGCTCGCGGTCGAGCCGGTGCGCCAGGTAGGCGTCGACGTGTGCGGCGGGGTCGTGGACGGGCGAGCCGTGGCCGGGGCACAGCAGGTCCAGGTCACGTGCGCGCAGCCGGCGCAGCCCCTCGAGGTACGCCGCCAGGTCCCCGGCGACGAACACGCTGCCCTCGCCGAGGACGGCGTCGCCGGTGCAGGCGACCCGGCCCCACACGAAGACGACGTGGTCGTCGGCGTGGCCGGGCAGCGGCAGCGGCTCGAGCGGCCCGAACGGCTCGACTCCGTGCCGCAGCACCGGCACCCCGCCCAGGCGCGCGCGCAGCGACTCCAGGCCGGCGGAGTGGTCCGCGTGGTCGTGCGTGAGGGCGATCCCGCCCGCGCCGCCGCGCGACGCGACGACGGCGTCCACGGCGCCGAGATGCGCCGGGTCGCCCGGGCCGGGATCGACGACCCAGGCCGGGTCGCGGCCCAGCACCCACGTGTTGGTGCCGGACAGCGTCAGCGGCCCCGGGTTGTCGGCGCGGACGCGGACGACGTCGGCGCCGTCGAGCTCCTGCACCTCGCTCATCGGGGCGTGAGGCGGAAGACCGGGCCCTCGAGCGAGAGCGCGTAGACGCGGCCGCGCGCGTCCTCGCCGAACGACGACAGGCTGGACACCCGCAGCGGCGTCCGGCGCAGGTCGCGCGCCCGCGGCCGCGCCAGCCGCGCCGACAGGATCCGGCCCTTGCAGAAGTCGCCGAACACGTAGCGGCCGTACAGGCCCGCGAGCGCGCGGTCGCGCACGACGACGCCGCCGGTGATGGAGCAGTTGCCGGCCGAGTGGCGCTGCTCGATGACCGGCGGGACGTGCCCCGGCGCGCGCTCGCCCGCGCGGAAGCGGCTGCGGCCCTCGAACGGCCGCCAGCCGAAGTTGGCTCCGCGGGCGCGGCCGCGGCGCATGAAGTTGATCTCCTCGATCTCGTTCTGGCCGACGTCGCCGATCGTCAGGTCGCCCGTGCGCCGGTCGAAGCTGAAGCGCCACGGGTTGCGCAGCCCGTAGGCGTAGATCTCGCCGCGGGCGCCGGCGCGGCCCACGAACGGGTTCGAGCGGGGCACGCGGTAGGCCCGCGCGCCGGAGCGGCGCGGGTCGATGCGCAGGATCTTGCCGAGCAGGCTGCCGAGGTCCTGCGCGTTGCCGCGCGGGCCGTGCCGGTCGCCGGCGCCGCCGCCGTCCCCGGTGCCGACGTACAGCAGCCGGTCGGGCCCGAACAGCAGCAGCCCGCCGTTGTGGTTGGACTCGCGGTCGGCCATCCGCAGCACCAGCCGTGCCGAGCCGCCGTCTGCCCGGTCGGGCGAGGCGGCGCGGTACTCGACGATCCGCTGCTGCTCCTCGCGGTCCGTGTAGTAGACGTAGAAGCGCCGGCTGCGCTCGTAGTCGGGCGCGAACGCGACGGACAGCAGGCCCTGCTCGCCGCCGGCGGTCACCAGCGACCGGATGTCGAGGAACGGCCGCGCCAGCCGCCGCCCGCCGCGGACCACGACGATGCGGCCGGCCTGCTCGACGACGAACACCCGGCGGCGGTCGCCCGGCGGCGAGGTGACGTACACCGGGCTCGCGAAGCGGCCGATGCGGGCGAGGCGCACGCCGCGCGAGGCGCGGGCGGTGGGAGCGGGCGACGCCTCGGCCGCGGCGGTGCCGGCGGGCGAGGCGGCGGGGCGGGCGCTGGCGCCATCGCCCCCGCCGCCGCAGCCGGCGGAAAGGGCGACGGCGAGGACGAGCGGGACGCGGCGGCGGAGCACGTCCTCAGGATCGCAGACGCCTCAGGCCGCCACGACCGCCAGCGCGCCCGGTGCCACCTCGGCGGCGCGCCGCCGCGCCGGGCCGATCAGGGCGAACGCGGCGACCGCGCCGGCGGCCGCGACGCCCGCGCCGGCCAGCATCGCCGTGTCCACCGCCTCGAGGTAGGCGTGCGGCTCGCCGCCGAGCCCCGGGCCATCATGTGTCGTCGGCGTCATGCCGGCGGGTGACGCCGTCTCGTCCGCAGGGGCGAGCCGGCGCCGCGGCGGCGGGCCTCTACTCGCCGCCGTCGAAGATCGAAGACGGCTTCGAGGACGAGCGCCGCCGGCAGGAGCACGAGCGCGAGGACGAGCAGCAGCCTCATGTCACGACCATAGCCGCGATGCCGCCGCTTGGGATGCTCACGGCCGGAAGGCCCGCGCCGCTACGACGAGGAACGGGAGCGCGACGAGCAGGGCCGCCGCGTCGCGCTGGCGTCGCGCCGGCCCCGACGCCGACGCGCCGTTCCGCTGCGCCCGTACGAGTCGCGCGCGGGCGCGCGCACGCTCCAACGAACACCAGGCCAGCGAGCAGGAGTCCCGCAGGAAGACGTCCCAACGGCCCCTCAGGATCACGACGCAGCCCGGCAGGGCGAGCGCGAGGCCGACGACCAGGGTGATCAGCGCGCCTCCTGCATCAGGAGGCCCTGTCGCGTCGGCCTCGCGTCAACTCGTCCCGCACCTATGCTCAGTAGGCGGTTTGACCTCGAAGCCGAGGAGCTCGAGCGGGTCGCACTCGTCGACCTTGTCGCCTCCGAGGTCCCAGCCGCAGCGCCACGCCTGCTCGATCCTCTGCGGGGAGTAGATGAACTTCTTGACGCCTCGCTTGATCTCGTCGCCCTGCTCCTTCCAGCGATCGTCACGTAGTCCCAGCCGTCGCCGATGAAGTGCGGCCGGCCGGATCGACCAGGTTCGCCGGATTCCCGCCGACGTAGGCGCAGCGGGTGGCTTGGCCTATGTCGACGTACTGGTTGATCGGGTCGGGCTGCGTCCAGCGCGCAAGCCTGGCTCGCAGTAGCGCTCGCCGAATGGATGAGCCCGTTCGTGTGGCGCCCGCTCGCGAAGCCGAAGATGCTGGCGCCTGCAACGCCTTCTTCACTACGGCGATGTCGAGCATGAGCATGCCCGGCGCCATGCACTGACGGCGAGCGTTAGCGTCGGGACGGCATGGGGAGGGCCTTTGTTGAAGTCGGCGGCTCCATCGTCCGACGGCGACGCCGAGGCGCCATGGCCCGAGCGGCCGAACCTGCGGCGCGCGCGTCATCCGGGCGCGTGACCGCGGCTCGTCCGCAAGGGCGAGCAGGCGCGTTTGCGAGCGCGGCATCCGCTTTCGTGCGTCGCGCCGTCAGCGCCCCCTGCGACGCCGGGACGCGATCGCCTCGGACGCCTTCACCGCGGCGTAGAGCGCGAAGGCGATCAGCACCGCGATCCCAGCACGTTCGGGTCCCGGCGAGCCGAGCTCGAACACGGTCGCTGTGCCGGTCCCCGCGCCAACGGCTCCGAACAGTGGCACCAGCGCTTTCAGCCGCTCGGATTGCAACACCCTACGGCTCCGGGTACCACTCAAAGGCCCTGCCCAGCCCGTAGATGGCGCACGGCACGCCTGCGATGCCTGCCGGCTTCCACACCAGCGTAGCCACACTCGCGACGGCACAAGCCTCGTCCAGCGAGCTTCGCCGCTGCTGATGCGGGCACTGACGCGGAACAGCGGCTCCGGGCGGGATGCCCCTGCGCCTCCGCTCCGCGGGCGACAGCCTCACCGTTCCGCAATGACGCAGTCCCGATGGGTCGGTCAAGTTGATCGGGTCGCCGCCGACATACGCATATCGATTCGATTGGCGGATGTCGGCGAACTGGTTGATCGGGTCGGGCTGGGTCCAGCGTGCGCCCTGAGGGTCGTAGTAGCGCTCGCCGAAGTGGATGAGCCCGTCCGTGTGCCGGCCGCTCGCAAACCCGAAAGTGCCGGAGCTGCCCGATCCGGGCTCGCCGAATGGGTCGTGGTTGACGCGCGAGACGACTGCGCCGTTCTCGTCGACGACGGTTCGGATCGTCGAGAGCGCGTCCAGGAGGTAGTAGTGGCGGCGGTTCGGGGCGGTGTTCGCGGGCTTGCGGTGGGACACGAGTCGCCCTTGGTCGGTGCGAGTGAAGTAGGTCGTGCCGCCGTGGCTGAGGATTCCGAGGAAGCTGTTGGTGAAGGCGGCGCCGCTTTCGGAGACGATCTCGCTCTGGCCGGCGCCTGCGTAGATGCGTGAGCTGGTCGTGAACTGGTTCTTGAGGTTGTAGGTGAAAGCGGCCGTGCAAGTGGTCGCGGTCGTCGACGACGTGCTCAGCGTCATCTCCGGCGATGAGGTGCTCGTAGCGCCGCCGTTGCCCTCGGTGCAGTGCTGGATCTGGTTGCCGTTGGCGTCGTAGCTCCAGGTCCCGCTGGTGCCGTACGCGCAGTTGTCCGCTCCGTTGCCGGGGGCGCCCACCGACACCAGCTGGTTGAGGCTGTTGTAGTTGTAGTTGACGCGGTCGTAGAACTTGCCGCACAGCGGCTTGCGCTCGACGAGGGTGCGGTTGGACGCCGCGTCCCAGCGGTACTCCCGCCAGTCCGTGACGGTTGCGGCCGAGTTGAGGTAGTCGACGCGGCGCAGCCGGTCGAGCGCGTCGTAGCCGTACTTGCGCCGATTGCCGGCGTAGTCGGTCTCTTGGGAGCGCAGCATCATCTCGCGACCGTTGGCGTGCTGGTACTGGTAGACGAAGCGCTGCACGAGCGTGCTGCCGAGCGTGCTGTCGGTGCGGACGAGCCGGCCGGCCGCGTCGAGCTGCTCGGTGGTCGAGATCCCGTTCGGCAGGCGCTGGGTCACCGTCCTGGCGATGCCGACCGGAAGCGTCGTACCGCCCGGGCCGCTGTCGTCGTAGCTGTAGGTCGTGCACAGCGTCGTCGGACTCGAAGTGCAGGACCCGCCGGGCTCGGCGATCGACGCCAGCCGGTTGTTGGGCTTGTAGGCGTACGTGACGGTCCCGCTTTCGTCGATGAGCGAAGTGAGGTTGCTCGACGCGTCGTAATCGGGATCGACGAAGCCCGGCCCCGGGGCGTCCTGGTGCGCGAGGCGCCCGAGCTGGTCGTACTGGTAGCTCATCGTGCCGGTCGAGTCGCGGCGCTCGATCAGGTTGCCGTCGGCGTCATAGACGAAGAAGACGTCTTCGGTGACGGTGCCGGCGCTGTTGACCCAGCGGATCTGGGTGATGCGGTCGAGCGCGTCGTAGGTGAAGGTCCGCTTCTGCAGCTTGCCGTCGGTCGCGTGGGACAGCCGGTTCAGCGCACGATCCGCGGTCGTGGCGGAATAGTTGAAGTGGGTGTCGCCCATGGCGGTCCCGGTGCCGGGGGCCGGGTACACGATCCGGTTAACGTTGCCGGCATTGTCGTACCAGTAGCTCGTGATCGCGCCGCGCGGATCGGTCGTGGACGTGATGCGGCCGGCGCCGGGAGTGCCCTTGACTTCGGAGCCGTACGCGATCGACACGCTGGGCGTGATCGTGGCGTTGCGCTTGGCGACCTTGAGGTTGCCCTGCGCGCTGTACTCCAGCCCGATCCAGGTCGACGGGTCCATCCCGCCGACGCTCGACCCCGAGGTGGCGGCGTAGTCCTGCTCGCTGTAGATGCTCGTCGGCAGGTAGTGGCCGCCGGGCGCCGTGGCGCCCTCGCCATAGCGAGCGCCCGAGTAGAGGGTGCCGGCGCTCGCGGGCGTCGTCGACCCGGTCGGGTTGTCGTTGGCATCGAACGCGAACGTCGTCGACGACGGGCTGGTGGCGGTGCCCGGCGCCGTGTACTGGTTGACCTTCGACGTCGACGACCAGGTCTGCGTCGACGTCAGGCGCTTGCCGTCGGTGGTCGGCGCCTCGGTCTGGGTCACCCGCCCCTGCGCGTCGACCGTGTACGTCCACACGCCGCCGCGCGGATCGGTCACGTCGACCGTTCCCGAGCCGTCCGCCGCGAACGAGTACGCGTAGCGCGTGGTCGGACCGCTCCAGCTCGACTCGGCCGCGCTCGGGTTCGTGACCCGCATCACCGACGAGACCCGACCCGCGTTGGGGTCTCCTGTCGGTAGTAGGAGACCTTCGTGACGCGACCACCGGGAGTCGTGATCACGGCGAGCCGGCCCGCATCGGTCCGGTAGCGCGTCACCTTCGCGTCCGGATTCGTGTAGGTGCTCAGGTAGCCGGCGGCGTCGTAGCCGTAGCGATGCTGGCGACCCGCGGGATCGGTCACGAGGTTCACGCGGCGCGACGCGTCGTAGCCGAACGTCACGCGGCGCGTGATGTCCCTGCTGGACTCCGGGCCGTCGGTGATCGTGGCCAGCGTCCCGTCGGCGTTGTACTCGTAGCTCAGCTTGCGCCCGTTGCGATCCTCGACCTGCGTCAGCCGGCCGCCGCTCGTGAACGACCGCGCCAACTGGCTCTGGTGCTCGGTCAGCACGTACGAGCCATCCCCCTGGCGCACGAGCGTCGTGTCCAGCCCCGACGGCGTCGCGAAGCTGCCGTCCGCGCGGCGCGTGAAGCGCACGGTGAACGCGCTCGGCCCCGTGTAGTCGACGTCGCCGCTGCTCTGCACCCCCAGCTTGACGTCGGCCCCGGCGTCCATGCTCGAATCCATCCCGAACGCCCGCGCCGCATCCGTCTGCGAGTTCGAGAAGCGCGCCAGCGTCAGGCCCGGCCCCAGCGCCCCCGACGCGTCGACGTCGTGCTCCTCGGTCAAGAGGTTCCCGGTCCCGATGTTCACGCCGACCTGGATCCTGTCGCTCAGGCGCTGCCAGTCGAACGAGTACTGGCGCAGCGACCCGGCACCCGTCGCGGCACCCGCGGCGGCGGGTGCGGCCAGCGCCGACAGCACGACGAGCGCGGCCGAGCAGCGGCGGGCGCTCCTCCAGCCGATCCTCGGCATGTTCGACCGACTTCGCGCGACGACGACCGACGCGGATGCGTGCTGCCCCCGACTCATGGTGCCTCCCCTCGCGTCCCGCGTGCGTGGCGCGGCGAACCATGCGCATGCTACGCCGATTGATCGAGCTTTCAAGTACGTTCTGAGAGAACCCTGAAGCTCGGAGCCGAAGATGGCGCCACCACGTCGAGTCGGTGGCCGCCGCGCCCGCACGCCGCGGGCACGGGACGGCCGCGTCGGGTCCGACACGGATGGGCCGCAACCCGCACTGCGTGCATC
>DATLGB010000171.1:0-12404 GCA_035540675.1 Solirubrobacteraceae bacterium | reverse complement strand
CGCGCAGGACACGCCGAGGCCGACGCGCCCGCTGACGCTGCCGTCCGGCGAGCGCAGCAGCGAGATCGACCCGCCGGCGAAGCCCTTGGAGCTCGCGCCCGCGGCACCGCCGTAGTGCACGACGCCGCCCTGCGCGGCGGCTCCCGGCGCGGGGGCCTGCAGTGCGGCCGCAGTCGCGGCCAGGGCGATCATCCCCCCGGCGACCATTGTCCCGCGTGTACCCGCCGCGGCAGCACCAGCAACCCTCATCCTGCGAACTCCCGGACCGGGCGGCCGCTCACGGCCGGCATCGCGCGGAACAGCGAGCCGGCGGCGGGGTCCTCCCCCGCCGCCAGCCCCTCCCGCGACGTCGTGATGAACAGCTCCCGGAGCCCGTCGCCGCCGAACGCGCAGGCGGTGACCTTGCGCGCGCCGACCTCGACGACCGCGTCCAGTTCGCCGCCGGGGCCGTAACGGCGGACGGCACCGCCGTCGTAGAGGGCCACCCAGACGCCGCCCTCGGCGTCGACCGCCAGGCCGTCCGGATGGCCCGCCTCCCGCGGGACGCGCGCGAACGGGCGGCGCGCGCGCAGCTCCCCGCCCGCGTAGTCGAAGACGTCGACGCGGTTGGTGGCCGTGTCGACGTAGTAGGCGAGCGTGCCGTCCGGGCTCCAGTCGAGCCCGTTGGAGATCGTCAGCCCGCCGAGGACGGTCACGACCGTCCCGCCCGGTTCGAGCCGGTGCAGCGCCGCGGCCCCCGGCTCCTGGTCGTAGTGCATCGAGCCGCAGTAGAAGCGGCCGTCGGGGTCGCAGCCGCCCTCGTTCATGCGCAGCCGCACGGCCGCCGGCCACAGCTCGCCGAGCGCCGTCAGGCCGCCGTCGCCGTCCTCGAGCACGAACCCGCGCTCGACGGCGATCACCGCGCCGCCGCGCGAGCGCGGCCGCAGGGCCGCCGCGACGGCGCCGACGTGCCGGCGCCCGACGCCGCCGTCCGGCGCCAGCGACAGCACGTCGCCCGCATGCATGTCCACCCAGCGCAGGCCGCCCCAGCCCTGCGACCAGACCGGGCCCTCGGCGTGCTCGGCGACGGCGTCGGTGAGGCGCTCGGCGCGCACGGTCGCAGCATGCCCGATCGCCGATCGGAGCAGCGGCACCACATGACCGGCCCCAGCGACCAGCGCGAGCGCTTCAAGGAGGCGGTGGACCGCAAGGCCGCCGCCGCCGACAAGCGGAACCAGTGACGGGCGGACCCGCGGCGGCGCGAACTACGGCGCGGCCGTCCAGGTCTGGACGCCGCTGTCGCACGGATAGAAGCGCACTCCGCGCTTGCGCGTCTGCATCCGCGCCCGCAGCGTGCCGCGCGCGCCGTCGGCGAAGAAGGCCCCCCGGAAGTCGACGCGGTAGCGGTCGCGCGTGCCGTCGCCGAAGCGCAGCGTGTAGGTCTCCGAGCGCGAGAACGTGCCGTCGCCGCGGATGCGCGTCGGCGGCGTGAGGTTGACGGCCGTGACGGTGGCCCGCGGGCCGCAGCGCATGACCGCCTGCCACAGCGCGGTCAGCCGCCCCCTGCGGCCGACGCGCAGCGAGACCGGCAGCCGCAGCGACCCGGCGACCTGGCCGCTGACGCCGAACTGCAGCGTGCCCGCAGCGGGCAGCGCGGCGACGCCCGCGGGCTGCGCCTCCGTGCGGGCGACGAACCTCCGGCGGCTCCCGCGGCAGCGGACTCCGCGGCCGCGCACGCGCAGCGTCCCGGTCACGCGGTCGGCGTCGACGCTGCCCGCGACGGTGACGACCAGGCGGCCTCCGCCGCGTACGCGCAGCGACCCCTCGGCTTCGAGGCGCTTCCCGGTCACGAGGCCGCGCAGGCGCACGACCTGGTTGGGGAAGAACGTCCGTCGGCACGTGACCCCGAGCCCGACACGGCCGGTGACGCGGTTGTCCGCGCGCCGCAGCAGCGAGATCGAGCCGCCGGCGAGGCCCCGGCGGCCGAAACCGGACCCGCCGTAGAGGGTTCCGCCGGCCATGACCGCGCCGCCGCCCGTGCCCGTGCCGCCGCCCGTGCCGGTGCCGCCGCCCGGCGTCTGCGGCACGGCGCCCGTCGGCGGCGGGTCGGCCGGCGGCCACGGCGTGCGGCCGCCGCGCGGCACCGGGTCCGGCGGCGGGCACGTCGCCGGCCGGGACTGCGGCGGGACCTGCCGCAGCACGACGAGCCCGTGGTTGTAGTCGGCGATGGCGACGTCGGCTCGGCCATCGCAGTCGACGTCGCCGACGTCGAGGCCCTTGAGGTTGTAATGGCTCGCGTACGGGACGCCGAACAGCTTCTCGGAGCCGAGCGTCCCGCTCGTGGTCTGCAGATAGATGCCCATCGCCGTCCAGCCGCCGTGCACCGTCACGACGTCGCCGCGACCGTCCCCGTCGAGGTCGCGCACGTCGACGGGCTCCGGGATGTCGTAGGACGTGTACACCTGGGCACTGCTCGACGGGGTGCCGTCGCCGCCCTGCGGGATGACGACCAGCTTGGCATCTGGCGAGTTGCCCCCGGCCGAGAAGGCGAAGTCGACGCGTCCGTCGCCCGTGAGGTCGCCGACGCCCATCCCGTTGACGCCGTACGGCACGCCGTAGGCGCGAACGCCGTAGGTGCCGTCCGGCGCGTGCAGGTACTGCGTCATGCCGCCGCCGCCGAGCCCGACCACGTCGAGCAGCCCGTCGTGGTTGACGTCGCTGACCTCGAGGTCGCCGACCCCGGCCGTCCCGACCGTCGAGTAGCGGAACGCGCCGCCGCCCTCGTTCGTGAGGACCCACAGGCGCTCGCCGGACGCGACGATGTCGTTGCGCCCGTCGCCGTCCATGTCGGCCATCTCGGCGTCCCAGGCGCGTGGGGAGTTCACCAGCAGGCGGGGCTCGCCGAGCGTCCCGCCCTCCTGCAGGAGCACCTTCACGCCCTCGTAGGTGGCGACCGCCACGTCGGTGTCGCCGTCGCCGTCGAGGTCTCCGGTGGCGACCCCGCCGTACACGTCGTACTTGCGCGGCGCGGCGAAGGACCGGTCCGGCTGCTGGGCGAACACGAACAGCCGGTGGTCGTTCTCCTCGTCGAAGTAGAAGCTCGTCGTCAGCAGGACGTCGTTGCGCCCGTCGCCGGTGACGTCGGCGATGTCGACCGTCTCCGGCCAGGAGGACGTGGCGTACGCCTCGTAGGGCCTGAAGTCCACCGTCCACGCGGCCGCGGGCGCTGCACCCGCCAGCGTCGCCGCCACCGTCGCCGCCACGATCCCCCAGCGCATTGGCGCCGGTGGATCTACCCGCGGCGGAGCTTGATCAAGCCCGATCGACCTCTACAGGACATGGGCGAAAGACCGGAACTCCGCGCGGCGCGGCGGGTTGCTGACGCCGATGTGGCGCAGCGCGATCATCGCGGCCCTGGCGCTGGCGGCGATGGCGCCGCCGGCGGCCGCCGCGGACTGGACCGAGGCCGAGCGGGTCGCCCGCGGCAAGGTGGTGCGGGCTGCGGGAGCGTCCGGCGGGCGCGCGCTGCTCGTCGACCGGCCGGTGCGGCTGCGAGTCCGCGGCCCCGGACGGCTCACGCTGCGGCTGCGCGGCCGCCGCTGCACGCGCGCGACGGCCGGCGGGCAGCCGCTCGGCGTGAGCCGCCGCTGGCGCGTGCTGCCCACCCGCGTGACGCTCCCGTCGGGCTCCCGCCGCGTCGCCGTGCGCCCCCGCTGCCGCGGCGCGCTGCTGCTCGACCGCGTCCGGGTCGAGGCGCCGCCGCCGGCGCCGCCCACTCCGGAGACCCCGCCGGCGCCGACCCCGACGCCGCAGCCGCCGCCGCCCCCGCCGCCGAACCCGGAGCCGACGCCGTCGCCCGAGCCGCTGCCGCCGTCGCTGCCGGCGCTGCTGATCCCCGACGCGCCGCCGCGCAGCGGGCCGCCGCCGCTCGGCGCCGCGCTGTTCTTCTCGCACGTCGCCGAGGCCGACTACCGGCAGGCGGCGCTCGAGCGCTTCGACGCGTTCACGCCGGAGAACGAGATGAAGTGGGAGCGGCTGCAGCCGGCGCCCGGGATGTTCACCTTCCGCGAGGCGGACGCCCTGGTGGCCTTCGCGGCCGAGCACGGCAAGCCGGTCCACGGGCACACGCTCGTCTGGCACGGCCAGAACCCGTCGTGGGTGACGCGCGGCTGGAGCCGCGACGAGCTGCTGGCGATCATGCGCGACCACATCCGCGCGGTGGTCGGGCACTTCCGCGGGCGCGTCGGCGAGTGGGACGTCGTCAACGAGCCGTTCGAGACCGACGGCTCCTACCGCGACAACATCTGGCACCGCACCATCGGCCCCGAGTACATCCCCGAGGCGCTGCGGGCGGCGCGCGAGGCGGACCCGGGCGCGCGGCTGTTCATCAACGAGATCGGCGCCGACACCGTCAACGAGAAGTCCGACGCGCTGTTTCACCTGATCGAGCAGCTCAAGCTGCGCGGCGTCCCGGTCGACGGCGTCGGCTTCCAGAACCACACCGACCGTCGCAGCTACCCGCGCCGCGACGCGCTGATCAAGAACTTCCGCCGCTTCGCCGACGTCGGCGTGAACGTCCAGATCACGGAGATGGACGTCGCGGTCGACGACCTCGCGGCGCTCGCCGACCAGTCTCTGGCCTACCGGGACGCAGCGGACGCCTGCGTGGCCGTCCCCGCCTGCACCCGCTTCACGGTCTGGGGCGTCACGGACCGCTACTCCTGGATCGGCGCCGGCGCGGCGCCGCTGCTGCTCGATGCCGGCTACGCCCGCAAGCCGGCCTACGAGGCGGTCCGGCGGTCGCTCGGCAGCGGCTGACGCGCGATGATGCCGCCATGCCCGTCGACCCCACCGGCGCCGATCTGAAGCGCTTCCTGGCCGAGGATCCCGGCGGCCCCGTCGTGATGCTCAACCTCCTGAGGTTCTCCGCCGGCGGCCGCCCGGACTACGAGCGCTACGCGCGCGAGATCGTCCCGTTCCTGGAGGAGGTGGGCGCCGAGGTCGTCTACGCCGGCGACTGCTCGGCGGTGCTGGTGGCGCCCGACGCGCACGACTGGGACGCCGTGCTGCTCGTGCGCTATCCGAGCCGCGCCGCGTTCAGCCGCATGGTCGCGAACCCGCGCTACCAGGAGATCACCTCGCTGCGCACGCGCGCGCTGTCGGAGGCCGTGCTGCAGGCGACGGTGCCCTGGTGAAGCCGGGCCCCGGAGCCGGCGCGGCTGAGTTCGAGCGCGGTGATCCGGGTACCGGCACCGACGTGCCCGCCACCACCGAGACCAACCTGACCGTCGCCGTCACCGGACCGACCGGGACGTTCGGCTTCGGCCTGATCCCCCTGCTGCAGGGCGACGACCGCATCGACCGCATCGTCGGCATCGCCCGCCGGCCGTTCGACCCGAACGAGCATGGCTGGACCAAGATGGAGTACCGCCAGGGCGACGTCCGCGACCCGGCGGCGCTGGAGGCGGCGTTCGCGGGCGCCGACGTCGTCGTGCACCTCGCGTTCATGATCACCGGCAACGCGCCGCGCGAGACGATCCGGGCCATCAACGTCGAGGGGACGCTCAACGCGTTCCGGGCCGCCGCCGCGGCCGGCGCCCGCCGGTTCGTGTACGCCTCTTCGGTCGCCGCCTACGGCTTCCACCGCGACAACCCGGTCCCGATGACCGAGGAGTGGCCGACGCGCCCCGCCGAGCACCTGTTCTACGCCCAGGAGAAGGCGGAGCTGGAGGCGCTGCTGGCGGAGGAGTCGGCGGCGCACCCCGAGATCGACCTCTACCTGCTGCGCCCGCCGGTCGTGCTGGGCCCGCACAGCGTCGGCGGCAAGGACATCCCGGGGCCGCTGGTCGCCATCGGCAAGGGGCTGCTCGGGCTCGTGAGCCGCTCGCCGCTGCCGCTGCCCGCGCTGGCGCCGGACCTCCCGGTGCAGTTCATCCACGAGGACGACGTGGGCCAGGCGTTCCTGCTGTGCATCGTCGCGGCCGGGCCGCCCGGCGCCTACAACATCACCGGCGACGGCGTGATGACCGGCGCGGAGGTGGCGCGCGAGCTGGGGCTGGCGCCCATCGCGTTCCCCGGCAAGGTGGTGCAGGCGGCCGCGCGCGGCGTGGCGTCGCTGCCGAACCTCCCGTTCGCGCCGCCCGCTGCCGAGTGGGTCGAGGCGATCACGCACCCGGCGATCATGGACGCGACCAAGGCCAAGCGCGAGCTGGGCTGGGAGCCGCGCCACACGAGCGCCGACGCGCTGCGGGCGACCCTGCCCGCGCTGAAGGGCTAGGCCGCCGCGACATGCGCGCGGTCGTGGTGCGCGCTCTGCTCGTCGCGCTGCTGGCGCTGTGCGCAGCGGCGGCCGCCGGCTGCGGCGAGGCCGACGTGCGCGAGCTGCGGGCGCAGGCCGAGCGGGAGCTCGAGGAGGCGCGCGGCGAGTTCGAGCAGATCGAGCAGCAGGCGCGCGACCTGCCCGAGCGCGCCCGGGAGCGCACGCGTGAGCTGCGCGAGCGCCTGGCGCGGCGGGTACGCGAGACGCTCGAGCGCCTCGACCGCGCGATCCCGGCCGCGGGACCGGCGACGCGTCCGCCGGCCCGCGGCGACCGCCCGATGGCGGCGTTCCTCACCGAGGTGATCGAGAGCGTCGACCGGTACTGGACGACGACGCTGCGTGCCTCGGACCTCCCCGAGCCGCGGGTGTCGTACGTGTGGGTGGAGCCGGGGCGGCCGGTCCGCAGCGGCTGCGGCAACGTGGCCGACGACAACGCGGCGTTCTACTGCCCGCGCGACGACACGATCTACATCGCCGAGGCCTTCGCGGCCGACATCCTGCGCGGCGTGCGCCGCGACCTGCCGGGCGCCGCAGCGGGCCAGGGGCGCGCGGTCGGCGACTTCGGCGTCGCCTACATCGTCGCCCACGAGTACGCCCACAACGTCCAGCAGGAGCTCGGCTTCTTCACCGCCGGGCGCCGGCTCGCCGTCAAGCCGTTCGAGCTGCAGGCGGACTGCTTCGCGGGCGCCTGGGGCAACTCGGTCTACCGCGCCGGCCGCCTGAATCCGGGCGACGTCGAGGAGGCCCTCGGCACCGCCGCCGCGGTCGGCGACTTCGACAACCTCAACCCGCAGCACCATGGCACTCCGGCCGAGCGCCGGTCCGCGTGGCTCACCGGCTACCGCAGCGGCGACGCGTCGGCCTGCCAGGCGTTCCTGCCGACCTGATCGCGTCCGCGCCCGGCGGCGGTACCGTACGGCCGTGCAGACGCGTCAGGAGCTGATGGCCGGCTACGAGCGGCCGTACGCGCGCTGGCTGCCCGTCGCGTGGCGCATCAACCGCGTGCCGCAGGCCCTGGTGCTCGCGGTGGTGCTCGCCGGCGTCGCCGCGATCGAGGGCTGGACCGGCGACGGCTCGGACGTGCTCTCCCTGCTCGCGCTGCTCACCGGGCTGGCCGCGCTCGGCTGGACGGCGTGGGTGACGGCGACGGCGTCGGCCGTGATCCGCGAGCAGACCGCCGACTGGGAGCCCGAGCGCACGGAGCTGCCGACGGTGCGCGAGCGGCGGCCGCACGGCGCCGAGGCCGACC
The DNA here is from genome assembly GCA_035540675.1 of Solirubrobacteraceae bacterium. GTDB lineage: Bacteria > Actinomycetota > Thermoleophilia > Solirubrobacterales > Solirubrobacteraceae > DATLGB01. The sequence goes on along the minus strand of DATLGB010000171.1, from coordinate 4,857 downwards.
GCCTGGTCGCGCACGACGAGTACGCGGTCGCGGTGGCCGACGCGGAGTTCGTGCTGTGGCGGTTCCGGCCGCTCCGCGCGGCCGAGGAGCCCGGCAGCGACGAGCTGCTGATCCGCGGGGTGCCGCGGTACGCGGCGTCGATCGCGGGCGTCCGGCCCCTCGACGCCGATGACACGGCGCGCGCCGCCGAGCAGCTCGTCGCCGCCCAGGAGGAGGCCGCCGCGCTGGAGACCGCCGCCGCCGAGCGCGCCCGCGGCGGCGTCGCGGCCGCGGCGGAGGCGGCGGCGCTGGCCGCGGAGACGGCCTCGACCGTCCGCGCGCTGCGCGGGATCACCGGCCAGGACGCCCGTTAAACGACGGCGGCCCGCTCGCGCGGGCCGCCGAAGACTTCTGAAGCGAAGCGGGGTCCTAGATGACCGTGACGTTCGTCGCGGCCGGGCCCTTGGGGCCCTGCTCGGCGTCGTACGACACGCGGGCACCGTCCGGAAGCGACTTGAAGCCGTTGCCGTTGATGCCGGTGTGGTGGACGAAGAGGTCCTTGCCGGACTCGTCCGGCGTGATGAAGCCGAAGCCCTTGTCGTCGTTGAACCACTTCACGGTGCCAGTGGGCATTTGATGCTCTCCCTCGGGAGTTGTGTGCTGCGAGACGCCGAGGGTGCTATGCAACGACTGCGAACGCGGGCACTACTTGCGCCGGGATCTTTTTCCGGCCGTACGCGGCGCAGTATAGGGCGTTTGCCGCGCTCGTGTGCAGCGGGCTCACGCCGCGGCCCGCGCAGCGCCGCCGATCGCCGCGAGCGCGGCGTCGACGTCGGCCAGCACGGTGACCGCGCCGTCGTGGTCGAGCAGGAAGAAGCGGTCCAGCCGCCGCAGGAACGCCCGGTCGTGCGTGACCGCGACCACGGTCCCCTCGAAGTCGTCGAGCGCGGCCTCCAGCGCCTCCGAGGACTCGATGTCGAGGTTGTCCGTCGGCTCGTCGAGCAGCAGCAGGTTGTGGCCTTCGGCCTCGAGGCAGAGGATCTCCAGCCGCGCGCGCTGGCCGCCGGAGAGCGTCTCGTAGGCCCGGTTGGCCGCCTCCTGCAGCCCATAGCGCGCCAGCGCGCGCATCGAGGCCTCGTGCGCCTTGACGCGGTCGGCGACGATGTCGAGCACGCGCCGGCCCGCGAAGTCGGGACGCGCGTTGAACTGCGTGAACAGCCCGACGGACACCCGGTTGCCGATCACGGCGGCGCCCGCGTGCTCGACCGGCTCGCCCGCGAGCAGCCGCAGCAGGTGGCTCTTGCCCGAGCCGTTCGGCCCGATCAGCCCGACCCGCTCGCCGAAGTGGACCTCCTCGGAGAACCGCCGCACGAGGCCGGGAATGGCGAGATCGCGCAGAGCGACCACCCGCCGCGCGGAGTCGCCGCCGCGCAGGCGCACCTTGATCTGCCGGTCGACGACCGGCGCGGGCGGCGGGCCCTCGTCCACGAACCGCCGCCAGCGCGTCTCCAGCGCGTCCGCGCGCTTGGCGAGGTCGGGTGAGTAGCGGGCGCGCTCCTTGAAGATCCGCACGAGGTCGCGCAGCCGCCGCTCCTCGTCCTTCCAGCGCTGCAGCCGGTCGCCGAGCAGCTTCTGGCGGTGCGCCCGCGCCTCGGGATACGTCGCGTACGACCCGCCGTGCACCCAGCAGCCGTTGCCCTCGAGCGTGACGATCGCGTCGCAGGCGCCCGCCAGCAGCTCGCGGTCGTGGCTGATCATCAGGACGGTCTTGCCCGAGTTGGCGATCAGCTCTTCGAGCCAGCGCTTGGCCGGCACGTCGAGGAAGTTGTCCGGCTCGTCGAGCAGCAGGATCGGCGCGTCGGAGGCGAACAGCAGGTCGCACACGAGGCGCTTGCGCTCGCCGCCCGAGAGTTGCGTGGCGTCGCGGTCGCCCACGTCGGACAGGCCGGCGCGGACGATGCGCCGGCAGGCGGCGTCCCAGCGTCCCTCGAGCTCGTAGCCGCCGAGCTCGGACCACGCGCCGATGGCCTCGCCGAGCTCGATCCCGGCCGCCTCGTCGCCGGCGGCCAGCGCGCGCTCGGCGGCCAGCATCCGCAGGCCGGGGTCGCGCAGCCCCAGCGGCGCCGCCTGCAGCAGCAGCTCGCGCACCGTGCCGCCCGCCGCCCCGACGTCCTGCGCCATGTGCAGCGCCCGCCCGCCGAGCGCCACGTCGCCCTCCCCCGCCTCGAGCTCGCCCGTCATGACCCGCAGCAGCGTGCTCTTGCCGACGCCGTTGGCGCCCACCAGACCGGCGTGGCGGCCGGCGGGCAGCCGGAAGGAGACGTCGAAGAACAGCGTGTCGCCGCCCGGGTGGGCGTAGGCGAGGTTGCTCACGGCGATGTGGCCCACCCGCCGACCGTACCGCCCGCCGCACCCAGGCGGTTCGCCCCCGGCCGATGTGAAGGATTCCTCACCGGCGCGCGCGCCGCCCAGGTAGGTTCGGCCGACCATGCGCGCGCGAACCCTTCTCGTCGTCCTGCTGGCCGTGCTGACCGCCGTCACGGCCCTCGCCCCCGCCACGCAGGCCCGCAGCCGCAAGGATCCGCGGCTGCGCCAGTTCAAGAGCTGCCCGTCCCTGATCGCCTACGGCCTGCAGCACTACAGGAAGGTCGCGCGCCGGCAGGGATCCGGCCCGCCACCCGCCGCGCGCCCCATGCCCGCCATGGGCGGCGCCGAGGCCGGCGGCGACGCCGCCCGGCCGATGCCGGCCGCGGCGCCGCAGGCCGGCAGCGACTACTCGACCACCAACGTCCAGGAAGCGGGCATCGACGAGCCGGACATCGTCAAGACCGACGGCTCCACCGTCTTCGCCGTCGCCGGCCGCACGCTGCGCGCCGTCGACGTGCGCGGTACCTCGCCGAGGCTCGCCGACACGCTGGCGCTCGGCGGCTGGGGCGCGGAGATCCTGCTCGAGGGCGACCGGCTGCTGGTCGCCTACCAGAAGGCCGACGCCTCGTACGCGCAGTCCGGCCAGTCGGCGCCCGCCATGTCGCCGCCGATGTCGTCGTACCAGCCGACCACGGTGCTGGCCGAGGTCGACGTCTCCGACCCGGCCGCGCTGCGCGTCCTGCGCACGATGACCGTCGACGGCACGCTCGTCTCGTCGCGGCTGAAGGGCTCCGAGGCGCGCGTCGTGCTGGCCACGACGCCGCGCGCGCTCACCGATCGCCCGCAGGGCGCGGGCGCGTCCGCCGCCTCGGCGCGCGGCCGTGCCAGCCGCGTGAACCGCCGCCGCGCGAAGGCGTGGCTGCCGTCGGCCGTGTTCCGCAACAAGGCGCGCGGCACGCGCAAGCGCCGCGCGCTCACGCACTGCCGTCAGACCCGCCGGCCGAAGTCGTTCGCCGGGCTCGACATGCTCACCGTGCTGACGATCGACCTCCGCAAGGGGCTCGAGCCCGTCGACTCGGACTCGCTGATGACGAGCGGCGAGACCGTCTACGCCTCGGGGAGGTCGCTGTACGTCGCGACCCAGAAGTTCATGCCGGAGCTGTGGTCGGCCAACCCCGACGAGATCCCGTCCACCGTCACCACCGAGATCCACAAGTTCGACATCTCCGGCGCCGGCGAGACGCGTTACCGCGGCAGCGGCCGCGTGGCCGGGTGGCTGCTCAGCCAGTTCTCGATGTCCGAGCACAAGGGCGTGCTGCGCGTCGCCAGCACCTCGCAGCCCCCGTGGGTGGCGGGCGACGACCCGACCCAGAGCTACGTCACGACGCTGGCCGAGCGCGACGGCGCGCTCGCCCAGCTCGGGCGCGTCGGCGGGATGGGCAGGGGCGAGCGCATCTACGCCGTCCGCTTCATCGACGACGTCGGCTACGTCGTGACCTTCCGCCAGGTCGACCCGCTCTACACCGTCGACGTCTCCGACCCGGCGCAGCCGAAGGTCGTCGGCGAGCTGAAGGTGGCCGGGTACTCGGCCTACCTGCACCCGGCCGGCGAGGACCTGCTGATCGGCGTCGGCCAGGACGCCACCGAGGAGGGCTGGCGGACCGGCACCCAGATCTCCCTGTTCGACGTCTCGAACCCGGCGGCGCCGGCGCGCCTGCAGCACGTCTCGCTCGGCGGGCACGCCTCCTCGGAGGCCGAGTACGACCACCACGCGTTCCTGTGGTGGCCGGCGCTGAACCTCGCCGTGCTGCCGGTGAGCATCTACGGCGGCGGCGGCGGCCCCGAGCCGCAGTCAGGGACCGAGCAGGACGAGCCGGAGCCGTTCACCGGCGCCATCGGCTTCAACGTCGCCCGCGAGCGGATACGCGAGGCCGGCCGCGTCACCCACTCGAGCGAGCGCTACGGCCCGCCCATCCGCCGGTCGCTGGTCGTCGGCGACCACCTGCTCACCCTCTCCGACAGCGGTCTGAAGACCAGCCGCCTCGACACCTTCGCCGACGTCGCGTGGGTGCCGTTCGGCTGACCGCGACGGCGGGCGCCGGGGCCGCGGGCGCTCGCGAGGCGCCACCCGACGACGGCGGGTGAGGAGTCGAGGATCCCGGGGGGGTGTTGGCGCCTTGTTCGGCGTATGGCCGAAGAAAGCGCCACGACCCCGGCGGCGCGGCCGCGCGGCCCTCGCGGCATCACGAGCCAGCCCCACCCAGCCGCCGTACGCGCCGCGCGCCCAGCCGCCGCCGGATCACCGACGCGGCCGCCCAGGTACGCGCCGCCGGCGTCAGCCCGCCGCGGCGACGCGGCGGGCGGTGGCCGGGTCGGGCGCGAGCACGAGAGTCGTCTCGCGGCCGGCCGTCGCGACCAGCGCGTGCGGCAGCGCGGCCACGGCGGCCCGCAGCGCCGGCTCGAACTCGGCGGCGTCCGCCCGCGTGTCCCAGCGCCAGCGGATGGCGATGA
>DATLGB010000170.1:0-15637 GCA_035540675.1 Solirubrobacteraceae bacterium | reverse complement strand
CGACGCCAGCGCGGGGTGAGAAACGTCCCCCGCACCGGCGAGCCCCTGCCGTGCCTCGCGATCGCCTGATACCTCCACGAGGCGCCGAGCGGCGCAGCGCCACCGCTGCCGGGCGTGGCGACCCCGCGCGCAGGTGCTCGCGACGCGCTGCCGGCGGGTGGGTCGCGTCACCCGCCGGGCACGCAAGATCACCCCCTGGCGCGGGGGAGCCGCTCATACGCTTGGCCGCGTGACCGCCAGGGGCCGACGGGCAGTGCTCATCGCGCTCTGCGCGGTCCTCCTCGCGGTCCTGTTCGTCACCGGCGCCGCGCCTCAGACGACGACGACCTACCGGGACGAGGTGCTGTCCGACAACCCGGCCGCGTACTGGCGGCTGGGCGAGGCGTTGGGGACCAACGCCGCGGACGAGGTCGGGCTCAACCACGGGACCTACTCGGCGCAGGGCCTGACGCTCGGCACGGCCGGGGCGCTGGCCAGCGACCCGAACACGGCGGTCGCGTTCGACGGCTCCCGCGGGGGCATGTCGGCGGGGGCGTCGACGGCTCTCGACTTCGTCTCCGGCGCGACGATCGAGGTGTGGGCCAAGCGCGCCAAGTCGGGCTCGCAGGTTCTCGTCGCCAAGCCCGGCCACAGCCAATCCAAGCGCGAGAACTACGCCCTGTGGGTCAACAGCTCGAACCGCGTCCAGGCGTTCTTCGGAAACGGCAGCGCGTTCGCGACCGTCACCGGACCCGTGCTCGACACCGCCTGGCACCACCTCGTCGCCACCTACGACAACGCCACCGCGCGGCTCTACGTCGACGGCGCCCAGGTCGCGACCGCCAGCTCGACGGTGCGGATGGCCGCGAACACCCAACCCGTCAACGTCGGGCGGGCCAGCAACGGCCAGGCCTACCTCGGCGGCACGCTCGACGAGATCGCCCTCTACCCCCGGGTGCTGACCGCGACCCGGGTGCGCGCCCACTTCGACAAGGCGAGCGCCGACTTCACGGCACCCGTCGTCACGCTCACGCAGCCGCCGTCCGGCAGCGCCACCAACGACGACACGCCCACGTTCAGCGGCGTCGCCGGCACCGCCGCGGGCGATTCGACCACCGTCCGCGTCGCGGTGTACGCGGGCGGCGCGATCAGCGGCACGCCGATCCAGACGCCGACGGCGACGCGATCGGCGACCGGCGCGTACGCCGTGGACGCCGCCTCGCTCGCGAACGGGACGTACACGGCCCGGGCCGAGCAGGCGGATGCCGCCGGCAACGTCGGCACCAGCGCCCCCACCACGTTCACGATCGATCGCACCGCTCCGGCGATCTCGCTGACCGCGCCCGCCGACGGCTCGACCACCAACGACTCCACCCCGACGGTCGCCGGGCTCGCCGGCACGGCGGCCGGAGATTCCACGACCGTGAGCGTGCGCGTCCACTCCGGGAGCGCGGCGACCGGCACGCCGGTCCAGACCCTTGCGGCCACCCGCGACGGCGCCGGCGCGTTCTCGGTCGACACGGCCGAGCTACGCGACGGCACCTACACGGTGCAGGCCGAGCAGTCGGACGCGGCGGGCAACGTCGGCCGCAGCGCGCCGCGGACCTTCGTCTACGACGACGTCGCGGCTCCCGCCGTCACGCTCGTCGAGCCGGCGGACGGCTCCACGATCAGCGACTCCACGCCGGCGTTCAGCGGAACCGCCGGCACCGCGCTGGAGGACTCGACCACGGTCACCGTCAGGATCCACGCCGGCACCGGCACGTCGACGGCGCCGGTGCAGACGCTGACGACCACCCGGGGATCCGGCGGCGCCTATTCCGCGACGGCCGGCGAGCTGGCGGACGGCACCTACACCGCGCGCGCCGAGCAGGCCGATGCGGCGGGCAACGTCGGTCGCAGCGCACCGGCGACCTTCACGCTCACCGTCGACCGCGGCGGCGACACGACGCCGCCGGTCGTCACGCTGACCCAGCCCGGCGACGGCAGCACCACGCAGGACGCCACGCCGGCCTTCGCCGGCACCGCCGGCACGGCGAGCGGCGACGCCACGACCGTCACCGTCCAGCTGTACACCGGGACGGCGGCAAGCGGGACGCCGATCCAGACGCTCACGGCGACCGCCGGCGCCGGCGGCGCCTACTCGGTCAGGTCGGCGCCGCTGGCGGAGGGAACGTACACGGCCCAGGCGTCGCAGTTCGACGCGGCGGGCAACCGGGGCGTGAGCTCGGCGAACACGTTCAGCTACGACGACGTGACGCCGCCGGCGATCACGCTGACGTCGCCGGCCAACGGCAGCTCGTCCGGGACGACCTCGCCGACGTTCAGCGGCACCGCCGGCACGCTGCCCGGCGATTCCTCCGCCGTCACCGTCAAGGTCTTCAGCGGCAGCACCGCGACCGGGACGCCGGTGCAGACGCTGACCGCGACGCGTGCGGCGGACGGCGCCTACTCCGTCCAGTCCGCCGCGCTGGCCGCCGGCACCTACACCGCCCGCGCGGAGCAGGCGGACTCCGGCGGCAACGTCGGCCTCAGCTCGGCGAACACGTTCACGACGAACGACCCCGTCATCATCGGCTCCGGTGACATCGCCGGATGCGGATCGAGCGACGGCGACGCCGAAACCGCCGCCGTGCTGGCGGCGAACCCGGACGCGCTGGTCTACGCGCTGGGTGACCTGGCCTACCCGAACGGGCAGCCGAGCGAGTACAGGGACTGCTACCACCCCACGTGGGGGGCGCACAAGGCGCGCACGCGGCCGACGCCGGGCGGGCACGATCTGGAGACCGTCTCGGGAGGGCCGCCGGCCGGCACCGGCTATCGCGACTACTTCCAGCAGCAGCTCGAGCAGTTCGGTCCCACGGCGACCGACCTGACGAAGCTCTACTACAGCTACGACGTGGGCACGTGGCACGTCGTCATGCTCAACGCCGGCTGCTACTACGAGACCCCGGGCTGCGACCCGACGGCGATGGAGCAGTGGTTCCGCGACGACCTCGACGCGCACCCGGCGACCTGCACCGTCGCGATGTGGCACGACCCGCGGTTCAGCTCGGGCAACATCCACGGCGACCAGGGGTTCATCCAGCCGCTCTGGTCGATCGCGTACGAGAAGGGCGTCGACGTGGTGCTCAACGGCCACGAGCACGACTACGAGCGCTTCGCGCCCATGGACGCCAACGGCGCCCTCGACACGAAGTACGGCGTGCGCCAGTTCGTCGTCGGCACGGGCGGCTACTACCTCTACGGCCTCGGCACGCGCAAGGCCACCAGCGAGGTCTGGGACAACTCCGGCTACGGCGTGCTGAAGCTGACGCTGCGGGCCGGAGCCTATGACTGGAAGTTCCTTCCGGTGGCGGGCAAGAGCTTCACCGACTCCGGCAGCAGGGCATGTCATGAGCCGCGCCCCAAGCCCACGGGCGGGCCGCAGGTGCGCTCCTCCGCGTCGGCGAGCGCCAACCAGGGCGTCAGCACGCTGTCGATCCCGAAGCCCGCCGGCACCCAGGAGGGCGACCTGCTGCTGGGCGTCGTCTCGCACCAGGGCGGGTCGACGAGGGACATGACGCCCCCGACCGGGTGGACCGCCGTCCCGAACGCCGACATCTACGAAGGCGGGAACGCGCGCATCCACGCCTGGTGGAAGGTCGCCGGCGCCTCCGAGCCCTCGTCGTACGGCTTCACGGTGACGGGCGGGACCTCGTGGTCGAGCGCGGGCGGCGTGATGGCGATCACGGGCGCGAACCTGATGTCGCCGATCGAGACCGCCGGCGGTCTGAGCACCGGGTCGACCACCACCACGAAGCTCACTGCGCCGGCGCTCACCACGACCAAGCCGAACACCCTGCTCGTCTACGGCGGGGCCGTCAACCAGCCCGCGACGTTCACGCCCCCGCAGTTCTACAGCGAGCAGTGGGATCTCAGCACGGCCGCCACCTACAACGTGGCCACGGAGACGGCCGTTCGCACGTTCGAGGAGACCGGCTCCACCGGAACGGCGACGGCGACCCTGAACGTCGCGGCGCGCGGCGTCGCAATTCACGTCGCGGTCAGCCCCGCCTTCTGACGTGGCCCTCCCACCGAGCAACCACGATCCCGAGGCGCAGCCCGCGCCCGCGCGCCCGATCGCCCTCGTGGACCCGCGCCCTCCGGCGCAGCCGGAGGGCGTATCCGCCGCGCCGACCCTGCGCCAGCAGGTGCTGCTCTATCGCCGGCACACCCTCGTGGTGCTGCTCGCCTTCCTGTCGGCGACCGGGCTCGCGTACCTCGTCACCCAAATCCAGTCGCCGACCTACGAGGCGAGCATGGGCCTCGTCGTCGGCCAGGGGGTCACCGACGCGGCGGAGCCGGCGCTGGCGCCGCTCGAGCTCACGCAGACGGCGACGTCGCTGCTGCGCAGCGACGTCGTCGCTCAGACCGTCATCGCACGGCAGGACCTGGACATGACCATCCAGCGCCTGGAGCGCAGGATGCGGGTGACGGTCCAGCCGCCGAGCGCCGTCGTGGAAGTGCGGCTGCACTGGAAGGACCGGCTCGAGGGCAGCCGCATCCTCGCGGAGTACGCGCGCGTCTTCGGCGAGCTGCTCAGGCGGCTGCAGCAAGAGGGCAACGGCCCGGCGACGCGGCTGTTCGTCAACGTCTTCGACCCGCCGAAGGTCGCCGCCGAGCCGGTCGCGCCGCGTACCGCGCGCATCATCGGGGTCGCGGGCGTGCTGGGACTGGCGATCGGGTTCATCCTGGCGTTCCTGCGCCAGCGCCTCGACGATCGCATCCGCACGCGCCATGACGCCGAGGACGCGTACGGCGCGCCGGTCGTCGCCGCGCTGCCCGCGGGCTGGACGGCCGGACCGAAGCAGACGCCGCCCCCGTGGCGGTCGAGCCGGCACCGCCGGCAGGCGGCGCGGCAGGCGCTGCAGATGCTGACCGTCAACGTCGAGAACGCCTCCGGCGCGCCCGGGGAGACCGAGCGTGGAACCACGGTCGTCGTGACCAGCGCGCACGACGGCGACGGCAAGACGACCCTCGTGTCGCACCTGGCGCGCTCGCTCGCCGAGGCCGGGCGCGACGTGGTCTGCCTCGAGATCGAGGCCTCCGAGCCGAGGCTGCACACGTCGCTGGGCCTCGACGAGGCCCCGGATCCGGGCGTCCTGCAGGTGCTCGACGGGACGGCGCACCTGTTCGACGTGCTCCACCCCGTCCACGTCGACGGCGTCGAGGGCGCGCGCAGCGGCCGCGTCTGGCTGGTGCCCCTCGGCGGCGACCGCGACCGCGCCCCCGCCGAGCTGGGCGCCGACCAACTGGCGCGCCTGATCCGCAGGCTCCAGGCGGACTCCGACTACGTGCTCGTCGACGCGTCGACCGCGACCGCGCCCACGACGGCGCGCGCCGCGCGGCTCGCGCGCGAGGTCATCCTCGTCAGCCGCCGCGGCCGGGCCACGCGAGCGCGCGCGGACGCCGTGCGCTGGGCGCTGCAGTCCGTCGGCGCCAGCCGGGTGTCGGTCGTCCTCACCGACGCGTACCTCCACGACGTCTACACCTAGACGTCCCGAACGCGTGACGATGCAGAAGCGGTTCGGCAGCTCCGCGATCCCCGCCGGCCGGGCTCCATTGTCGCCCACCGCGTCGCGCCGCGCCTGGACGATCGCCCTGCTGCTCGTCGCCGCCCTGTTCGGCGCGGTGGCGGGCTACGACGTCCGGATCGCCGTGCTCCTGGCGATGCTGGGCACGATCCTGGTCGCCACGTGGATGCGGCCCGCGCTCATCGTCGGCCTGTTGATCCTGTCGATCTTCATGGAGGTCGTGTCGCTGGGCGGCGTGACGGTGTCGCGCCTGGTGGCGCCGGTCGCGCTCATCGTGGTCGCCGTCGAGTTCGTCCGCGGCCGGGCGCGGCTGACGCTCTCGCTGCCGCTGGCGTGGACGGTCGGCTACTGCCTGTGGGCCTTCGCCAGCTCGCTGTGGACCGTTTCCGCCGAGGGCACGACCGAGCTGCTCCTCTCGCTGGCGATCGCGGTCGTGTACATGCTGTGCGTCGCGACCCTGGTGAGCGACGAGCCGGCGCTGCGCCGCCTGCTGATCCTGCTGGCGGCCGTGTCGGCGGCGGCCGGGCTGTACACGCTCGCCGCGTTCGGCGGCATCGTCAGCTCCGAGACCAACGGCGGGCGCCCGGCCGGCGGAGTCGGCGACCCGAACTTCTTCGCCTGCGTCCAGCTCGTCGTGCTGCCGCTCGTGCTGGCCGTCGCCGGGCAGACGCAGCGCGTCTGGCTGCGCTTCGGCATCTACCTGGGCGCGCTGGTCGTGATCGCATCGATCCTCTCGACGCTGTCGCGCGGCGGTCTGATCGCCCTGCTCGTGATCCTCGCCATCACTCCCTTCCTGCCGGCCAAGGCACTGATCGGCACGCGCCGCCAGAAGGTGGCGATGATGCTGATCATCGTCGTCGGCGTCAGCGCACTGATGATGCGCCCGGCCTTCCGCGACGAGGTGACCGGGCGCGCGGCCACGATCGTGGCGCCGGCCGCCGTCGAGCCGACCGGCTCGAGCAACGGCTCGGGACGCACAGAGGCCTGGAAGGCCGCCCTGTTCGCCGCGTCCGAGCGGCCGCTGACCGGGATCGGCTTCGGCGCGTTCCGTGACCATTTCAACGAGCTGATCCTGATCGCGCCCGGCGTCGACCTCACGAAGATCGCGCCGCACCCCGACGGGCTCGAGCCGCACAGCGCGCACATCGGAACCCTCGCCGAGCTCGGCATCCCCGGGCTCGCGCTGCTGTGGGGCCTGCTCATCGCGACCGCCGTGTCCCTGCGCCGGACCGCGCGCCGCGCCCGCGCCGCCGGTGCCCTCTTCGTGGGTCGCGTCGCGAACGCGCTGGTCCTCAGCACGCTGGCGTGGGCGATCTCGTCGATGTTCATCTCGACGGAGACATCGCGCCCGATCTGGATCGTCATCGGCCTCGCGCTCGCGCTGCCGCGGCTCCTCGAGCGCCCGGCCGCACGACCTCCCGCCCCATCGTGAGGATCCGTCGCCTGTCCGCCGCGGCGCTGGTGCCCGTCGCGCTGATGGCCGTCGCCGTGACGTCGCCGGAACCCCGGAGCGGAGGGTCGTTGGCCGCGGTCCGCGACGGCCCGTTGAGCTCGGAGCTGCCCGGGGGCCTGCGGCGCTCGCGCGGCCCGGCACGCTACGTGTCGCCCGAGGGCTCCGACCGGGGGCCCGGCTCGGCAACGGCGCCCTGGCGCACCATCCAGCACGGCGTCGAGGAGGTCCGGCCGGGATCGATCCTCGTGGTACGGCCGGGCCGCTACCACGAGACGGTCGAGATCGAGCGCGGCGGCACCCGCCGCCGGCCGGTCACGATCCGCGGGCGGCCCGGCGCGATCCTCCTGCCCCGACCGGGCATCGGCAACCGCATCCCGCTGAAGCTGGGCGACGGGGCGCACCACATCCGCATCGAGAACCTGGTGATCGAGGGTGCGACGGGGCCGGCGACCGCGAACATCTACGCCCGCGGCGGCGCGCACCACATCGACATCGTCGGCTGCCTCGTCCGCAACTCGCAGCGCCAGGGCCTCTTCAGTGAGCGGACCACGCGCCACATCCGCGTCGTCCGCTCCGTGTTCCGCGACAACGGCGGGGGCGGCGGCGAGAACCTCGACCACAACCTCTACCTCGAGGGCAGCCACCACCTGCTGGCGGGCAGCGTCGTCACGGCCGCGCCGAACGGCTACGGCGTGCAGGTGTATCCCGTGGCCGCCGACGTGGTCATCGCCTCCAACACGATCGTGGGCAACGCGGCGGACGGGGTCATCGTCGGCGGTGACGGCGACGGGGCCGCCAGCGGCGTCCGGATCGTCAACAACGTCATCGTCGGCAACGGCCGCCACGGCGTCTCGAGCTACTGGACCTCTCGCACCGGCGCCGGGAACCTCGTCCACGACAACCTCGTGTGGGGCAACGGCGGGTCGCAGCTGACCGGCGACGGGCTCGCGTTCGGCCACAACATCGAGGAACGGCCCGAGTTCGTGGACCCGGCGCGGAGCGACTTCCGGCTGCGGGAGTCGAGCCCGGCCGCCGATGCCGCGCTCGCCGCCTACACCCTGTCCAAGGACCTCCGGGACGTGCGGCGCCCGCAGGGCGAGGGGCCCGACGTCGGCGCCTATGAGACGCAACCGTAAGATCCAACGGGTGGAGGCGCCGGACGCGCGCGCGCAGGCCGAAGCCGCGGAGACCCGGTCGGCGTACGAACGCCAGGGTCGCCGCTGGGAGGACCAGCAGTACCGATCGTGGATGCCGGGAAACGTCCTGATCGCGCAGGAGCGCGAGCGCGTGATGCTGGATCTGCTGCGCCGGGAAGGGATGCTGCCGCTGACCGACAAGCGCATCCTGGACGTCGGCTGCGGCGTCGGCAAGGAGCTGATCCGGTTCGTCGCGCGCGGCGCGCGACCGGAGAACCTGCGCGGAATCGACGTCCAGGAGGATCTGGTCGCCGAGGCGCGAGCGCTGGCGCCGAACATCGACGTCCGCGTCGGCGACGCCACGCGGCTGCCGTTCGAGGACGCCTCGTTCGACCTCGTGCTCGCGTTCGTGATGCTGAGCTCGATGCGCTCGGACGAGTCGCGCCGGCTCGCCGCAGCGGAGATGCTCCGCGTGACCGCGCCCACGGGCTGCGTGCTCGTCTACGACTTCGCGCTCAACCCCGGCAATCGCGACGTGCAGCCGATCCGCCCGCGCGAGCTGCAGCGCCTCTTCGCGGGCACGGTGGTGACGTCGCGGCGGGTGACGCCGGCGCCTCCCCTGGCGCGCGCGGTCGCCCGCCGGTCGTGGTACGCCGCCGTGCTGCTCGGGACGATCCCGATGCTCCGGACCCACCGGCTCATGATCGCGCGGCCCGCAGCCGCCTGAGGAGCACCCGCCGCTGGAGGCCCAGCCACTGCCGCAGGTTGGGCAACGTGTACAGGTCACCGAGCTGCTCGGGCGGCACGACCTCCGGCACGAAGTCGTCGCGTGCGACCAGCCTGCAGGCCTCGTGCAGCATGTCGACGCCGGCGTCGTAGGCGCGCTGCCGGAGATCCCGCCACGAGTCGGTCGGCCGGATCGGCACCGGGCGCTGCACGACGATCCGCCCCGCGTCGAGCCGCTCGGACAGGAGCTGGACGGTGACGGCCATCTCCCGCTCGCCGTTGTAGAGCTCCCAGAAGGCGACGGGCTGGCCGCGATAGCGGCGGATGTCCCCGTGGTGGTAGGACAGCATCCCGCGCTGGGGGATCGACAGCACGGGCTCGCGGATGATGCCGAAGCCGCTGCGGACTGCGCAGTCGGCATCGAGCGACCGCAGGAGCGCGATCGTCTCGAACGCGTAGAGGTCGCTGACCGGCCAGCCGCGCACGCCGTGCCGCTCGAGGAACGCGATTGCCGGCTCGCCGCCGCCGCTTCGCGTGCGGCGCAGGCGCCGGGCCGCCATCACGAGGACGAAGCCGCCCCGCCCCTTCCGCAGCTCACGGCGCAGCACGCGCAGCCGCGAGCCGCGGGGGCGCCGCTCGACGAGCGCGCCCACGACGTCGAGCTGCGGGTCGTCGAGCACCGACGCGAGCGCTCGCGTGAAGAAGGAGTCCAGGACCGCGGGGACGAGGAGCACGATCCTCATCAGCGGCCGCCGCCGGCGAGCGGGTCACCGGCCAATCCGCGCAGCGCGAGCGCCCACGCGAGGGCGAGCGTCCAGCCGGCCGCGACATCGGACGGCCAGTGGCCGCCATCGGCCACGACGGCGACGGCCACGGCCCCGACGAGCAGCGCACCGGCGACCGCCACCGGCCACAGCCACGGGCGCCCCAGCGCCAGCAGGACGAGGCCGGCGACCATGCTCATCGACAGCATGGCGTGCCCGCTCGGGAACGAGAACTCGCTCGTGGCCGGGAACGGGCTGGAGCGCTCGAACAGCGGCTTCAGCAGCACGGAAGCGCCCGCCGCCGCGACGCAACCCAGGTAGAAGGCGGCGGCGCGGAACCGGCGCCGAGCGGCGAGGAGCACGGCCACCGCCGCGATCGCGAGCACGAGCTTGCGGGTGTCGGCCAGCCAGTAGAGCGCCGGCACGATCTCCTGCAGCAGGGCACTCCCCTGACCCGGCGTCGGGCCGAGCGGCCAATCGGAGTCGCCGCTGTAGAGGCTGCCGAAGACGGTCCTGTCCCACCCGGCGACAACGCCCGTGAGCATGGCTGCCGCGATCGCCCCGAACAGGCCGAGCGCCCCGGCCGCGGCGCCGAGGAAGGTGGTACGGGCGTCCGGGCCGCGAATGCGCGTGGCCTCACCGGCGGCCATGCCGCAGCCTGCCGCGCAGCCAGCGTCTCTGAATGCGGCGGATGTCGTGCACCGGCGGCTCCGGCCGCCATCCCGGGCGCGTGCGGATGTGGTCGAGGATCGTCGAGACCGGCGCGAACCAGCCCGGCAGATCCGCGAGACGCTCGATCGTGCGGCGGAAGCGCGGGTCCACGCGGCCGCCGTCGGAGAACCCGAAGGCGAAGTGCGTGTAGACGATGCACAGGCCCCCCTCCGCGACGAGACGGTCCTGGTTTCGGTCGCTGAGCAGCCGGCAGAACCCATCGCGGTCGGGCGCCTCGCTCGAGCTGAACCAGAACCGCACGTACGGCCGCCGCCGATCGTGGTACGGCATCAGGGGGTCGAACCGCAGCGTGTTGACGCCGGGCGTCGTGAAGTTGCGCACGTACTCGATCCGCTCACGGCACACGTCGCCCCAGAAGTACTCCGACCCCTCGACGTGGCCGTAGTACCGCTCGTCGCTTCGGAGCAGCCGTGTCGCTGCGCGGTAGGCGGCGGCGGGGAGGCCGTCGAGCCGCGCGTCGCCCCAGTACATCCCCTCCCGCTGGCCGAAGTGGTTGACGTGCACGCGGGGGTCCGCGCCGATGACCTCCCGGAAGCGGTCGATCGCCGCGATGGTCTCCCCGCGCGTCGACGAGTGGTCCGTGCCGCCGTGCAGGGCGATCTCGAAGCCGCTCTGCGCGAGCTCGAGCACCCAGTCGCGATAGGCCTCGTCGCCGAGCGTTCCGCCGCCGAAGCGCGGCGTGCGCCGGAAGCCCAGCGGCCACACCGTCTTCGTCGTCACGAGCCCGAGTGAGCGCAGGAGGTCGTACACGGGCGGCACGTTCTCGAGCGTGGATCCCTCCGTGTCGTCCACGATGGTCAGCGCGAAGCGCTTCCCGTCCGGCCACTCGATCGCCGCGCGCCCTTCCTCGCTGGCGCACACGACCGCATCGTCCCGACCCCGGCCGCTCGTTGTCAAGCCGCCTCCGCGGCGCGTGCGCGGGGGTATCATCGCGCCAGCTTGGCCTCTCGATCCGCGCCCCTGACGCTGGAGCGGCTTCATCCCGCGAGTTCTGACTGGGAGGCCATGGACCGCTTCGAAGACCGCACGGTCTTCCAGACCCGCGAGTGGCTCGAGTTCCTGCGCCACACCCAGCGCGCAGAGCCGGTGGTCTGCCGGCTGGCCCGCGGCTCGGAGCTCGCCGGGTACTTCACCGGCGCCGTCGTCCGCCGCTACGGCGTCCGCATCCTGGGCAGCCCGTTTCCCGGCTGGACCACGGCCTACATGGGCTTCAACCTGCGCGCGGGCGAGTCGCGCGTCGAGGCCGCGCAAGCGCTTCTGCGCTACGCCTTCGGCCCGCTGCGCTGCGCTCACGTCGAGCTGCGCGACCGCGAGCTGGGCGAGGCCGACGCCAACGAGCTCGGCGGGAGCGTCGAGCACTTCACCAGCTTCGAGATCGACATGCGCCCCTCCGAGGGGGACCTCTTCAACGGGATGTCGAGCGCGTGCCGGCGGTGCGTGCGGAAGGCCGAGCGCAGCGGCGTGACCGTCGAGCAGGCGTCCGACGCCGGCTTCGCCGACGAGTACTTCGCCCAGCTCGAGGACGTCTTCGCCAAGCAGAACCTGCGCCCGACCTACGGCGTGGAGCGGGTGCGGGCGTTGATCGACCACGTGCAGCCGTCCGGGCGGCTGCTCCTGGTGCGAGCGCGCGCGCCCGACGGCCGCTGCATCGCCACGGCGCTGTATCCGGCCCACGGCCGCTCCATGCACTTCTGGGGCGGCGCGAGCTGGCGATCCGACCAGATCCTGCGCCCGAACGAAGCGATCTTCTGGTTCGCGATGCGCTACTGGAAGGCGCGCGGCGTGGAGACGTTCGACCTGGGCGGCGGTGGCGACTACAAGCGCAAGTACGGAGGATCGGAGGTCGCCGTCCCGCACGTGATCCGGTCGCGCGTCCCGGGCCTCATGCCGCTCCGCGCGGCGGCCGAGCGGGTCTACGGCGTCGGCGGGTTGCGCCGCCTCATCGGCCGGTAGGACCGTCGAGCCCCGCGCGCAGCAGCCGCCGGGCGATGCCCCGCGGGCCGGGCCGGAGGTGGTACGAGCCCGGCGCGAGACCCCGCCGCCGCAGCGCCGCGCGAACCGCGCGGGTGTCGTACGGCACCGCGTGGAAGATCGCGTGGCGGCGCTCGGTGTCGAGCTCGATGTAGCGCGCGCGCACCCGCAGCTCGCGCGACTGCCCCACGGCGCCCGGGTTGAGCACCACGCGGTCGGGCAGCGGGAGCCCGCCGGTGCCGCCGTCGCGCAGGACGCGGCCGGCCCCGTCGCACGCCCATGCGCGGTGCGTGTGCCCGAGCACCAGCAGGCCGGAGCGCGCGGGCAGCCGCTCGAGCTGGTCCACCGCCTGCTCCGGGCGCGCCGTGTACTCGCACGGATCGTCCAGCGACCCGTGGGCGACCACGATCGACCCGTCGACGTCGAGGCGGCCGGGCAGCGCCGCGAGGTACGCGCGCACGTCATCGCGCAGCACCCGGCGCGTCCAGGCGACGCTGGTGCGCCCGAGCGGGATGCACCGCGTGGCGTCGAGGTCGCCGCGCACCATCAGGTCGTGGTTGCCGGCGACGCAGATCGCGCCGATCTCGGCCAGCCGGGAGACGCACTCGTTCGGGAACGGCCCGTAGCCGACGAGGTCGCCGGCGACCAGGTGGCCGTCCACCGGCCCGGCGTGCGCGAGCACCGCCTCGAGGGCATGCAGGTTCGCGTGGACGTCGGCGAGGACCGCGTAGCGCATCGCGCGTCAGTGCCTCCGCCGCACGCGCCGCCGTGCGCGGTGCAGCGCGGCGCCGATCAGCGGGAGCGGGTCGTCCCAGGCGAACGCGCACTTCGCCTCGCACCGGATCGCCCAGGGCAGCCATCGCCGCAGCGGCAGGCCCGCGAGCCGCGCCGCCGCGGCGTCCCGCCACGGGTTGACCCAGCTGACGCCGGACGTCGCCGGGCCGGGCCGCTGACGCGGCAGCCCGACGAGGTCGCGGTAGACCGCCGCGGGGAGGTTGACGCCGGCGCGCGCGCCGACGTGGTGCCACAGGTTGAAGCGCGGGTTGATCTCCAGCAGATGGAGCTGCCCGTCGGCCGGGTGCCGCTTGAAGTCGAGCTTGGCGACGCCGCGGAACCGCAGGCGCTCGAGGATGTCGCGGCCGAGGCGCGCGACGTCGTCCGCCTGCGTGACGACCAGCGCGGTGCTGTAGCCGTGAGCCGCCGGGAACGTCCGGATCTTGCGGCCCGTGAACTCGGCGGCGACCCGTCCGTCCCCGTCGACGTACGCGTGATAGCTCTCGATCCGGCTCTCGGAGCCCGGCACGAGCTCCTGCGCGACCGCGTCGATGCCGGCGCGGGACAGCCTGCTCCACAGGTGCTCGAGCGCAGCGCCGTCCTCGACCTGGATGACCTTGGCCGCGGCGAACGGCTTCCACGTCGAGTGCTCGCGGGTCAGCGGCTTCACGACCACCGGGAAGCGCAGCCCGGCCTCGGCCGCGGAGCGGCCCGGCGCCAGCCGCGCCGTAGCCGGGACGGGAAGGGCCATCCGCGCCGCCAGCGAATCGAACCGGGACTTGTCGGCGAGGTCCTCGACGAGCTCGGCGTCCGGGACGACGAAGCGGAACCCCTCCCCCAGCGCCTCCCGGAAGCGCGAGACCATCAACAGGTCCCAGTCGCCGTCGTAGAACAGGACGGGCTTCGCCGGCTGCGCGCGCGCGAACTCCAGCAGGCGCTCGACCAGATCCTCTGCCCGCGCCGATGGCCCGCCGGGGTCGATCGCCGCCTCCGTGAAGCGCGAGTAGCGGGTGAAGTCCCCCGGCGGCGAGCAGACCACCGAGCGGATGCCGCCGAGGCCGAGCGCGCGCACGAGGTCGATCTCGCCGATGACGCAGGCGACGGGTCGGTCGGCGGCCCGAGCGGTCGCGGTCACGGCGCGATGCTAATCGGAACGCGCCACCGCGCCCACACCCCGGCCGGTAGCGTAGATCCGTGAGCCCGCTCGGCGACGTCAGCACCCAGCACAGCTGGCTGGCCGCCGTCCTCCCCGCGCACGCGCGCACCTTCCGGGTGTCCGACCCGTCGATCGCGGCGACCCTCGCCGGCGCCGGCGGGCTCGTGCAGGGGGAGCGCGCCGACGTCGAGATCGCCGACCCGCACCGCACGACCGGGGACGCGGCGCACGTCGTGATCACCCTCGATGCGACGCAGGACGAGGGCGGCTCCCTCGCCGTGCGGGTTCTCCGCAGGCTGCGGGGAGCGGCGCGCGTGCGGGTCCAGGCCCGCCGGATCCGCAGGAGGATGCTCCGGCGCGGCTGGGCGCACGCGGCGACGGTGCTCTGGGACCTCGAGCAGCCGGTCCATTTGCCGGGGCGGCACGAGCGGCTGCGCGAGCTGCGGCCGGCCGAGTGGCTGCCCGCGCGCGCGCTCGTGCTCGCCTCCCGCGCCGGTCCCGCCCCGAGCCTGCTCGACGCCGCCGTCGCGGAGGCGTCGCAGTCCGTGGACGACGACATCAGGTTCACGTGGCCGCTCGCGCGCGAGGGGCTGATGATCGTGCTGTCGGACCGCCACGTGGTGCGGGTCGCCGTCGGCACCGGCCGCCGCAAGCTCGAGCTCTTGGGCTCGGCGCTGGACGCGCTGGCGGCGGCAGAGCCGCCGGCGATCGTCGCCGGCGCGATCCCGTGGGTGGAGGGCTCCGGGCGAGTGGGCCTCGCCGACTGGACGGTCGAGCGGCGCTTGCCGGGGCAGCCGGCGCGGCGGCTGAGCGCGCCGCTGCTGGAGAGCTGTGTCGACTTCCTCGTGGCCCTGCACCGCAGCGGCACCGGCAGCCGGCAGTGGTCGATCAGCGACGACGCCCGCGTCGTGGCCGAGGTCTGCTCGAGCGACGCAGCGGCGGAAGCGGTGCTCGCGCTCGGAGCGCGCCTGGACGAGCGGCTGGGAGACCTCGACCGCGGGTTCGGTCACGGCGACCTGTGGGCCCCGAACGTGCTCGTGCAGGGAGAGCGACTTTCGGGCGTCGTCGACTGGGACACCGCGGGGCCCGATCGGCTGCCGGCGATCGACCTCCTGCATCTGCTGCTGACGGCGCGGCGTCAGCGCCGGCGCGAGTACATCGGCGTCGGCCTCGTCGCGCACCACCTGCCCTGGGCGCGAGCCGGCGGCGACGCGATCGTCCGCTCCTACTGCCGCAAGCTCGGCATCAGCCTGGACGCGGGCCGGCTCGAGGCGCTCGTGCTCGCCTACTGGCTGGACCGCGTCAGCTTCGAGCTGCGGCTGTTCGCCGATCGGGTCGAGCGTCCCGTGTGGATGAGAAACAACGTGCTC
>DATLGB010000169.1:0-17310 GCA_035540675.1 Solirubrobacteraceae bacterium | reverse complement strand
TTGCAACCAGGTCGTCTGTGCGCTTCCTCACATGCGCACGCGCGCGCTAGTCTTCCGCTCCCCCGCCGGAGTAGCTCAGTCGGTTAGAGCAGCGGAATCATAATCCGCGTGTCGGGGGTTCGAGTCCCTCCTCCGGCACTGTGAAAGTCCTGCGTGGCGTGCGTCAGCCGGCCTCGCCCAGGATCCGGCGGTGCAGCGCTCGCGTGGCGGGGCTCGGGGTGGCGCCCAGCTCGTCTCGGAGCACCGTCCTGAGCTGCTCGTAGACGAGCAGCGCTTCGGCGTTGTTGTCGCGGCAGGCAAGCGCCTGCATGAGAAGCCGGTAGCCGGACTCCCGGTAGGGCGCGAGCCTGATCAGCCTGCGAGCGTCCCGCTCGGCGGCGGCCACCTCGGAGCCCCCGATCCCGAGGCTCGCCGCGGCGTCGCATTCGAGCGCGCGCAGGTGCACGTCGTCGAGCCAGTGGCGCTGCTCGACGACCCAGGGCGCGTCCTCGCCGGAGAGGAAGCCCCTCCCCGAGATCGCGTAAGCGATCGTCGCCGCCGGCAGCGCGCGCGACCAGTCGTCGGCGTGCGCGGCGGCCTCGGCCTCGTGGATCTTGCGCGCGGCGACCTCGATATCGAGCCAGGCGTCGCCCGGCAGCACGAGGCGCAGGTCGGCCCGCCCGGCGAGAGCCTCGGGGCCGAGCGCCTTCCGCAGGCGCGAGACGACCACGCGCAGGTTCGAGTCGGCGCGCGCCGGTGCCTCCTCCGGCCAGATCGCCGCCGCCAGCTCGTCTCGGGTCAGGGCTCGCGCGCGGTTGAGCGCCAGGTAGACGAACAGCAGCCGTCCCTGCCTCCCGGGTAGCTCGGCCTCGAGCCGGCGGCCGTCGAGCTCAACCGTGATCCGCCCGCAGAGCTGTATCCGGGTCGCCTGCAACCTCGCCGCAACGTAGCCGCAACCACGTCCGTGAACAATCGCCGCGACTGATTCTCAAGCCGGTGAAAGGAGCGGGAATGGCGAAGGTGATCAGGTGCGAGTGCGGCTACGTCACTCGCGGCGAGACCGACCACGAGCTGGTGGCGGCCGCGGAGCGCCACATCGCGTCGGACCACCCGGACCTCCTGGGGAAGGTGAGCCGCGACGAGCTGCTGGCGATGGCCGAGGAGGAGTGAGATGACGACCGCTCAACACGAGTCGATCCTGACCGAGTCCTATCCGGGCGAGCAGCTCGAGGTCGAGCGGCGCCTCGAGGACATCATGTCCGCCGCGCGCAGGCACGCGATTGACGAGCTCGAGTCCTACCACGCGTTCGGGCCGAAGTTCACGAAGTTCGACGACTTCGAGCCGCTCGAGCGCCAGGACGGGGAGACCACCAGGCGCCTGGAGCGCGAGGCCATCTTCGGCGTGAAGGAGTTCGACCCGCGCGTCCTCGACCTCAAGGTCGACGTCTTCGGACCGGTCGCCATCACCACGTTCGTCATGGACTACCGGGTCGTCGACGACGAGGCGGAGACGCACTCGTTCCGAGCGAGGGCGACCATGGTGCTCGCCAAGCAGGAGAGCGGGTGGCTGATCGTGCACGAGCACTTCTCGCCGTTCGTCTCGAACTCGTAGAAGAGCAAGCCACGACAAGAAAGGCGCGGAATCATGAGGAATTCCGTCTGCGCGATCGTGACGATCGCAGCGACAGTGCACGTGTCTACTCCGGGCGCGCTCGCGCAGAAGCCGGCCGGCGTCCCGCCGAGCGGCTCAACCTGCGGTGCCTTCTACGGCTCGGTCATCTCCGATGTCGCGCGATCCGGGGCACTCAGCGGCAAGGTCAATCCAGGTGTGCTCCACAGCGGGTTCGCCGGTGCGGACGGTTTCCCAGGATTCGACTGCCCGTGACGCCGCCCAGCCGCTTCGCCTCGTCGGTCCGTAGCAGCAACACGCGAGTCGCTCATCGCTCTCGGGGCGCATGCGCGCTATCGCGCAATCGGCGCGGCGATCACGCTGCCAGTGCGCGGCGGGTGACTTCCTTGGACGAGAGGCACTAGGGGGAGGCAAATCCACACCCACGTACCGCTCGCCGCCCGCATCAGGAACGTGTCCCCGACCCGGCAGATCTGACCTTCCCGAACCCGACCCAACCCGGCGAAAAACGGCTCTACCGAGTCAAACCGCGAGCGCCTGGCGCCATCATGATCCGCGTGTCGGGGGTTCGAGTCCCTCCTCCGGCATCTCAGCCCGGCGGGCGCCGCAGCTCGCCCTGCTCGTCGATCGGCCCCTCGGAGGCCGCCAGCAGCCGCGCCGCCTCGTCCGGCCCCACGCGCGCCGCCAGCCGCCGCGTCGCGACCACGGAGGCGGCGGCCGCGCGAACGCGCATCCCCTCGTCCGGGTGACGTGAGGCCATGAACTCGGCGCCGAGGATCAGGCCGGCCATGACCTCGTCGTCGGAGCGCGTGTCGCCGCGCTCGCGCGCGACCGCCACCATCGCGTCGAGGTCGACCGCCGCCAGGTCCGCCGGCGACGGCTGGGGCACGGGATGGCGACGCGATCCGAACAGCCGGCCGAGAAGGTTCACGCGGCGAGTCTAGGTGCCCCGATTGTCACGAACTTGTTGCAGTTGCGGCTCCGCGGAGCCGTTTGGCCGTTCGGTTCCGTCCGCTGTCGGTGCGAACATGTGTTCGTGATGTCGGAGCGGGAAGAGCTCGATCGGCTGGAGGGCGAGATCGTCCGCCTGGCGGAGGACGTGAGCCGGCGGCTGGCTCGCTGGCTCGGCCTGGTGGCCGAGTTCGACGCCCTCGGGGGCGCGCGGGTGGCGGGCTTCCGCGGGACCGCGGAGTGGCTGGCGTGGCGGTGCGGGATCGGCGTGCGCGCAGCGCGCGACCACGTGCGCGTGGCGCGCGGGCTCGCGGAGCTGCCCCGGGTGCGCGAGGCGCTGGCGCGGGGCGAGCTGTCGTACTCGAAGGCGCGCGCGCTCACGCGCGCGGCCGGCGCGGTGGCGGAGGAGCGGCTGCTCGAGGTCGCGCGGCGGGCGACGGCGGCGCAGCTCGAGCGTCTGGTGCGGTCGCTGCGGACGGCGCCGTCGGCGGACCTCGACGTGGCGCGACGGGCGCACGGGCGGCGGTTCGTCGACTGGTGGTGGGACGAGGACGGGTCGCTGCGGCTGTGCGGGCGCCTGCCGGCGGACGACGGTGCGGCGGTCGCGGAGGCGATCGAGACGGCGGCGGAGGCGCTGGCGGCGGGTGCGGGCGCCGGCATGCCACGGCCGCCGCTGGGTGCGCGGCGGGCCGACGCGCTGGCGGAGATCGCGCTCAGCGGCTGCCCGCGCACGCAGGTGGTGCTCCACGTCGACGAGGCGGCGCTGGCGTGCACGGCGGAAGCCGCCGAGGAGCGCGCGGGCGAGGTGTGCGCGCTCGAGGCGGGTCCGGCCGTGCCGTCGGAGACGGCGCGGCGGCTGGCGTGCGACGGCGACGTGATGTCGGACCTCGGGCGCAGCCGGCGGGTGGTGTCGCCGGCGCTGCGGCGGCGGCTGGAGCTTCGCGACGGCGGCTGCCGCTTCCCGGGGTGCGAGCGCCGGCACGGGCTGCACGCGCACCACATCCACCATTGGGCGCACGGCGGTGCGACGGACGGCGACAACCTCGTGCTGCTGTGCCGGTTCCACCACCGGCTCGTGCACGAAGAGGGCTTCAGCGTCCGCCGGCGCGCGGGTGGGGTCGAGTTCGCGCGGCCGGACGGGCGGATGGTGCCGGCGCTGCCGAGGGCCGCCGCGTGACCGGTAGGACTTGCGCTGCGCGATATCTTCGCGGCTATCGGGAGACACGCCTACTGGAAGGGGCCAGAATGGCAAGGGGTAGCACTGCGGTCGTCATCGCCGTCGCGGGCGCGCTCGCGCTCGCGTCTCCGGCGTCGGCCGCGTCGAAGAACGTCGAGCTGGTCGGCAACGTGCCGGAGGCGAAGAACGCCACGGCGATCAACTTCCTGAACTACGGGAGCATGGGCCGCGGCAAGGGCGCTGGGAACGCCCAGGGCTCCCACGACGTCATGCTCGTCACGGGCCGGTTCGGCCTGAAGTCGTACTCGCTGGCGAACCCGGCGAAGCCGCGGTTCCTCGACGAGATCACGGCCGAGGAGCTGCGCCTGCCGGGCGACCCGGCGGTGCGGTACGCGGCGGACGGGACGCCGATCTCGACGTTCTGGCAGAACGAGGACATGGACGTCGACCGCGATCGCAAGCTCGCGATCATGTCGCGCGACCCGCGGGCGTATGCGGGTTCGACGTCACGTGAGCCGGGCGAGCCCGATCCGAACGGCGCGACGAACATCGCGGGCTTCTACGTGGTCGACGCGAAGAACCCGCGCGACCTGAAGCTGCTGACGTTCCAGCAGCTGCCGACCGGTCACACGACGACCTGCATCAACGGCTGCCAGTGGACGTGGTCGGGCGGCCCGGCCAGCACGACCCGCCAGCGCGAGCAGCTCGGCTGGACGTTCGGGCGGCCGATCATCGTGACCGACCTGACCGACCCGGCGAACCCGAAGGCGTACCCGCAGAACCCGGTCGACCTGTTCCGCCGCGACGGCGCCACGGCCTACGCGCACGACGTGCAGGTCGACGCGGCGGGCGTCGCGTGGGTGTCCGGCGACGGCGGCACGCGCGGGTACTGGACCGACGGCGTGCACTTCGACCCGTTGCAGAACACGCAGCGCCTCGCCACGCCGCTGGACCCGATCCCCTACGGCGGCGGGGGCCTGCCGCGGTCGGTGACGGCAGACGACACCGGCGGGTTCGAGCACAACGCCTGGCGGCCGGTCGGCGACACGGCGCCGAGCGACCCGCGCTACCGGCGCGGCGAGATGCTGCTGGTCAGCGAGGAGGACTTCAACCCCGCCTCGAACCAGTGCCGCGACCGGAGCATGTTCACGATCGCCTCGCTGGAGGGCAGCTACGACGGCGACGCCTGGCGCTCGACGCCGGAGAACCCGTACCGCCTGCAGGTCGTGGGCAAGTGGAACCCGTTCGAGAAGGAGGGCTCGCGCCCGACCAGCGGGCCGTACAACCCGCTGGCCGACTTCTGCTCGGCCCACTACTTCGACGTCGACGGCCCGCTGGTGACCATGGCCTGGTACGGCGAGGGGACCCGGTTCCTCGACATCTCCGACCCGGCCAACCCGACGCAGGTCGCCTACTGGCGTCCCGAGGACGGGGTCGTCTGGGCGTCCTACCTGCACAACGGTTACGTGTACACCGCCGACCGCACGCGCGGCGTCGACGTGCTGAAGCTCAAGCTGCCGGCGCGGGCGTCGGCGACGGGCAAGCGGCGTGCCGTTTCCGCGCCGCGCATGAAGAAGCGCCAGGTGCGCTTCCTGAAGCGCCTCGCGCGCAGCTACGCGCCCGACCCGGCGACGGGCGGGCTCTGCCTGCTGCCGCGTTACTAGCCGTATGACGAGCGGGTGCGCCGGCGTCCTGCCGGCGCGCCCGGCTCGCGCCGCGGCGCGTCAGGCCACCGGCAGGTCGGCCCACACGTGCGTGGTGCCCTCGAAGGCGCCCCAGCGGACCGACAGCGCCTCGACGATCCGCAGGCCCCAGCCGCCGTCCTCGCCCGCCTGCTCGCGCACGCGCGGTGCGCCGTGGCCGCCGTCGACGACCTCGAGCCGCAGGCGGTCGTCGAGCAGCGTCGCGCGCAGCTCGATGCCGCCGCATCCGTGCTCGACCGCGTTGGTCACCAGTTCGCTCGCGACGAGCTTGGCGTCGTCGAGGCCGGCGTCCGGCAGCCGCTGGCGGAGGTGCTGCTCCAGGAGGGCCCTGGCGCGGCCGGCAGCGGTGACGTCCGCCGGGAGCGCGTACGTCGCCTGCCAGCGCGGAGGGGCCGCGGGAGGCGGCGTCGTCTCGGGTTGTGGCTCGTCCACGCCCGCAGGACGGTAGCGCAACCCCTATTGCGGCAATGGGGGTTGCGTCACCACGCTAACCTACCGGCCGCCATGAATCCGGACACGAAGGCGTTCCTCGCGGCGCTCGACGACCTCGAGCGCGCGCTCGACGCCAACGAGGAGCTGACCGCGCGGATGCGCCAGCGCATGGCCGCCATCCGCGCCGGCTGCGCGTCCGGACGCCCGCTCTCCGAGGTCATCGCCGTCGAGAAGCCGCCGCTGATCGTGCAGCTGCTCTCGGAGAGCGCGGCGCTCGTGCAGGCGACGGGCGCGCGCGTGCGCCGCACGGAGGCGCACGCGCTCTACCGCGAGGGCCTGACCATGGACCGCATCGCGCGCCTGTTCGGGGTGACGCGCCAGCGCGTGTCGGCGCTGCTGCGCGAGCCGGCGCCGCCGCCGGAGTAGACCACCCGCTACGTTCCGCGCCGATGGCAGGCGTCCGCAGCCGGGGCTGGGCGATCGCCGCGATCGCGGTGTCCGCGCTGTTCCTCGCGCCGCTGCTGTTCATGGTGACCGGCTCCCTGCGCGGGATCGGGGAGCCGCCGCCGCGCGGGCTCGAGCTGCTGCCCCCGGCGCCCGGCCTCGACGGCTACGAGCGGGCGTTCACGGCGGTGCCGCTCGCGCGCGCGCTGTGGAACTCGCTGGCGCTGGCGCTGCTGGCGGTCCCGCTGGCGGTGCTGACGGCGTCGACGGCGGGCTTCGCGATCGCGCGCGCCGGGGCGCGGGCGCGGCGGGTGGCGCTGGCCGTGGTGCTGGCGCTGCTCGTCGTCCCGGTCAGCGCGCTGTGGGTGCCGCGCTTCGTGATGTGGGAGGCGGTCGGCCTGCAGGACACCTGGATCCCGCTGCTCGCACCGGCGCTGATGGGCGGCAGCCCGCTGCTCGTGCTGCTGTACGTGTACGCGTTCCGCCGCCTCCCGTCGGACACGCTCGACGCCGCGCGCGTCGAGGGCGCCGGCCCGTGGCGGCTGTGGCGGACGGTGGCGATGCCGCTCGTGCAGCCGACGACGGTGGCGGTGGGCCTGCTCGCGTTCGCCTTCTGGTGGAGCGCGTTCTCGGAGCCGCTGCTGTACCTGCACGAGCAGGACGAGCAGACGGCGCCGCTCGCGCTGCGGTCGCTGCAGCAGCTCGGGCGCAGCGAGTGGCCGGCGATCCTGGCGGGCGCGACGGTGGTGACGGC
This sequence comes from Solirubrobacteraceae bacterium, assembly GCA_035540675.1. Lineage (GTDB taxonomy): Bacteria > Actinomycetota > Thermoleophilia > Solirubrobacterales > Solirubrobacteraceae > DATLGB01. The sequence goes on along the minus strand of DATLGB010000169.1, from coordinate 10,240 downwards.
GCCGGTGGCGGTGGCGTTCGCGCTGGCGCTGCGGCGGATCGTCCCCCGCAGGGGGAGCGGATGGCTCGGCGGCTGATCGCGCTGGCGGTGCTGCTGGCCGCGGGCTGCGGCGGCGGCGGCGAGCAGGCGGTGACGCTGCAGGTGTTCGCCGATCCGGACGAGATCGCCGCCTACGAGAAGCTGATCGACGCCTTCGAGCGGCGCGCGCCGGGGCGGGGGATCCGGCTCGTGCCGGTCGACGGCCAGGACGACCACCAGACCAAGCTCGCGACGTCGTTCGCCGCCGGCGACCCCCCGGACCTGTTCCTCATCAACTACCGGCGCTTCGGCCAGTTCGCGGCGCGCGGGGTGCTCGAGCCGCTGGGGGAGCGCGTGCCGGCCGGCGGGCTGTACCGCGTCGCGGTGGACGCCTTCCGCTACGACGGCCGGCTGCAGTGCCTGCCGCAGAACGTCTCGACGCCGGTCGTGTACTTCAACACGGCGCTGTTCCGGCGGGCGGGGGTGCCGCGCCCGCGGCCGGACTGGACGTGGGACGACGTGCGCGCGGCCGCCCGGCGGCTGGACGGCGGCGACGTGACCGGGATCGGCTTCGAGCCGTCGCTGAACCGCTTCGCGCCGTTCGTCTGGCAGGCGGGCGGCGAGGTGGTGGACGACCCGGAGAAGCCGACCCGGGTGAGCCTGCTCGAGCCGCCCGACCGCGAGGCGCTGGAGTTCCTGACCGGGCTGCAGCATCGCGACGCGGTGACGCTGACGCTCGCGGAGGCGGAGGCGCAGTCGCCGGAAGAGCGCTTCGCCGCGGGAACGCTCGCGATGCTGATCGAGTCGCGCCGGGCGACGACCGGGCTGCGGACGGTGGAGGGCCTCGAGTGGGACGTCGCGCCGCTGCCGGTGCACCCGCGCCGCCGCGAGCCGGCGGTGATGCTGCACGCGGACGCGTACTGCCTGACGAAGGCGTCGCGGCACAAGGAGGCGGCGACGGCGTTCGTGCGCTTCGCCCTGAGCGCCGAGGGAGCGGCCATCCTCGCCCGCACGGGCCGCACGGTCCCCTCGCGGCGCTCGGTGGCGGAGAGCGAGGCCTTCCTCGACCCGTCGCAGCCGCCCGCGTCGGCGCAGGTCTTCCTCGACCAGATCCCGGCGATCCGGCGCTTCCCGACGTTGCCCGGCTGGCACGAGATCGAGGCGCGCGCGGACGTCGTCGCCGAGGAGTGGTTCTTCGGCGCCGAGCCGCCGGAGGCCCTCGGCCTCGAGATCGACATCGCGACGGGCGAGCTGTTCGAGGCGGAGCCCTGATGGCCGGGCTCGAACTGCGCGGCCTGACCAAGGCGTTCGGCGGCGAGCCGGTCGTGCGCGCGGTCGACCTCGACGTCGCCGACGGCGAGCTGCTCGCGCTCGTCGGGCCGTCGGGCAGCGGCAAGACGACCGTGCTGCGGATGGTGGCGGGGCTCGAGCGCCCGGACCGCGGCGAGATCCGCATCGGCGGCCGCGCGGTGACGGCGCTGCCGCCGGAGCGCCGCAACGTCGGGATGGTCTTCCAGAGCCACGCGCTGTTCCCGCACAAGCGGATCCGCGACAACATCGGCTACGGGCTGTCCGCGCGCGGCCGGCCGCGTGCGGAGGTCGAGCGGCGCGTCGGCGAGGTGGCCGAGCGCCTGCGGATCGCGCCGCTGCTCGACCGGCTGCCGCGCGAGCTGTCGGGGGGCGAGCGCCAGCGGGCGGCGCTGGCGCGCGCGCTCGTGCGCGACCCCGACCTGCTGCTGCTCGACGAGCCGCTGTCGAGCCTCGACGCGCAGCTGCGGCTCGACCTGCGGGCGGAGATCGCGCGGCTGCAGGCGCGCAGCGGCGTCACCACCGTGCACGTCACCCACGACCAGGCCGAGGCGCTGGCGCTCGGGCAGCGGGTGGCGGTGCTCGACCGCGGCGCGATCGTCCAGCTCGGGCCGCCGCAGGAGGTCTACGACCGCCCGGCGTCGCTGTTCGTCGCCGGCTTCCTGGGGACGCCGCCGATGAACCTCCTGCGCCGCGCCGACGGCGTCCTCGGCGTGCGGCCGGAGCACGTGCACCTCGAGGGCTCGCGCTGGGGCGGCGACGGGGCGGCGCGCGGCGACGCGGTGGCGGCGGTGGTGGAGCTGGTGGAGCCCGCCGGCGACCACACGCTCGTGCACCTGCGCGCCGGCCCCGACCGCCTCGTGGCGCGGGCGGAGCCCGGCTTCTCCCCCGCGCCCGGCAGCGCGGTGCGGGCGTGGCTCGACCCGGCGCGCACCCACCGCTTCGACGCCGACGGCGCGCGCCGGCCATGAGGGGCACCTGGACGTTCGCGGCACCGGCGGCCGCCGCGGCGGCCGTCCTGGTGGCGCTCCCGCTGGCCGCGGCGGTCGCGATCTCGTTCACCGACTACGACGCGCTGACGGCCCCGCGCGGCGTCGGGCTGGACAACTTCGCGGCGCTGTGGCGCGACGACGTGTTCCGGATGGCGCTGGGCAACTCGGCGCTGTTCATCGCGATCGTCGTCCCGCTGCGTCTGCTCGTCGCCGTCGCCGTGGGGCTGCTCGTGTCGGCGCCGCGGCGGGGCGCGGGCGCGGCGCGGACGGCGACCGCGCTGCCGACCTTCGTGCCCGAGGTGGTCGTCGCGCTGCTGTGGCTGTGGGTGTTCAACCCGCTCTACGGGCCGCTGGCGGGCGCGCTGGCCGCCGCCGGCCTGCCGTCGGCGGAGTGGCTGACGAGCGCGTGGGGAGCGCGCGCGGCGATCGCCGTGATGAGCGTGTTCCTGGTCGGCGAGGCGATCATCGTCGTGGCGGCGGCGCGCAACGAGATCCCCGCGGAGCTCTACGAGGCGGCGGCGATCGAGGGCGGGTCGCGCCGGCACGTGTTCCGCCACCTCACGCTCCCGCTGCTGGCGCCGGTGCTGATCGTGCTGGCGGCGCGCGACGTCGCCCTGAGCCTGCAGGCGACGTTCGTGCCCGCGCTCGTGCTCACGGGCGGGGGCCCGGAGTACGCCACGACGTTCCTGCCGCTGTGGGCGTACCGCAACGCGTTCGAGTTCCTGCACTTCGGCTACGCGGCGGCGATCAGCGTGGTGATGCTGGCGATCGCGGCACTGGCGGCGGGGGCGGCGGCGCTCGCGCTGCGGCGCGTGCGGGCGGGCTAGCGGTGGAGCACCTCGACTGGGCGCGGGACCGCGTCGGGAGGTTGCTGGCGGCGGGCGGCGCCGAGCGCCTCGTCGCCGTGAGCGCCGCGTCGGCGGACTTCCGCGCGGCGATCGGGGGGCGCAGCCGCGCGCTGTCCTCGCCCGAGGACCGGGCGCTGATGCGCGCCTGGCGCGAGGCGTCCGACGTGCTGCTGGTCGGTTCGCGGACGCTGACCGTCGAGCGCTACGGCTCGCTGGTCGGCGACGGGTCGCCGCCGCCGGTGGTGACCATCTCGCGCGACGGCCGCCTCGACCTCGGCCGGATCCTGCGCGCGAAGCAGCCGCCGCCGCTGACCGTGTACGCGCGGGTCCCGCGCCCCGCCGCGGCGCCGGTCGCGGGGTGGCGGACGTGGCCGGAGGTCTCCGTCGGGGCGGTCGTGGAGGACCTCCGGGCGGGCGGCGCGCGGGTGATCGTGTGCGAGGGCGGCCCGGCGCTGCTGGCGCGCGCGCTGGAAGGCGGGGTCGTCACCGACCTGAGCCTGACGCTGGCACCGCTGGCCGTGGGTGCCGGGCCGCCGCTGGTCGCGGCGGGCCGCGCCGGCCCGCAGGCGGTGCGGCTGCTGGACGCCGCCGTGGCCGGCCGCCACGTGTTCGCCCACTACGCGCTGGAGCCGGCGCCCTCCGCCCAGGCCAGGAAGTCCACGACGACGTAGTTGGAGCCGAACACGAGCAGCGTCCGGCCGGCGCGGCGGGCGCGCCCGGCGGCCGAGGCGAAGGCGCTCGTGGGCTCGTCGATCGCCTCGGCGTCGAAGCCGGCGGCGCGCGCGAGGGCGGCGAGCTCGCCGGGGTCGTGCGCCGCCCGCACCACGGTGCCGGTGACCGTCACCCGCGCCACGCGGTCGCGCCGCGCCCGCAGCGACGCGACGAGCTCGGTCGCCGGCCGCGGCGGCGTGATCGCGACCACGACCTCGTGCGGCTCGGGCGGGACCTCGCCGAGCAGGGCGTCCCACGCCGTGACGTTGTGCGCGACGTCGGCCAGGTACGGGACGCCGGCGGCCACGCCGCGCTGGAACCGGCCGGGCACCTCGAGCGGCCCGACGGCGGCCGCCGCGCCGCCGCCCAGCCGGCGCGCACCGGCCTCGGCCAGCCGCGCGTTGGCCTGCTGGTAGGCGGGCGCCGCGTCGCCGGTCGCCGGCGCCGGCTCGAGCTGGGTCAGCTCGAACGGCCGCTCGCGCGCCAGCCGCGCGAGCTCGCCGGCGAGGGCGCGCGGGAGCGGTCCGGCGATCACGTGCGAGTGCGCCGGCGCGACGCCCGCCTTCTCGCGCAGGCGGTCGAGCGGGTCGGCGCCGAGCAGCTCCTCGTGGTCGCGCCCGATGCTGGTGAGCAGCGTCAGCTCCGGCTCGAGGCAGCGGATCGCGTCGAGCCGGCCGCCGATCCCCGCCTCGAAGACGGCGACCTGCACCCCGGCCTCGGCGAAGAGGTTCTCGGCCGCCAGCGTCAGCACGTCGAAGAAGCGCACGTCGCCGTGCGCGGCGGCGCCCGCCTGCGCCGCCGCGTGCGCGCGGACGAGCGCGCTCCCGAGGTCGGCGTCGGGCACCGGCTCGAGGTCCACCTGCACGCGCTCGGTCCAGCGGCGCAGGTGCGGCGAGGTGTACAGGCCGGTGCGCACGCCCTGCCGCCGCAGCGCCTGGGCGAGGAAGCGGGCCGTGCTGCTCTTGCCGTTGGTCCCGACGACGGCGACGTGCCGCGGCACCCGCTGCGGCACCGCGCGCTCGAGCAGCGCTTCCACCGCCCGCAGGTCGTGGCGCCGGCGGCCGCTGTTGTAGGCGGGCATCAGGCGCCTGGCGACGTCGTCGAGCGGGTCGTCCCACGCGCTCGGCGTGTAGTCGAGCGCCCATGGGCGCGTCCCGGCTGGCGTTCGCGACCGCTCCACGACGGTTGATCTTGCCGCAGCCGCTCGGATAGCGTCGCCTGCGGATGACCGTCTGCGAATCCTGCGGCCAGCTCACGCCCGACGATCGCGACTTCTGCGTCAAGTGCGGCGGGTACGTGCGGTGGGAGCAGGACGAGATCGTCGAGGAGCCGGCGACGGTGGTCCACGAGCTGGCTCCCCCACCGCCTCCGCAGGAGCCGCCGCCGGTCGCCGCGCCGGAGGGTGTGAAGCTGACCCTCGCCGTGCCGGCGGTCGCGGTCGAACCGGGCGGCCAGGCGGTCCTGACCGGCACCCTCTTCAACCAGAGCGGGATCGTCGACTCCTTCGACCTGCGCATCGAGGGGTTGCGGTCCGGGTGGTGGACGATCGAGCCGGCGTCGGTCGACCTCGTCCCGTTCGGGTCGGGTCAGGGCAGCCCGGAGCGCACGGTTCAGGTGCGGCTGCACCCGCCGCAGTCGCCCGAGGCGCTTGCGGGGACGTGGCAGATCGAGCTCGTGGCGCGGTCGCGCAGCCAGGGCCGCGACGTGGCGTCCGCGAGGGGCAGCGTCGCCGTCGGCGTCTTCGAGCGCTTCGAGACGCGCGTGCGGCCGCAGACGGTGCGGGCGCAGCGGTCGGCGCAGCTCATCGTCCCGGTGCGCAACCTGGGCAACGCGCCGCTCGACGTCAGCTTCGCCGGCGAGGACGACGAGGGCGTCGTCGCCTTCGACTTCAGGCCGGTGCTGGCGACGATCCCGCCCGGCGGGCAGGCGCGGTCGGAGCTGAGCGTGCGCGCGCGCCGCGGCGTCCGCGGCGCCGAGCGCCACCGGCGGCTGACGATCGCGGTCGAGACCGACCGCCAGCGCGTGGAGAGCCACGCGACGTTCACCCAGGAGCCGGAGTCGCCGCCGCCGTGGCGGATCATCCTGACGCTGCTGGCCGCCGTGCTGCTCGTCTGGGGCTCGCTGATCGACTGGAACCGCGACGGTCTCGACGGTTTCTGCATCGGCGACACGGGCGGCTGCCTGCCGTACCACCAATACCTCTCCGACGCGTTCCAGGTCCAGGGCACCGCGGTGGACGGCCTCGGCGGGCTGCAGGGGCTGTTCGACACCGTGACGTCGCTCGGGATCCTGGGGCTGCTGCTCGCGCTCGGCACGCTGATCGGCATCCGCAGCGGGACGGCGACCTGGGTGTCCGGCTTCCTGGCGGTCCTGCTGGCGGTCATCCTGTTCGTGACGCTCGGGGACTTTCGCGGCGAGGGCCTGTGGCTCGTCCTGGCCGGCGGCGTGCTCGCCGCCGTCGCCGGGGCCATGACCGGCCGCGCGCGCGCCTAGACGAGTGCCGCCGCCACCGCGTCGACCGCCTCGAGCTGCGGGTAGTGGCCGGCGCCCGGCAGCTCGACGACGTCCGCCGCCGGCACGAGGCGCCGCAGCCCGGCCAGCATGTGCGCGCCCGAGACCGGGTCGAGCGGCCCCCAGATCAGCTTGAGCGGCACGCCGGCCGCGGCGAGCGCGCCGGTCCAGCGCCCGGCGTGCACCCGGCGTTCGGCGATGTAGGCGAGCAGGGCGTGCGCGCGCCGGTGGCCGTCGCGCCGCGACATGGCCAGCCAGTGCTCGTGCAGGTGCTCCCGAGGGGGCGGAGTCGCGAACACCGCGGCGAGGCCGCGGGTGAAGGTGCGCTCGCTGGCGAGGCGGCTCAGCAGGGGTCCGCTCGCCGGCGCGGCCAGCAGGCGCTGCAGGCGCGTCGGCCGGTGCAGGCCGGGGATCGCGCCGCCGTTGAGCAGCGCCACGTGCGAGACGTGCGTCTGCAGCCGGCCCTCGCGGCGGCGGGCCAGCAGCTCCTGCGCGACCGAGAGGCCGTAGTCGTGCGCGACGATCGCGGTCTCCCCCACCCCCGCCCGCCGCCACAGCGCCTCGACGGCGTCGGCCTGCTCGAGCAGCGAGTAGCGGTGCCTCGGCGGCTTGTCCGAGTCGCCGAAGCCGAGGAAGTCGAGCGTCGCCAGGCGGAACCGGGTCTCGAGGCGCGCGGCCAGCGGCGCCCAGTCCCACGAAGACGTGGGAAAGCCGTGCAGCAGCGTCATCCAGGGCCGGCCCGGCTCGCCCGCGGTGCGGACGAAGAGCTCGTGCCCGGAGACCAGCGGCAGCCGCTCGCCTCCGGCCCACCAGTCGGCGACGCGGGCGGTCATGCGCCGGCCGGGAGGGCCTCGACCCAGTCGTAGGTCCGCCCGTCGCACAGCCGGCGCCAGTCGCGGACGGCGACGCGCACCACCGGTCCCGGCCCGTCGGCCTCGGCCGGCGTCAGTGCCAGCGGGGCGAGCCCGGACTGCGCCGCGTCCGCGCCGACGCCGGCGGGCAGGCCGCGGCGCACGGACAGCGTCACCACGTGCTCGCCGGCCGTCAGGTCGAGCGTGCCGAACCGCAGCCAGTGCCCGTTGTGCGCGATCTCGTGGCGCAGCGAGCCGACGGACCGGCCGTCGACGCTGACCTCGAGCGTCCGCCGCAGCGAGCCGCCGACCCACACGCGCCACGAGCCCTCCGACGGCACCGGGACGCTGGTGTCCTCCCCCGCCGGCGAGACCACGACCGGAGGCGTGCGCGGCGCGGCGGCGAGCACCGCCGCCTCCGGCGTCTCGGCCAGCGCGCGCACGGCGGCGCATTCCGGCGCGGCGGCGGGCGCCACCGCGGTGCCGAGCGGCAGGCGCGCGAGCGGTGCCGGCGCCTTCGGGGCGCGCTGCCACGCCTCCCAGTGGCGGCCCGCCCAGATCCGCCGGAACGCGGCCGGAGGGCGCGAGGCCACCGGGCTGCGGCGGCGCACCAGCGTCCGGTAGACCCACAGCGCGTCCGTGGCCATCTCGTCGACCTCGGCGCTGCCCAGCTCCGGGAACGTCGTCCCGTCGCGGCGGGCGACCGGGCGCACGCGCAGGTCGGTGGCGCCCTCGGCCTCGGCCTCGCGCAGGAGGTGGCGGCTTCCGTAGATCTCGTAGTCGGTGAGCACCAGCGGACCCTCGCCGGCGACGCGCGCGGCGAGCGCCCGCAGCTCGGCCAGCCGCTCGCGCGGCGCGATCTGCACGTCGCGCACGATGAGCCCGGTCGACCACGCCGTCGCCGCCAGCAGCACGGCGCCCGCCACGCCGGCGGCGGCGCGGCCCCGGCCGGCGAGCCCCGCGGCGACCAGGCAGCTCGCGCCGAGCAGCGAGATCCCGGACAGGATCGCCAGCGCCTTCGCATCCACCCACGGCGACCCGACGACGAGCGCGGGGACGACGCCGGCGACCGTGACCGCGGCGAGCGCCGGCCAGTCCCACGCGCGCCGGCGCACGGCGACGGCCAGCGCGCCGGCCGCGGCCACGGCGCAGGCCAGCGCCAGCACCACCGCCACGAGCCGCGGGTCGGGCGTGATGCGGAAGTCCCCGACCGGCCACAGGCCGGCGCCCTGCAGCAGCGGCAGCGGCGCGATGAGGTTGCCCAGCTCGGCCTGGCGGGCGATCGCGCCGATCGTGGTGTGCTCGGCGAAGCGCAGCGTGGCGATCACGGGGACGAGGCCGGCGGCGAGCACCGCGGCGGCGGGGGCGAGCGCGCGCGCCCGGGTGCGGCCGCGCAGCGCGACGGCCGCGCCGAGCGCCAGCGCCGGCGCCCCCCACGCCATGCCGTTGATGCCGTAGGTGCCGCCGATCGCCGCGACGGCGATCGCGAGCAGCAGCGGCGAGCGCAGGGCGAGCGCGGCGAGGGGCGGCAGCAGCGCGACGGTGGCGACCTCCTTGATGCCGCCCCACTGCGCGTAGCCCAGCAGCAGCGACGCCTGGACGGCGACCAGCGCGGCCGCCGCGGCGGCCGCGCGCGAGGACGTCAGCGAGTGCGCGACCGCGAAGAAGCCCAGCGCGGCGACGGCGGCCAGCAGCGCGATCGTCGGCTGGTAGGCGTTGACGAGGTCCTGGCCGCTCAGGCCGGCGGCCGCGCCGAGCGGCAGGAACGCCCCGACGGGGTAGCCGCCCTCGAGCCAGCTCTGCAGCGTCGCGGTGTGGCTCGACGGCGGCAGGCCGCTGAGGTCGCGCCCGCGCTCGAGGACGTGGTCGGTGAGCGCCAGCCAGGTCGCCGAGTCGTCGAGCTTGACATAGCCCGCGATCGAACCCTGCCCGGTCAGCAGCGACGGCGCGGCGTAGACGGCGAACGCGCCGGCCGCCGCCAGCAGCGGCCACGGCCAGGCCGCGCGCAGCCGCGGGTCGCGCCACGGGCGCGCGAGCACCAGCCCGGCCAGCGCGCAGACGGCGACGAGCGGTACGGCCAGCTCGGCGGTGGCGTCGAACGTGGCGGGCACGCCGGCCAGCGCGATCAGCGCCGCCAGGCCGGCCGGCGCCACGAGCGCGCCCGGCAGGCGCACGCGCGCGGCGCGCTCGGCCAGCAGGCCCAGCCCGGCCAGGACGAGCGCCAGCACGAGGGGCGCGAGGATCCAGCCGCCGGCGAGGGACACCGCGGGAACCTATACCGGCGGCGCCGCTCTACCGTTGGTTCGATGCGGCTCCGCCACGGTCTCGCCCTCGCCTTCGCCGCGCTCGCCGCCGCGGGCTGCGGGTCGGCGGAGCCCGTGACGAGCATCGCCCCCACCCCCACCCCCACGGTGACTCCGGCGCCGCCGGAACCCGATGGGGAGCTGCCGCGCGACGCCGCCGGCCTCGCCGCCGCGCTGCGCGACGTGGGGCCCCGGCTGCGCGCCGCCGCGCGCGCATGGGACGGCCGCGGGCGGACGCCCCGCGACCTCGAGCTGCTGGCGCTGTACGTGCAGCGCGCCGAGCTGCGCCTCGCGGACCGGCCGGCGCTCGCCCGGCGCGTCCTGCCGCGCTTGCCGCGCCGGCTCGCCGCCGACCTGCGGGACGGTATCCGCGCGGAGCGCGACCTCGCGCGCCTGTCGCGCGGCTGGCCGCTCAAGCGCCGCCACAGGACGGGGCGCCCGCAGCCCGCGGCGCGCCTGCTGCGCCACTACCGCGCCGCCCACCGGCGCTTCCGGGTGTCGGTGACGCTGCTGGCGGCGGTCAACCTGATCGAGTCGCAGTTCGGGCGCCTGCGCAACGAGAGCGTCTCCGGCGCGCAGGGGCCGATGCAGTTCATGCCCGCGACCTGGGACGCCTACGGGATGGGCGGCGACGTGCACGACCCGCGCGACGCGATCCTCGGGGCCGCGAACTACCTGCGCGCCAGCGGCGCGCCGCG
>DATLGB010000168.1:0-21151 GCA_035540675.1 Solirubrobacteraceae bacterium | reverse complement strand
GGACCGGTGCGACATCACCGCGGTGTAGCCCGCCTCGCGCGCCATGTCGATCGCGGCCAGCGTCTCGCTCAGGGTGCCGATCTGGTTGACCTTGATGAGGATCGAGTTGGCCACGCCGGCGTCGATGCCCCGCCGCAGGCGCTCCGTGTTGGTGACGAACAGGTCGTCGCCGACGAGCTGGACGCGGTCGCCGATGCGCTCCGTCAGCGCCTTCCAGCCGTCCCAGTCGTTCTCGTCCATGCCGTCCTCGATCGAGAGGATGGGGTAGCGCGCCGCGGCGTCGGCCCAGTACCCGGCCATCTCCGCCGCGGTGAGGACGCGCTGCTCGTGGGTGAGGTCGTAGGCCGTCCCGTCGAAGATCTCCGAGGTGGCGGGATCGAGCGCGATGGCGATCTCGCGGCCGGGCTCGTAGCCCGCGGCCTCGATGCCCTCGACCAGGGCCTTGAGCGCCGCCTCGTTGTTCTCCAGGTTCGGCGCGAACCCGCCCTCGTCGCCGACCGCGGTCGCCAGGCCCTGGCCGTGCAGCCACTTCTTGAGGTGGTGGAACACCTCGGCGCCCATGCGCAGGCACTCCGCGAAGCTCGGGGCGCCGACCGGGACGACCATGAACTCCTGGAAGTCGATCGAGTTGTCGGCGTGCGCGCCGCCGTTGAGGACATTCATCATCGGCACGGGCAGCACGCGCGCGGCATCGCCGCCGAGGTAGCGCCACAGCGGCAGGCCCTCCTCGAAGGCGGCGGCGCGCGCGGCGGCCAGCGACACGCCGAGGATCGCGTTGGCGCCGAGGCGCGCCTTGTTCGGCGTGCCGTCGAGCTCGATCAGCGCGCGGTCGAGGCCGGATTGGTCGAGCGCGTCGTGGCCCGCGACCGCCGCCGCGATCTCGCCGTTGACGTTGCCGACGGCCTTCGTGACGCCCTTGCCGAGGTACGCGTCGCCGCCGTCGCGCAGCTCGGTGGCCTCGAACTCGCCGGTCGAGGCGCCGGACGGCACCGCCGCGCGCCCGTGGGCGCCCGAGCGCAGCGTCACCTCGACCTCGACGGTCGGGTTGCCGCGGGAGTCGAGGATCTGGCGGGCGTGGACGGTCTCGATCTGGCTCACGTGGGGTCGTCTCGCTTCAGTCGGGCTTGCGCGTAGTAGCCGAGCTGGCGCTCGGGGCGCAGATCGTTCCACTGCTCGCCCTCGCGCGCGGCGAGGCCCTCCGCCGCCTCCACGCGGCCGCGGAAGCGCTCGGCCGCGGCGCGCAGCGCCAGCTCGGGATCGACCTTCAGCTTGCGCGCGACGTTGACCGCCGCGAACAGCACGTCGCCCACCTCGTGGAAGCGCTCGTCGGGCGAGGCCGCCTCGCGCAGCTCGGCCAGCTCGCCCTCCACGCCGTCGTACGGGACGTGGTCGAAGTCGAAGCCGGTCGACGCCGCGCGGCGCTGCACCTTGCGCGCGTACAGCGTCCCCGGGAGGTTCTCCGGCACCTCTCCGAAGATGCCGGGCTCGCGGCCGGCCTCGGTGGACTTGATGGCGTCCCAGTTGCGCAGCACCTGCCCCGCGGTCTCGGCCTCGGTATCGCCAAAGACGTGGGGGTGGCGGCGGATCAGCTTCTGCCGGCAGTGCTCGGCGACGTCGGCCATCGTGCCGGCGCCGCGCTCCTCGAGCAGCAGCGACAGGAAGTGCACCTGGAACAGGACGTCGCCGAGCTCGTCGAGCAGCTTGGCGTCGTCGCCGGCCTGCGCGGCCGCGGCCAGCTCGTAGGCCTCCTCGACCGTGTGCGGCACGATCGAGCGCTCGTCCTGCTCGCGGTCCCACGGGCACTCGACGCGCAGGCGGCGCGTCAGCTCGTCGAGCCGCCGGACGGCGGCGGCCACGGACGCAGCGGGGCCGGCGTCGCCGCCGGCCCCGTCCTGCGCGTCATGCGGGTGCGTCACTACTCCTGGGGCGCCGTCTGCCCGCCCGCGCCGGTGGCGCCGGCCGGCGGCGTCTGCGGCGTCTGCGGGACCGCGCCCGGAGCCGCCGTCGGCGACGGCTTCGGCTTCGGAGCGTTGCTGCAGTCCTGGATCACGTAGCCCTCGCGGCACTCCGTCTCGTCCTTCCACTTCGAGCGGAATTCCTTGACGAACGCGTCGAGCGCCTTCTGCTGCTGCTGGGACGCGAGCAGCTGCTTGATCGTGGTCTTGGCCTCGTCGAGCGACTGCTGCGACGCCTCGGTGACCTTCGTGACCTTGAAGACGTAGTAGCCGAACTGCGTCTTGACCGGGCCGGTCAGCTCGTTGCGGTCCGCGGCGAACACCGCGTCGTCGAGCGCCTTCTCCTGCTGGCCCTTGGCGACCGCGGCGAGCTTGCCGCCCTGCGCCTTGGAGGCCTGGTCGATCGAGTAGCGCTTGGCGACCTTCGCCCACGCCTGGCCGTCCGCGAGCGCGGAGCGCGCCTGGTCGGCCCGCGCCTTGGTCTTGGTCAGCACGACGAGCAGGTCGCGGCGCTCGGGCTGCGCGAAGCGCTGCTTGTTCTCGTCGTAGTACTTCTTGATCTGGGCGTCGGTGACCTTGTCCTTGCCCTTGGTGACCTTCTCGCGGATCTTCTGCGAGAGCAGGTCGGCGCGGACGCGGCGCTTGATGTCGGCGACCGTCTGGCCGGAGTCCGTGAGGAACTTCTGGAAGTCGGCGTCCTTCGGGAACGACGCCTTCTTCTGCGTGTCGAACTGCTTCTGGACCTCGGCGTCGGTGACCTTGATCTCGAGCTCCTCGGCCTCCTTGTCGATCCACTGCAGCGAGATCAGCAGCTGGAGCACCTGGTTGCGCAGCTGCTCGTACTCCTGCTTGCACTGCTGCTTGAGCTGGGCGTCGGTCGTCTTCGGCTGGCCCTTGGCCGGCTTGGGCAGCGTCTTGCGCTTGTTGTCGACGCAGTTCTTGAACTCGGGCGGCTGTGGGATCTGCGTCGCCTGCTGGCCGCCGGACTTGGCGGCGATCGTCATCCAGTGATCGAACTCCGACTTCTCGATCGGGTCACCGTCGACGGTCGCGACCGCGTTGCCGGGAACGCCGCCGCAGCCGGCCACCAGGGCCGGGAAGGCGACGGCGCACGCCAGCATGGCGAGCTTCGTCTTGAAAGAGCGTGTGTGTGAGTGCATGGGTCCGTTGGTCGGCGTTCGGCGCGCTTGGGAGCCGGCCTGGTTCGGGTACGTGGGGCCGCGCGAACTCCCCGCTGCGCGGCGCTGAGATCGTGCAAGGGTACAACGCATGAGTGGGTCCTCTCCTGCGGGGTCTTAGGAACTTTTAGAAGCGGGAGCTCGCGGGGAGCGCGTCGGAGCAGGCCAGGGCGAGCGGCTCGCTCGCGCATCCGCGCAGCAGGACGGTCGCGTCGCCGGCCCCGCCGGCGGCCAGCGTGCTCGCCCCGCCACCCGGCCCGCCGGCGCCCGCGGCGGCGACCGCGAGCAGCACGACGGCCGTGGTCGCGGTGGCGGCGACGCGGGCGCGCCGGCGCGCCGCGCGGCGGCGCAGGCCGACGCGCAGGTCGTCGAGGATCGCGTCGAGCACGGGGGCGCTCACGGGGCCGCCTCCGGGAGGCGCTCGCGCATCGTGCGCAGCCCGCGGAACACGCGCTGGCGCGCCGTCGCCGTGGTGCAGCCGAGCGCGACGGCGACCTCCTCGTAGGAGCGCTCGTGCAGCACGCGCAGCGCCACCGCCTCGCGCTGCGCGGCCGGCAGCGACGCCAGCGCGCGCAGCAGGTCGTCGCGCAGCGGGCCGGCCGCGAGGCGCTGCTCGACCGCCTCGTCCTCGGGCAGCTCGTAGGCACGCACCGGCACACCCGCCCGCTCGCGCGCCGCCGTCGCGACGCGGCGGTCGCGATACCACGTGCGCAGCAGGTTGTGGGCGATGCCCATCAGCCACGCGGCGCCGGAGCCCGCGTGTCGCCCGCGGAAGGCGCGCAGCGAGCGCAGCACCTGCGCGAACGTCTCCGCCGTCAGCTCGCTGGCGGCGTCGTCGCACGACGTGCGGCGCCTGAACCAGGCGTGCAGCTCGGGCGCCCAGCGGTGGTAGAGCTCGCCGAACGCCGCGTCCTCGCGGCGCGCGGCACGCAGCAGCTCGACGTCGGTCCGGGCGGACGGCATGCACCTACGGTGGCAGTTCTGCGCCGCGCGTGACACGGAGGCGTCCGCAGCCCTACGCCCTACGCCGCCTCGCGCTGCACCGCCAGCAGCGCGTCGGCCGCCTGCACGACCGCCGGGAAGCGCTGCTCGGGGTCGCTGGGCACGCGCATGGAGAACTGCGACTTGCCGGACTCGTACAGCGCGCCCGGCAGCCGGGCCCGCAGCTTCTTCGCGCGCACGGAGTCGAGCTCGATCGGCGTCACCGCCAGCCGGCCCTCGCGCGTGAAGGTGACGGCGCGGGCGCCGGCCTCGCCGAGCTTGATGCGGGCCTGCTGGAGCGTGATCAGGTTCTGCAGCGGCTGCGGCGGCTCGCCGAAGCGGTCGCCGAGCTCGCGGCGCAGCTCCTCGAGGTCGGCGACCTCGCGCGCGGCGGCGATCCGGCGGTGGACATCGACCTTGGCCTGCTCGTACGGGATGTAGTCGGCCGGCACGTAGGCGTCGACGTTGACGTCCAGGCGCACGGGCTCCGGGCGCTCCTCGGCCGGCCGGCCGTCCTCCTCGGCCTCCATCGCCGCCACCGCCTCGTCGAGCATCTGCATGTAGAGCTCGAAGCCGAGCGCCGCCACGTGACCGGACTGCTCGTCGCCCAGGAGGTTGCCGGCGCCGCGCAGCTCGAGGTCGCGCATGGCGATCTTGAAGCCCGACCCCAGCTCGGTGTAGTCGCTGAGCGCCGCCAGCCGGTTCGCCGCCTCCTCCGTCAGCGCCGCCGCGCTCGGGTACAGCAGGTACGCGTAGGCCCGCTCGCGCGAGCGGCCCACGCGGCCGCGGATCTGGTAGAGCTGGCTGAGGCCGTAGACGTCCGCGCGGTCGACGACGAGCGTGTTGGCCTGCGGGATGTCGATGCCCGACTCGATGATCGTCGTCGCCACCAGAACGTCGGCGTCGCCGCGCAGGAACGCGAGCATCCGCTGCTCGAGCTCGTCCGGCTCGAGCTGGCCGTGGCCGACGATGAAGCGCATCCCCGGGCACAGCGCGCGCAGGCGCTCGGCCACCTCGTCGATGTCCTCGACGCGGTTGTGCAGGAAGAACGCCTGCCCGCCGCGCGCCTTCTCGCGCTCGAGCGCCTGCTTGACGAGCTGCTCGTCGTACTCGCCGACGTATGTCTTGATCGGCCGCCGGCCCTCCGGCGGCGTCTCGATCACCGACACGTCGCGCAGGCCGGCCAGCGACATCTGCAGCGTGCGCGGGATCGGCGTGGCGCTCATCGCGATCACGTCCACCTTGAGCTTGAGCTGGCGCAGCAGCTCCTTCTGCTTGACGCCGAAGCGCTGCTCCTCGTCGACGATCAGCAGCCCGAGGTCCTTGGCGCGGACGTCGCGCGAGAACACGCGGTGCGTGCCGATCAGGCAGTCCACCTTGCCCTCCGAGAAGCGCTTGATCGCCTCGCGCTGCTCGGCGGCCGGGCGGAAGCGCGAGACGTGCTCGATCACGAACGCGGTGTCGCGCAGGCGCTCCACGAAGGTGCCGTAGTGCTGCTGGGCGAGGATCGTCGTCGGGACGAGCATCAGCACCTGCTTGCCCTCCCCCATCGCCTTCACCGCCGCGCGCAGCGCGACCTCGGTCTTGCCGTAGCCGACGTCGCCGCAGATCAGCCGGTCCATCGGCCGCTCGGACTCCATGTCGACCTTCACCGCCTCGATCGCCTCGCGCTGGTCGGGCGTCTCGCGGTACGGGAAGCCCGCCTCGAGGTCGACGAGCTCCTCGGGATCGGGGCCGAAGGCGTGGCCGGTGCGGCGGCGGCGCTCGGCGTACAGGTTGAGCAGCTCGCCCGCCAGCTCCTGCGCGGCGCGCCGGGCGCGCGACTTGATCGTCTCCCAGCGCGTGCCGCCGAGCCTCGACAGCGGCGGGTGCGCGCCGCCGGCGCTGACGTAGCGGGAGATCTTCATGAGCTGGTCGACCGGCAGGAAGACCTTGTCGGTGCCGGCGAACTCGAGGTTGAGGTAGTCGCGGGTGACGCCGGCCACCGTCTTGGTGTCGAAGCCGGCGAAGCGGGCGAGCCCGTGGTCCTCGTGGACGACGATGTCGCCCGTGCGCAGGTCGGCGAACGAGCGCAGCGCGCCGCGGCGGCGGCTGTCCGGCCGCTCCTGCTTCTGGCGGCGGTGCTGGATGAGCCGGTGCTCGGGGATGACCGCGAGGCCGAACTGCGGCGCCACGAAGCCGTCGCGCAGCCGCGCCTCGACGAAGCGCAGCGGCGAGTCGGCGTCGGCGCCCCACTGCGCCGTCAGGCGCCCGAGGTTGTAGGCGGCGCGCTCGCCCGTGCCCCGGTTGGCCCAGGCGACGACCGTGACGTACTGGGAGCGGGTGAGCTTCTCGAGCTCGGGCTCGGCGGCGGCGAGCGAGCGGGCGGCGACCTCGGCCGCCTGCGCGCGGAACTCGAGCGGCTGGCCGGAGTCGAGCGCGCTCAGCCGGATCCGCGCCCGCTGCTCGAGGGCGCCGAGGATCCGCTCGGGCCGGACGTAGAGCGAGTGCGCGTCCTGGTCGTGGAAGGCGGCGCAGACGTCCTGCCAGTGGTCGTTGAGCGCGGGCTCGGCGTCCTCCTCGGCGGCGACGATGACCGCCGCCTGCGGCGGGATCAGGTCGAGCAGCTCGCGGAAGGAGTCCGTCGGCAGCAGCTCGGCGATGTCCGGGCGCTCCTGCTCCCCGGCCGCCATCTCGGCCAGCTCGCGGTGCTCGGGCGCCAGCTCGGCGGCGGGTGCGATCTCGACGGCGTCGGTGTCCCCGAGCGACCGCTGCGTGAAGGTCGAGAACCAGCGCAGCGACTCGACCTCGATGTCGAAGAGCTCGGCGCGGACCGCGCGCTCCTCGGTGGCCGGGAACACGTCGACGATGCCGCCACGCATGGCGAACTGCCCGCGCTCCTCGACCTGGTCGACGCGCTCGTAGCCGGCCGCCACGAGGTCGGCCGCCAGCTCGTCGAGATCGAGCAGGTCGCCGCGGGCGATGCGCAGGCCGTGCGGGCGCAGCGCCGGGTCGGGCACCTTCTCCGACAGCGCGACGGCCGAGACGATCACGACCGGCGCCGGCTCGCCGTCGCGCGGCGGGTCGAGCAGCGCGTCGAGCGCGGCGACGCGCAGGCCGATCAGGTGCGGCGGCGGCGTCAGGTGCGACTCGTAGGTGACGCCGCGGCTCGGATAGAAGCGGACGGTCCGCGGCCGCAGCCACTGGCGGAGGTCCTGCGCGAGCTCGCGCGCGTGGCGGTCGTCGCCGGCGACGATCACCGCCGGGACCGAGGGATCGCGCTCGGCCAGCGCCGCGATCAGCGCCGGCCGCAGGCTCATCGAGACGAACGCGCGCCCGCCCTGCTCGTGCAGGCGGGCGGCGTCCGGATGCTCGGAGATGCGGCTGAGGAGCGGGCGAAGGGACACGATCGGGCACGACGACCGACCGCGCTGGACGCGCGGCCGGGGTCGCATCCGATTCTAGGGCCGCAGGTCCCGCGTGATGTTGGTCGGCGACTCGTCGTCGGGCACCAGCTGGACGAGCTCTTCGCCGATCCGGAAGACCGGCTTGCGGTGCGCGCAGTTCGGCGCACCGCCCGCCGGCTGGACGCACAGACCGGCTCGGGCGTCGGCGCGATCGCAGTCGGCCGAGGACCACAGCAGCACCGGGGTGACGAACACCGGCGTGCCGTCGACCCGCATCATCCGGCCCGCGCGCGGGAACACCCGCGCCACCTCGGGCAGCTCGATGTCGAGGGCCGCCGCGCCCGCAGCCGTGCCCTCCCGGAGGATCCGGTAGCGGCGCAGGAGCTCCGGCGGCGCGCCGGCGTCGGAGACGTACGGCTCGGCACGGCCGCATCCGTTGAGCGGTGCGTACTCCGTCCACCCGCCCTCGGCCGTCGCCGTCGCCGCCGGCGCCGCCACCTCGCGCTCGGGATCGTCGCGCACGACCGCGGGGACCGCGAACGCGACCACGAATGTGGCGGCCGCGAGCGCGCCGGCCGCCCGCACGGCGCGGCCCCGGCGCGCGCGCCGTCGGGCCGCGCGGTGCAGCGCCTGGCCGTAGCCGTCGAAGAAGTCGGTCATCTCGATCCCTCCTCCAGTTCGGCGCGCAGGCGGGCGAGGCCGCGCGAGACGCGCTTGCGGACCACCGCCTCGGACACCTGCACGCGCGCCGCGATCGCGGCGTAGGGCTCTTCGCCGATCACGTGCGCCGCGATCGCCGCCCGCTGCTCGGCGGGCAGGGCGGCCAGCAGCGCGTCGAGCCGCTCCGCGACCGCCTGCGAGCCCGCGACCGCCTCCACGCGCTCGAGCGCCTCGTCGTCGAGCGCCACCGGCTCGAGGCCGAGGCGGCGGCGGTGGCGGGACTCCACGCGCCCGCGCTCGAGCGCGCGCGCGAGCTCGCGGTGCGCGATCCCGAACAGCCACGCCACCGCCGTACCGCGGCGCGCGTCGAAGCGGCGCGCGCCGCGCAGCGCCGCCGCGAACGTCTCGGCCGTCAGGTCGGCCGCCAGCTCCGGGCTGCGCGTGCGCCGCAGGAACCAGCCCGCCACCACCTGCACGTGCCGGCGATACAGCAGCGCGAACGCGTCGGGGTCGCGCGGCGTCGCCCGCAGGAGGTCCTCGTCGGTCGCGTCACGCACGGGACACATCGTCTCCCCCTCTCTCCGGATGCGGTCCGCCGTGTGACCATCCGGCGCAAGTTCCCGGCGTCTGCGGCGTTGGCGGCTGCCGTGAGAACCCTTCGCCGTTCCCTGCTCGCCGCGAGCGCCACGCTCGCGATCGCCGCCCCCGCCGCGCCGGCCGCGGGCGGCTACTTCGACGTGGAGAAGCTGCCGCCCCCGCCGCTGACCGGCCAGCAGATGGCCAACGACGTCGAGGCGTTCTCGACGACCTACGCGCCGCGCGTGACGGGCACGCCGGGCGAGCAGGCCGCGGCCGAGTTCCTGCGCGCCGAGGCGGCGTCGCTGGGCTACGACGCCCGGATCGTCACGCTCCCCGTCGCCGGCCCCGACCCGACCGGGACGCTGCGCGCGGTCGTCGCCACCCGCAAGGGGCTGACGAAGCCCGGCGAGCACATCCTGTTCATGGGCCACTACGACACCGTCGCCGGCTTCGGCGGCGCGACACTCGAAGGCGCCTACGACAACGGCGCCGGGACGACGATGATCCGCTCGCTGGCCAAGTCGCTCGCGAACGTCCCGACGAACCGCAGCGTCACCTTCATCTACTACAACGGCGAGGAAGAGGGGCTGCTCACCTCACAGCGCCACGCGGCGGCCTGGGAGGCGGAGGGGACCCCGGTGCGCGCGGTGCTCGGCTTCGACATGACCGGCATCGCCTATCCGGTCGCCGACCCCGGCCCGCGCAACTGCCTGTGCATGTGGCACGGCGACGAGGACGAGGAGCTCGAGCCGCTGCTGCGCCACATCAACTTCAACGTCCTCGGCTTCCCGGACGTCGAGAACCTGGTGAACGTCGTCGGCGTCAACGCGCGCAACTCCGACGAGAGCTCCTGGGACCGCCTGGGCTACAAGTCGATGCGCTGGGCCGGCATGCGGGCGGCGTCGGACTACCCGGCGTACCACATGCCCGACGACAACATGGCGACGATCGAGCGCGTCGCCGGCGGCCGGCAGTTCTTCGAGCAGGGGCTGCGCAACACGCTGCTGTCCTCGTACCTGACGGCGCTCGCGCTCGACAGCGAGATGCCGGTGGCGCGCGCCACCGCGAGCGGCAACGGCACCGTCACCTTCGACGCCTCCGGCTCGGGCGACCCGGACGGCACGCCGTCCTCGCTGCGCTGGGAGTTCGGCGACGGCGCGACGGGCGAGGGCGTCCTCGTCACCCACAAGTACGCCCGCAAGGGCCAGTACCTGGCGAAGCTGACGGTCGGCGACAACCTGTTCCCGCAGGTCACGGCCACCGCGACGGTGCCGGTCGAGGTGACCAAGGCGCCGGGCGCGAAGAAGAAGGCCAAGAAGAAGGCCAAGAAGAGGAAGGCGTCGTCGAAGAAGCGCAAGAAGGGCGCCAAGAAGCGCAAGCGCGCGCGGCGCGGCTAGCTCAGTCGCCGCCGAGGACGATCCGCTCGGCCTCGTCGGCGGCGCGCGATACGAGCTCGCGCACCTCCGCCACCGGCTGGCGCCAGCTGCCGAGCACGTAGCCGGCGACGACGTCGGGATCGGTCGAATCGGGCCGGCCGACGCCGACGCGCACGCGCCGGAAGTCGGGGCTGCCGAGCTCGCGGCGCAGCGACTTCAAGCCGTTGTGGCCGGCCAGGCCGCCGCCCAGGCGGCTGCGGACTTCCCCGAACGGCAAGTCGATCTCGTCGTGGACGACGAGCACGCGGTCGAGCTCCAGCTTGTACGCGCCTCGCGCGGGCCCCGCGGAGCGGCCCGACTCGTTCATGTAGGTCTGCGGCAACAGCACGGCGACGCGCGGCCCGCCGGGCGCGGTGCGGCCCTCGGCGAGCTCGCCCGCGAACTTCTTGCGCGTCGAGCCGAGGTTCCAGCGGTCGATCAGCGCGCGCGCCACCTCGAAGCCGACGCTGTGCGGGGTGTTGGCGTAGCGCGCGCCCGGGTTGCCCAGGCCGACGACCAGCCAGTCGACGGGCGCGACGCCGCCGAACGGGTTCTTCATGACGCCGCCGCGCTACTCGGTGTCGCCGCCGGTGGCCTGCTCGGCCTCGGCGCCGGTGTCGCCCTGCGCCTGGCGCTCGCCGGCGGCGCCGGACGCCCCGGCGTCGGCGTCGGGCGCGACGTTCTCGCCCACGCGCTCGGTCTCGGTCTCGATCTCGCCCTCGACCGGCTCGGCCGTCGGCGGGGTGATCGTCGCGATCACGGTCGTCTCGGGGTCGTCGACGAGCGTCACGCCCGGCGGCGGCGTGACCGCGTCCAGGCCGAGCGTCTCGTTGATGTCCATCCCCGAGACGTCGACGACGATCGAGTCAGGAATGTCACCCGGCAGCGCCTCGACGGTGAGCTGGTGCGACTCGTGCGAGAGCACGCCGCCGGCGGTGACGCCGGGCGCGTCGTCAGCACCTACCAGCTCGACCGTGACGGTGGTCTGGATCGGCTGGTCCATGCGGACGCGCAGCAGGTCGGCGTGCAGGATCTCGCCGCGCACCGGATGGCGCTGCAGCTCCTTGACCATCACGGTTTCGCTCGTGCCGTCGACCTCGACGTCGAGGACGGCGTGGGCGTGCGCCAGGGTGTTGCGCAGCGTCCGCGCGTCGACCTCGAAGGAGACCGGCTCGACGCCGCCGCCGTAGATCACGCCGGGCACGCGGCCGGCGCGGCGCAAGCGCCGCACGGAGCGTGATCCGTGCACGGAACGGGGGGCGAGTTCGAGCTTCGTGTTCTCCGAGGGGGACATGAGGGTTGGTCATGGTAGCGACCTCCCCTGGTGAGACCCGGCCGAGCGCGTTAACCTCAAGAACGGTGACGCCAGACCAGGAGCTCATGTTGCTCTTCGGCGCGATGCACGTCGTCGCGTTCCTGTTCGGCGGCGTGCTCTTCTGGATGTTCCTGAAGTCCGAGACCGTCACGCCGTGGGAGCCGCCCGAGGAGGACGAGGGCGGCGGAGGCGGTGGCAACGACCGGCTGCGCCGGCCGCCCAAGCCGCCCAAGCCCGGCGGCCTGCCGCTGCCCGACGCCGAGCAGTCGCGGGAGCGCTTCCGCGAGGCCGGCCGGCTGGCCGAGCGTCACTCCGTGCCGCGCCGGCGCGAGCACGTCCCGGAGCCGCGGCGCGTGCCCGAGCGGGCGCCGTAGCCGGCCCCGCTCAGCCGTCGAGCGGGAGCACGACCGGGTCGTTGCCGGTGAACCAGCGCTGGAGGTCGTAGAAGGACGGCTTGCGCGACCGGTCGTAGGTGATGACGCCCTTCTGGTGGACCGGCGGCTGCGGGCGGGGGTTGCCGCCGTCCCAGTTCGGCCGCACCCGGAACTCGTTGAGCGCCCAGTAGGAGACGCCGGCCAGCCACGGCTTCGTGGCGAACACGCTCATGTGGTAGTTGACGAACTCCTGCTGGAAGCCCCAGGTGCCCTTCTCCTCCACCGGGCCGTCGCGGTTGGCCTCGGCCCCGAACTCCGACACGACGATCGCCTTGTCCGGGTAGCAGGCGCGCACCTGGTCCAGGTACGCCGACAGGCGCGTGCGGTCGAAGGTCTGCCCGTTGGGGCCGGGGTACCAGCCGAAGTACTCGTTGACGCCGATCACGTCCAGCGGGCCGTACTCGTCGTGGCAGCCCGACGAGGGGTAGCCGAAGATCGCGATGCCGACCGGCCGCGTCGGGTCCAGCCGCCGGGCCTGGGCCACCGCGCGCCTGATGTAGTGGCCCTGCGACGGCCCGGGCTTGGCCGACAGCTCGTTGGCGATCGACCAGACGATCACCGACGGGTGGTTGCGGTTGGCCTCGATGTTCCTGCGCAGCTCTCGCGCGGCCAGCTTGCGCACGCTGCGGCGGGTCAGGTAGCTCGTCCTGACCGAGTAGACCGGGATCTCCGACCACAGCAGCATCCCCTCGCGGTCGGCCAGCTCGTGCAGGTAGGGATGCGGCGGGTAGTGCGTGCGCATCAGCGTCGCGCCCACCGCCTTGGCCTCGCGCACCAGCCACTCGCGATCGGCGTTGGTGATGGCGAAGCCGCGCTCGCGGGTGTCCTCGTGGTAGCCGACGCCGCGGAACGACAGCGGCTCGCCGTTGAGGTACATCCGGCCGTCGTCGGTGACCTTGATCGACCGCACCCCGGTGCGCAGGTCGTAGCCGGCGACGCGGCGCCCGCCGCTGGAGACGTCCAGGCGCACGCGGTAGAGGTGCGGCCGCTCGGGCGACCACAGCTTGGGGTCGCGCAGGGTGAAGCTGGCGCCGGCCTCCCGGTCGGCGCCGCGCGGCATCGCCACGGTGCCCAGCGAGACGGCGCGGCCGCCGAAGCGCGCGCTGACGCGCACGGTCCGCGGCCCCGGCGCCAGGTTGCGCAGGGCGACGCGCATGCGGATGGCGGCATCGCAGGCCGCGCACGGCAGCACCGGGCGCACGTCGACCGTCCTGATGTCGACCGCGTCCACGCGGCGCAGGTAGACCTCGCGCAGGATGCCGCCGTAGTTCCACCAGCCGCCGCTCGGCGTGCCGGCGGAGGTGAGCCCGGACGGCGGGAAGTCCGTCGGCAGGCGACGGCTGTCGACGCGCACGACGAGGCGGTTGACGCCGCGGCGCTTGACGCCGCGCAGGCGAAGCTCGAACGGCAGGTAGGCGCCTTCGTTGACCCCGATCGGGCGGCCGTTGAGCCAGGCGCGCGCCCGGTAGTTGACCGACTCGAAGCGGACGATCCAGTTAAGCGCCGCGCGCGCGTCGGGCAGCTCGAAGTCCTTGCGGTACCAGCCGACGCCGCCGACCATCGACTCGACGGAGTGATCGCCGACGTTCCAGGCGCCGGGGACCTCCGTGCGCGTCCAGCCCGCGGTCGTGCTGGGGCGCTGCCAGCCCCGCGCGATCCCGCGGTCGTCGGGATCGGCGCGGAACAGCCAGCCGCCGCCGAGCAGGAAGCGGCCGTCGGGCCCGTCGCGGTAGAGCGTCTGCTTCGTGGGGACGTCCGCCGCGGGCGCCGCGGGCGCCGCGACGGCGAGCGCGGCCGCGACGGCGGGCGCGCAGGCGAGCAGGCGGGCGAGACGGGTCACAAGCACGTGCAACACCTCCTTCGCGGCGAAGGAGCGGGGTCCTCGCGCGCCTTCAGCCGCCGCACGTGGCGGTGGAGCCGATCGGGTTGGAGATCGAGACGAGCCGGACGCCGCCCCCGGTCAGCGGGCCCTGGCGCTGCACGACCACGCACTGCACGACCACGGGCAGCGGGCGGCGCTCGGTCCGCCAGGCCACGCGGCCCTGCCCGGAGCGGTTGGTCAGCGCGACCTGCACCGACGGGCGGTAGTTGAGGATCTCGACCTCCCCCGGCCGCGCCAGCCGGGCCGCGCGCTCGCGCACCAGGCGCGCGCAGGCGGCGTTGCGGCGGCAGTCCGGCAGCAGCTCGAGCACGCGCTCGGCGTCGCCGCCAGCCTGCGCCCGCACGACCTCGAGCACGGCGCCCCGCTCGTTGCCGGCGCCGACGAACGCCTTCGTCAGCAGCAGCGAGATGCCGATGAAGACGAAGCCGCCGAAGACGATCGCCGTGATGCGGGTGCGCCGCGCCATACGCGGCGCGCACGCTAGCCCGTCTCGTCGAAGTCGCTGAGCTCGAGGAAGCGTTGGACCGACTGCTCCTGGCGCTCGAGCGCCCGCGCCATGCGGTGGGCGTGCTCGGCGGCGGCCTCGAGGAAGTCCTCCAGGCAGCGCTCCGGGTCGTCCGGCAGCGGGTACACGCGCGCGACGTCCTGCTGCAGGCACGCGATGCCCATCGGCGGCTTGCCTTCCGCCAGCGGTCGCGCGGCGCACACCGCCGTCACCACGATCTGCTTCTCGTCGGCCACGAGCGCCGCCGGCAGCAGCCGGTGCGCGGCGACCGGCAGCTCGTCGGTGCCGCGGGCGACCCGCACCCGGCTGTGGGCGAGGTCCTCGAGCGGCTCGCGCCAGACGTCGAGCACGGTGTCGGCGCCCACGATCGCGTCGCGCATCGCCGCGGCCTGCTCCGCGTACATGCGCTCGGCCTCCTCGCGGTCCTCGGCGCCGCCGAGGTCGAGGTCGCACGGCACCCGCATCAGCTCGCTGGCCGGCAGCGCGCTGCCCGCTCCGTGGCGGCCGCGGACCACGTAGGTCTGGATCGTGCCCAGGTCGCGGCGGCCGTGGAAGACGAGCGTCACCGCCTCACAGACCGGCAGCCCTGCCACCCGCAGGGCGACGGCAGCCGACGCCTCGGGCTCGATGAGGGCCCGCTTGAGCAGTTCCTCCGCGTGGTGGTCGTCCATAGAACCTCCTGGACTCGGTTAACGGCTTCCACCCCTGCATAGTTAACCGCCAGCAGGCGGAAACGACTCCGCCGGCGGGCCAGAGGGCTGCTCGGCGACGCGCGCGGGTAGCGTCTCGGGCGTGAAGGCGATCACCACCATCATCTACAAGCCGATCGGCATCATCGCCGGCCTCCTGGCGGGCCTCCTGGGCAGCCGGATCTTCAAGTTCGTGTGGGGGCAGGTCGACGAGGAGGACCCGCCGAAGCCGAACACGGAGTGGGTGAGCTGGGGCAAGCTGCTCGCGTCGGCCGCGCTGCAGGGGATGATCTTCAAGGTGGTCCGGGCCGCCGTCGACCGCTGGACGGCCAAGGGGTTCCACTCGCTCACCGGCGTGTGGCCGGGCGAGCGGACGCCGGACCCGAAGTAGCGGGTCAGCGCGCGCGCAGCACGAAGCCGCGCTGCGCCAGGTCCTCCAGCGCGTCCTCGAACGCGGCGAAGTCGCGGGCGGTTAGCAGGTCGAGCGGCCGCCCGTGCGGCCCGCTCGCGCGCACCCAGCGGCGCAGGACGGCGGCCCCGGCGCGCTCCTCGGCCTCGGCCAGCAGGTCGAGCAGGATCGGCAGCTCGGGCCGGTGCTCGAGCTCGCCGGCGAGCAGCTCGAGCGCGCTCGCGTCGAGCGTGCGGATCAGCTCCTCGTCGCTGAGCCCGAGAAGCTCCTGCAGGTGCGCGGCCGACACGGTGTGGAGGCTACCGGCGGCGGGCAGCCCCGCTCCGATGCGCACGCTCCTGAGAGGCGTCCTCGCCGGGGCCGCCGGCACCTTGGCCATGGACCTGCTGTGGTACTCGCGCCACCGGCGCAGCGGCGGGACGGACTCGTTCGCCGAATGGGAGGTCGCCGGCGACGTCGAGAGCTGGGACGACGCGCCCGCGCCCGGCCGGATGGGACACAAGCTGCTCGCGCTGGCGGGGCACGAGCCGCCCGTGGAGCGCGCCGCGGTGATCACGAACGCCATGCACTGGGGCTACGGCACCGCCTGGGCGGCGGCGTACGCGGTCCTCGCGCGGCGCCGCCGCTGGTGGGCGGGCCCGGCCTTCGGCGCGTTCGTCTGGGGTTCCGACTACGTCGTCCTGCCGCTCGCGGGGATCTACGAGCCGATCTGGCGCTACGACGTCCCCGCGCTCGCCGGCGACCTGAGCGCGCACGTCGTCTACGGCGTCGTCACCGACGCGGCGCTGCGCGTGCTCGCCCGGGACGCCTAGAAGAGCTGGTTCTCGCCGCCGAAGACCTCGGAGACCGAGTCGTCGGTGAAGATGCGGCGGATCGAGTCGGTCAGCAGGTCGGCGCAGGAGAGGACGCTGATGTTGTCCGGCGCGCCCGGGCGCAGCGGGATGGTGTCGGTCACGACGATGCGCTCGAACGGCGCGCTCGCCAGGTTCTCCCACGCGTTGCCGCTGAACACGCCGTGTGTCGCGCAGGCGTAGACGCGCGCGGCGCCCTCGTCCATGACGGTCTGGCCGGCGGCGCGGAGGGTGCCGGCGGTGTCGATGATGTCGTCCACCAGCAGCGCCGTCTTGCCCTTGACGTCGCCGATGACGTACGCGATCTCGGCGACCTGCTGGGCTGGGCGCTCCTTGTTGAGGATCGCCAGCTCGGCGCCCACCTTCTCGGCGAACTTCTTGGCCAGCTTCACCCGCCCGGCGTCCGGCGAGACGACCACGAGGTCCTCGAGCTGCAGGTCGCGGAAGTACTGGGTGAGCATGAACAGCGCGGTCATGTGGTCCATCGGCTTCTGGAAGAAGCCCTGCACCTGACCGGCGTGGAGGTCCATGGCCAGCACCCGGTCGGCGCCCGCGTTCTCGAGCATGCGCGCCACGAGCCGGGCGCTCACGGGCTCGCGCGGCGCGGACTTCTTGTCCTGGCGCGAGTAGCCGAACCAGGGGGTGACGGCGATCACGCGGTGCGCCGACGCGCCGACGGCCGCGTCGATCATGAACATGAGCTCCATCAGCGCGTCGTTGGCGGTGACGCCCGTCGCCGGGTTGCCGCAGGTCGGCTGCACGAGGAACACGTCGGCGCCGCGGATCGACTCCTCGTAGCGGCAGTAGACCTCGCCGTTGGAGAACGTCCGTAGCGTGATCGGCCCGAGGTCGACGCCGAGCTTGCCGGCGATGCGCCCGGCGAGCTGCGGGTTCGCCCGCCCGCTGAACAGCATCAGCCGCTTGTTGTACTCCAGCGGCAGCGCCCTGGCCGGGGCGGAGTGAGTGTCGAGCGCGCTCACGGGCTCTGCCAGTGTACGTCCGGGGGACGACGGTGCGGTGGTGGTCATCGCTCCTTCGGGGTTTTCCTGTCGGCGTAGCCCTCGACGTTGCGCTGCCGCTGCCGGGCCACCCCCAGCGCGCCGGGCGGGACGTCCTCGGTGATCACGCTTCCCGCCGCCGTGTACGCGCCGTCGCCGATGGTGACCGGGGCGACGAGCGAGGTGTCGACCGACACCCGCGCGTCGCGGCCGATGGTCGTGCGGTTCTTGTTCGTGTAGTCGTAGTTGGCGGTGATCGTGCCGGCGCCGATGTTCGTGCGCTCGCCGACGTCGGCATCGCCCAGGTAGGACAGGTGGGGCACCTTGACGCCGCGGCCGAGGTTGGAGTTCTTGACCTCCACGAACGTCCCGACCTTGGCGTCCTCCTGCAGCGCGGTGCCCGGGCGCAGGTAGGCGAAGGGGCCGACGGTCGCGCCGTCGGCGAGCACCGCCGAGTCGACGTAGGCGTGGCGGATCGTCACCCGGTTGGCGACGACGGCATCGACCAGCGTGCTCGCCGGGCCGATCGTGCATTCCTCGCCGATCGAGGTGCGACCGCGCAGGTGCGTCCCCGGCTCGATGACGGTGTCCTGGCCGATGATCACGTCCGCGTCGATCGTCGTCTGCGCGGGATCGACGAGGGTCACGCCGCGGCGCATGTGCTCCGCGTGGATGCGGCGCTGCGCGTGGGCGCGGACCGTCGCGAGATCGGCACGGTCGTTGACGCCGAGCGTGAGGACCGGGTCGTCGACCACGTGCGCGGCGATCGCGTGGCCCGCCTCGCGCAGGGCGGGGAGCACGTCCGGCAGGTAGTACTCGCCCTGCGCGTTGTCGGGCTTGACGTGGTCGAGCGCGGTGCGCAGCAGCCCGGCGTCGAAGCAGAAGATCCCGGTGTTGACCTCGCGCAGCGCCATCTCCTCGGGCGTCGCGTCGCCCGGCTTCTTGGTCTCCACCACGCGCACGACGCCGCCGTCGGCGTCCCGCACGACGCGGCCGTAGCCGCCGGGGTCGTCGAGGATCATCGTCGCCATGGTGGCCGCGGCGCGCGCGCGGTTGTGCGCGGTCACCAGCGCCTGGATCGCGTCGCCCGTGATCAGCGGGACGTCGCCGGCGAGCACGACCACCGGCACCTCCGGGTGCAGGTGATCCGCGGCCGCGCGGACGGCGTCGCCGGTCCCGCGCGCCTCCTCCTGGATCGCGACCGCCACGTCGTCCGGCAGGTGATCCGCGAGCGCCCGCCGCGGGCCGTCGACGACGACGATCCGCTCGGCCCCGGCCGCGCGCGCGGCGAGCACCGGCCACGCGATCAGCGGCCTCCCGCAGAGGGGGTGCAGCACCTTCGGGACGGAGGAGCGCATGCGCGTTCCCTCGCCCGCGGCGAGGATGACGACGGAAAGGCCGGACATGGGCTCCGGAGGTTAGGCGGGTGGGCGTTGGTAACGTCGTGCCGCGGGTTCGCCGCGGCCTTGGGGAGTGGGGTAGCTGGTCTGCCCGCCTGGCTTTGACCCAGGAGGCCCAGGTTCGAGTCCTGGCTCCCCAGTCGGCTTCCGCCGCTCCTGGCGAGGCGGTCGCGCTGTCGGCGCGCGGAGGCGAATCGGGTCGCGACCTGATCGAGCGGGAAGGGCCCGCAGCGGGCGGCGGCGCAGATCGATGGGCCAAACCCCGGTTCGTACGTATGTCCACGCCCCGTCAAATCCCGGCGCGACGTGGCGATGTTCGGGAGACCGGCTCACGACGAGCCGGTGGCGGGCTGGCTCGCCACGAAACGAAAAGGACTTCATCCCGTGCTCGGCTCGAATCGCTCCATCCGCGGCATCGTGCTGGCGGCCCTCGCCGCCGGCGCCGTCGCCGGTGGCGGCAGCGCGCCCGCGCACGCGGCCATCAACGGCTTCGCCGGCGGCGACGGCGACCAGGTCTCGAGCGCGTGCGCCACGACCTCGGACTGGGCCTGCCTCACGCCGGGTGAGGTGCTCACGACCACGGACGCCAGCGGCCCGACCGACAACGGCTTCGTCTCGGGGTCCAAGGAGTCCGAGCCGGACATGTGGCGCTTCGGAACCGGATCGATCCAGGCCAAGGCCGACGTGCGCGCAGCGTGGACGCTGGTGGCCGCCGACACCACGGGCCGGACGTACATGCACCTGGCGTTCGCCCGCGCCGGCGCGTCGGGCGACACCTACCTCGGGCTCGAGCTCAACCAGTCGACGGCGACGTGGGTCAACGGGGCGGGCACGACGATCCCCTGCCGCACCGACGGCGACGTCCTCATCTCCTACCAGGTCCATTCGCCGCCGGCGATCACGCTCTACACGTGGTCGGGCTCTCGCGGCCCCGCCGCCTGCCCCGACGGGCGCACCGGTTCCTGGCGGCTCGCCCAGTCGCAGAGGGCGCTCGAGGCCGCGATGAACGACGACGGCCCGATCGCCAACTTCCTCCCGCCGTCCGCGCTCGGCTCCGCGTTCGCCGCGAAGACGTTCGGCGAGGCATCGCTGGACCTCACCGCCGTCGCCGACGCCGTGCAGTACGAAGGCCGAGCGTGCAGCTACTTCCGCCAGATGAGCGTCAAGACGCGTGGCTCGGCCGAGATCACCTCGGCGCTGCAGGACTACGTGGCCGGCGCCGCCGAGCTCGTCGCGCGCTCGTGTGAGACGCCGGATCCCGCGGGCGACACCACGCCGCCGGCCGCGCCGGCGCTCACGGCCCCGGCGCCCGGGGCGCTCGCCTGCAGCTCGCCGGTGATCGTGAACGGCACTGCTGAGCCGGGAAGCAGCATCACCGTCTACGACGGCACCGGCGCGCGCGCCGCCACGACCGCCGACACCGACGGCACGTGGTCGGTGGGAATGACGACCCTCGGCGACGGCACCCACAGCATCTCCGCCGAAGCGACGGACGCGGCGGGCAACACCTCCCCGCGCTCCGCCGCGGTGCAGATCAGCGTCGACCTGACGCCGCCGGCCGCGCCCACGCTGCGGGCAGCTGACGCGGGAGCGGGGATGGTGCGCCTGTCCGGGACCACCGAGCCCGGGCTCGAGGTGACGATCCGCGAGGGCAGCGACATCGTCGCGGTCGTGACCGCGAACGGCAGCGGCGCCTTCGACACCACGCTCGTCGGCGTCCCGCCCGGCAACCACAGCTACACGGCGACGGCGGCCGATCGCTGCCACACGTCCCCGGCATCGGCCCCGGCCACGCTCACCGGCTTCGGCGGTGACACGACGCCGCCGGCCGCTCCGACCCTCGACGCTCCCGCCGCGTCCTGCAGCGGCGCCGTCACGGTGTCCGGCACGGCCGAGGCCGGCTCGACGGTCGCCGTCCGCCGCGCGGGCGTCGTGATCGGCACCACCACCGCCGCCGGCAGCGGCGCCTGGTCGGTCGAAGTCGAGCTCGCGCACGGCAGTCATTCGCTGACCGCGACGGCGACCGATGCCGCGGGCAACACGTCCGCCGCTTCGGGGGCGGCGGCCGTGGTCGTCGATCTGCAGGCGCCGGCGGCGCCGACGCTGGAGGCGGCGTGGAGCGGTGCGGGCATGGTGGAGTTGTCAGGTGAAGCCGAGCCGAGCAGCGAGATCGCGATCTTCGAAGGCGATCAGCGTGTCGCGCTGCTGACCGCGAGCGCCGAGGGCACGTTCTCGACGACGCTGGTCGCGGTGAGCGCCGCCGATCACCGCTACACCGCCACCGCGGCCGACGCCTGCCGCACCTCGAACGCCTCCGGGGCGTTGAGCGTCGGGGCGTTGGGGGCGGCGGTGTCGCCTTCGGTGCCGTCGCCGTCGGGATCGGAGATCCGCACCGCCCGCGAGGCGTCGGAGGTGCGGCAGGCGTCGGCCGCCGTGGCGGTGTAGGCGTGATCGCCGGCCGCGACGTCGGTCAGCGTGGCGGTGAACTCGCCATCGCCGTCGGCGGTCGCCGTC
>DATLGB010000167.1:0-5859 GCA_035540675.1 Solirubrobacteraceae bacterium | reverse complement strand
GATCGGTTCGAGGCCGACGGTGCGGCGCGACGGCGGCACACGCACATCGTCGCGCCGCCCGGCAGCGGCAAGACGATCATGGGCCTCGAGATCGCCCGCCGCATCGGGCAGCCGGCGCTCGTGCTGTGCCCGACGACGGCGTTCCAGGCGCAGTGGGCGGCGCGCGACGCCGGCGTCCCGCTGACCGCGCTCCGGCGCTGAGCGGCCTGACGCCGGCGCCGCGGCCGCGCTCGAGGAGGCGGTCTCGCCCGCCGCCGAACACCGCTACGTCGTCTCGCGCCCGGTCGGCGGCGGCGCGCGCTGGCCGCACCGGGGTCGGGCGTGGCACCCGTTCCCGAGCGCGCTCGGCCGGAATCGCGACCGCGGACGCCTACGCCGCGGCCTTCGCGCGCTGGCTCGGATCGCGGGAGCTGCTGTTCACCGGCCCGTCGCGCCCGGACGGGCGGGCGGCGCTGAGCGAGGCGGCGGCGGCGCCGCTGACGGTCGAGGCGCAGCGGCGGCGGCTCGGGCTCTGACGCACCGGCGCTCTCGGCCCGCAGCTGGCGAGAACACCTTGCATGCCAAGGGTTTTTCGCCACCTGCACGCGCCGGCCGGTCTGCGCGCCCGATCCAGCATGATGCGCCCGTGCGAGCGGACGCTCTCGTGGAGGAGATCATCGGCCGTCCGCCGGAGATCCACGGCCCCGGAACCAGATGGGGCCTCTCGCCGGCGGCGCTGCGCTGGCTGGCGGCGCGCCTGCGGCCCGGGATGCCGACGCTCGAGACGGGCTGCGGGCTGAGCAGCATCGTCTTCGCGGCCGCGCAGACGCGGCACACGGTCGTGGCGCCCGACGCGCGGGAGCACGAGCGCGTCCGCGCCTGGTGCCAGGCGCGAGGCATCGCCACCGACGGGATCACCTGGGTGGCCGAGCACTCGCAGCGCGCGCTGCCGCGCCTGCCGCCGGAGCCGCTGGAGCTCGCGCTCATCGACGGCGGGCACGCGTTCCCGACGCCTCTCATCGACTGGTTCTACATCGCCGAGCGCCTGCAAGTGGGCGGGGTGGTGATCATCGACGACGTCGACCTGCGGGCCCCGCGGCTCCTGCGCGACTTCCTCGCGGCGGAGGGCGGGCGATGGGCGACCGTGCCCGGCGTGGAGCGCGCGGCAATCTTCCGCAAGATCGCGCCGGACGTGATCCCATACGACGACTGGGTCGGCCAGGCGTGGTCGCGACGGGGAGCGGGCGGCCGGTTGCGCCGCGCCCTGCCCGCGCCCGTACGCGCCGTGGCCCGCCGCGCGCGGGATGCGATGGCGGAGTCACGCCGGTGAGTCCCGACGCCGGGCGCCGCGACGACGGCGTGCCGGCGCCCCCGGCCGAGGTCATCTCGCCGCCGCCCGCCAGCGAGCTGCGGGCGCTGCGCGCGCGCGGCCGCCTGCGCGGGACGCTCGCGCTGCTCGGGCCCGCCTTCGTCGCGGCCGTCGCGTACGTCGACCCCGGCAACTTCGCGACGAACATCTCGGGCGGCGCGCAGTTCGGCTACCTGCTCGTCTGGGTCATCGTCACCGCCAACCTGTTCGCGATGGTGGTCCAGTACCTGTCGGCGAAGACGGGGATCGCCACCGGGCGCAACCTGCCGGAGCTGTGCCGCGAGCACTTCCCGCGGCCGGCCACGTGGGGCCTGTGGGTGCAGGCCGAGCTGGTCGCGATCGCCACCGACATCGCCGAGTTCGTCGGCGCGGCGATCGCGCTCAACCTGCTGTTCGGGATCGACCCGCTGACCTCGGGCTTCATCACGGCGGCGGTCGCCTTCGCGATCCTGGCGATGCAGACGCGCGGCTACCGCCGCTTCGAGCTCGTCATCACCGGGCTGCTCGGGGTGGTGTTCGGCGGGTTCGTCGTCGACCTCCTGCAGGTCGACGTCGACCCCGGCGGCGTCGCCGCCGGGCTCGTGCCGCGCTTCGACGGCACGGAGAGCGTGCTGCTGGCCGTCGGGATCCTCGGCGCGACGGTGATGCCGCACGTCGTCTACCTGCACTCCGCGCTCACCCAGCGCCGGGTTCCGGCCGCCGACGACGCCGAGCGGCGCGAGATCCTGCGCTTCCAGCGCATCGACGTGGTGGTGGCGATGGGGCTGGCCGGCTTCATCAACGTCACGATGCTCGTGGTCGCCGCGGCGCTGTTCCACGAGTCCGGCCGGACGGACGTCGAGTCGATCGAGGGCGCGCACGCCGGCTTCGAGGCGCTGCTCGGCGGCGGCGCGGCGCTGGCGTTCGGCATCGCGCTGCTGGCGTCGGGCCTGTCGAGCTCGAGCGTCGGGACCTACGCCGGGCAGGTGGTCATGCAGGGCTTCATCGATCGCCGCATCCCGCTGTTCCTGCGCCGCGCGATCACGATGGCGCCGTCGCTGGTGGTGCTCGGCCTCGGGTGGGACGCGACGGACACGCTCGTCATCTCGCAGGTCGTGCTGTCGTTCGGGATCCCGTTCGCGCTCGTGCCCATGATCCTCCTCACCCGCCGCGCCGACGTGATGGGGACGTTCGTGAACCGCCGCGGGACCACGATGCTCGCGAGCGTGATCGCGGCCGTCGTGATCGCGCTCAACGGCTTTCTCGTGTTCGAGACCCTCGTCGGCTGACGCCGCGGGCGTGCGCTGCCGGACCTGGACCCGATGCCCGCCGGTTCACGGCGTTTGCGCCGGCCGCCGATAGGGGATCGAGGAAGCCGCATGGACGCACGAACCGCACCCTCTCCGCAGCGATCCCGCCTCGCCGCCCGTACCACCGCCATCCTCGCGCTGTTGATGTGCGCCATGGCGGTGTACGTGGTCGTGTTCGACGCCTCCAGCGCCCCGCCCGCCGAGGCCGCGGGCGCGGCGACGTCGCAG
This sequence comes from Solirubrobacteraceae bacterium, assembly GCA_035540675.1. GTDB lineage: Bacteria > Actinomycetota > Thermoleophilia > Solirubrobacterales > Solirubrobacteraceae > DATLGB01. The sequence goes on along the minus strand of DATLGB010000167.1, from coordinate 2,994 downwards.
CTCGAGCGCCTGCAGGGCGCCAACGCGAGGCTGTCGCGCGCGCTCGCCGGGCTGCGCACGGGCGTCAGCGCGCGCCCGGTCCGCGACGCGGTGCACGCGGCGATGCGCGAGCAGAAGGCCGTCTCGAAGTGGGTCCGCAGCGCGAACGCCGACGGCCGGCTCGAGCCCGACGTGCGTCTCGACAACGCGCTGCAGGCCAACTTCGAGTACCTCGACGCAGTGGGCTCGCTGCTGGCCAACCCGCGCAGCCGCCTGCGGGGCGAGCTGCCGGAGCGAGCGCGGCGCGCGGAGGCCGCCTTCGGCGCGCTGCCCGCCCCGGCGGGCCTGCCGGCGACGGTGCGCGGCTGGGAGCGGCTCGAGGCGTACGCCAAGGCGCGCCTGTCCTGACGCGGCGCCGTCGGGATTCGCGAGCGCGCGTCCCGGGCACCTTGAGGTCATGACCGAGACGGTGGCCCTCGAGGGCGAGCTGGACTTCGGCACCGCCTTCGACGTCGAGATGCGCCTGGAGGAGGCGATCCGGCGCGCCGATCACGTGGTGGTCGACCTGCGCGGTCTGTCGTTCATCGACAGCACCGGCCTCGGGACGCTGATCGAGGCGCACAACCGCGCGCGGCGCGAGGAGGTCCGCCTCGAGCTCATCCAGGGCCCGCCGGCGGTTCAGCAGGTGTTCGCGGTCAGCGGCCTGCTGTCCGAGCTGCCGTTCGCCGACGACTCCGTCAGCGGGCGCTGAGCTCGCGCGGGTCCGCTCCCTGCCACCCGGCCTGCGAGCCGGGGTAGGCGAAGTCGCGCAGCCAGTTGAAGAAGCCCGCGGGCTCCAGGCCGCCGCCCGTGTTCCAGGGGTTGAAGCGCAGCGCGTTGGCCTCCGGCTCGAGCCGGGGTCCCAGCGTCAGCGACGCGACCGGCCGCAGGCGGCCGCCGATCGGCGCCACGCCGATGTCGAAGGCCGGTTCGCCGGACGCCGCGGCGCGCGCCAGGGCGTCGTACTCGTCGCCGCCGCTGCGGCGCCGCGCCCGCCCGCGCGGCATCGCGCCGACGAGGAACAGCGAGCCGTCTCCCCCGCGGTAGGGGAGGATCGACGAGTAGGGCAGCGACAGGAACCCGGGCGCCGGCAGCAGCAGGTGGTGCACGAGCGGCCCGTTGCCCGAGGTGGCCAGCAGCAGGTCCTGATGGCCGCCGGGGCCGTGGACGTCCGGCAGGCGCAGCGCGAGGCCGAGCACGTCGGGCAGCGCCGCCGGCAGTCCGGCGCCGCGCGAGAAGCGGACGATCGCCGCGTGCTCGCGCGGATCGGACAGCAGCGGGACGCCGGCCGGCGCGGCGGCCGCTCCGGTGACGGTCAGCGTCGCCTCGTGCACGACGCCTTCCGGATGCAGCGACTTCTTGCCGCGAGCACGCGAGGCCAGGCCGAAGGTGGCCGCGGCGAGCGTGCCGGCGGCGCGGAGGGCCGCGCTGGGCGCGGCCGCGGGCTTGGTGGTGACGGCCATCGCCCGGGCGGTACCCGCGGTGCCGCAGCCGCACGCGCTGGTGGCGCGCCGGGCGTAGTACCGTCGCGGCCGATGACCTGGCTGGACGACCCGCGCCGGGCGCGCGCGCTGCTCGGCGCGCTCGTGCTGCTCGGCGCCGCGCTGCGGTTCTCGACGCTGGACGCCCAGTCCTACTGGCGCGACGAGGCGTCGACGGCGCTCGCGGTGCGCGACCTCGGGCTGGGCGCGCTGCTCGAGCAGATCGCCGACCGCGAGGGCATGCCGCCGCTGCACTTCGTGCTCGCGTGGCTGTGGGAGAAGCCGTTCGGCGCCGGCGAGGTCGGCCTGCGCTCGCTGTCGGCGCTGGCCGGGACGCTGACGATCCCGGTGGCGTACGCGCTCGCCGGGCGGCTCGCGGGGCGAGCCGCGGCGGTCCTCGCGGCGGCGCTCGCGGCCACCTCCCCGTTTCTGGTCTGGTACTCGCAGGAGGCCCGCCCGTACGCGCTGCTCGCGCTGCTGACGGCGCTGGCGACGCTGCTCCTCGTCCGCGCCCTGCAGGACGACGGGCCGCGGGCGGCGATCGGGTGGGGCTGCGCTGCCGCCGCCGCGCTGGCGACGCACTACTTCGCGATCTTCCTGCTGGCGCCGCAGGCGCTCATCCTGCTGTGGCGCGCGCGGGCCGGCCGGCGGGCGGCGGCCGCGGGCGTCGGCATCCTCGCCGCCGCCGCGGTCGCGCTGGCGCCGCTCGTGCTCGCCCAGCGGGACGGGCGCGTCGACTGGGTCGGCGAGATCCCGCTGTCGACCCGGGCGCTCGACGTGGCGAAGCACTGGACGGCGGGGCCGTTCGGCACGCCGGTCGACGCCGCGGGGCTGCTCGCGCTTCTGCTCGCGCTCTGCGGCCTCGCGCTGCTCGTGCCGCGCCTGCGCGCGTCGCTGCCGGCCGGGGCGGTGGCGGCGGCCGCCGCCGCCGCGCTCGCGCTGCCGCTCGTCGCCGCGCTCGCCGGGCCCGACTACGTGCTCGACCGGTACCTGATCGGCGCGCTCGTCCCCTTGCTGGCGCTGGCCGCGGCGGGCTTCGCGTCACGCCGGGCGGGGGCCGCCGCCGGCGTCGTGCTGGCGGCCGCGTTCGCCGCCTTCACGATCGACATCGCCGCGAGCCCCGAGCTGCACCGCGAGGACTGGCGCGCCGTCGCGCGCGAGCTGCGCGCGGAGCCGGCCGTCGTCACCACGAGCGCCGACGGCGAGCCGCCGCTGCGGTTCTACCTCTCCGGCGTGCGGGCGCCGGCGCCCGCCGATCGCGCGCCGCTCGCCGCCGCCGCCGCCTCGTGGCGCTTCGGCCGGCCCCGTCCGGCCACGCCGCCGGCCCCGCCCGGCTACGCATTCGCCGGCCGCCGCGAGCTGCCGACCGCCACGATCGTGCGCTACCGCGCGCCCGGCGACGCGGCCGCGCCGGCGCCGCCCCCGCTGGACGCCGCCGAGCCCGCCGTCACGCTGTTCACTCCGGGCGCCTGACCTCGACGGCGCCGTCGAGGTC
>DATLGB010000166.1:0-8131 GCA_035540675.1 Solirubrobacteraceae bacterium | reverse complement strand
CGGCGCGCCCAGCACGTATCTTCGACCGGATGAGCGCGCCGGAGACTCCCGCCGCGGGCGCCGCCGCCACTCGCTCGCCGCTGCTGTCCGCCGGCGCGCAGACCTACGCGGCGCAGCTGGCCGTCGCCGTCGTGTCGCTGGCCAACGCGCTGCTGGTGGCGCGGGTGCTCGGGCCGACCGGCCGCGGCGAGGTGGCGTTCCTGACGGCGATCGGCTACTTGACGTCGAACCTCGCGACGCTGGGGGTTCAGGAGGCCAACGTCAACGTCGCGGGCGAGCGGCCGGACGCGCGTGCCGCGATGGCCACGAACTCCGCGATCCTGGCCGTCATCCTCGGCCTGCTCACCTTCGGCGCGGTCGCCGGGCTGGTGCTGCTGGCGCCGGTGGTCGGCGGCGACGTCGACCGGACGCTGCTGTGGATCGTCCTGGCGACGCTTCCGGTCCTCATCTTCAGCACCTACCTGCGCTTCCTGATCCAGGGGGACTACGGCTTCGGCATCACGAACCTGGCGTGGGTGCTTCCCGCCGTCGTCAACGTCGTCGTCAACGGGGTCCTCGCGCTGCTCGGCGTGCTGTCCGTCGCGACCGCGGTCGCGACCTGGCTCGCCGGGCAGTTGATCGCGACCGCCCTGCTCGCATGGCACGTGCGGTGGCGGTCGGTCGGGTTCGGGCGGCCGAGCCTGTCGCTGCTGCGCTCCAGCCTGTCGTTCGGCCTCAAGTCGCACGTCGGGCGCGTGATGCTCCTCGCCAACTACCGGATCGACCAGTGGATCCTGGGCGCGATCGCCGGCTCCCGGCAGCTCGGCCTCTACAGCGTGGCGGTGGCGTTCGCGGAGGCTCTGTTCCTCCTGCCCACGGCGATCGCCGCGGTCCAGCGGCCGGACCTCGTGCGCGACGACCCGGCAGCCGCCGCGGGGCGCACGAGCCGCCTGTTCCGGTTCTCGGTGCTGGTGACGCTCGTCGGCGCCGTCGCCCTCATCGTGCTCGCGCCGCTGCTGTGCGTGGCCGTGTTCGGGGAGTCCTTCCGCGGCGCCGTCGACGACCTGCGCATCCTCAGCCTGGGCGCGTTCGGCATCGTCGCGCTCAAGCAGCTCGGCGGCGCGCTGACGGCGCGGCGCAAGCCCACCGCGGCGAGCATGGCGATCGGCGTCGCGTTCATCGCGATGCTGGTCCTGGACATCCTCCTCATCCCGCGCCACGGCGGGACGGGAGCCGCGGTCGCGTCGACGATCGCCTACTCGATCGCCGGGCTGGTGGTCGCGGCGATGTTCGTCCGCAAGCTCGGCGGCCGGCCCCGCGACCTGCTGCCCGGAACGCGCGACGTGCGCGAGGCGTTCAGCGGCGCCCGCCGGCTGACCGCGACCACCTCATGACCCGCGTCGCGTCAGCTGCCACCGCGCAGGAAGCGCGCCACGCGCTCGGCCTGGACCTCGAGCGTCGCCTCGCGCGCCAGCTCGAGGCCCCGGCGCACGCTGCGCTCGCGCAGCCCGGCGTCCCGTTCCATGCGGAGGATGGCCGACACGAGCGCCGCGCGGTCGTCCGGCGGCACGAGCAGCCCGGCGCGGCCGCCGTCGATGGCGGCCGCCACGCCGCCGACGTCCGTGGCGACCACGGGCGCGCCCGCGGCGAGCGCCTCCAGGAGGACGGCGGGGACCCCCTCCGTCAGCGAGACGTGCACGAACACGTCCGCCGACCGGTACAGGTCGACGAGCCCGGCGCCGAACGGCACGAAGCCGAGGAGCTGCAGCCGCGGCGCCACACCGAGCTGCTCGGCTCGCTGCCGGACCGCGCCGGTCATCGGCCCGACGCCCGCCCACGACAGCCGGTACGCGCCCGGCCGGAGCCGCTCGAGCTCCGCGAGCGCCTCGACCAGCAGCAGCGGGTTCTTCTCGCGGTCGATGCGCCCGACCGTGACCAGGTGCACCGGCCCTTCCCGGCGCGCTGGCGGCTCGGCGGCCACGTCCGCGGCCCGCATCAGCGACACCGTCATGTTCAGGACGCCGGGGCGCGGACCGCCGTAATGCCGTTCGATCGCGGGCCCCACGACCGTGACCGGCACCACGCGCGCCGCGACGCGGAAGCCGGCGTCGAGCGCGCGCACCGCCGGCATGACGCCGCGACCGTGTCGCAGGCGCCCGCCGAAGTAGCCGATGGTGTCCTGGCGCACGCCCAGCACGACCCGCCGCCGCCGGGCCAGTGCGAGGACGGTCAGCAGGAAGGCGTACGGATGCGGCCCGAACACCCACACCACGTCCACGCGCCCGACGCCGCGCCAGAACGCCCGGCACGTACCGAGCACAGCGCGCACGACCGCGCCGGGCCGGCGCGATCGCGGGTAGGGCGGCAGCGGCACGAACCCGACGTCGGCCGGGAGCGTCAGCCCGTCGTCCGCGCCGGGCCGCTCGAGGCGCCCGAACAGCAGCTGCTCGTCGAACCACCGGCCGACGGCGGTGGCGAACGACAGAAACGGCGCGTCCGCCAGGTCCGGCGCGACGCGGTCGCTCGCGCCCGAGCGCGTCAGGCCGTACGGGCCGTCAACGTAGACACCGATGCGCGCGGGCACGCCTTTGCCTGATCTACGAATCGCAGGAGCTTAGACCCGGCATGTGCGGCATATGCGGCCTCGTATCGCTCGACGGCGCCGGAGTCGACGGCGAGCTGCTCGACGGCATGAACCGGACGCTGCTCCACCGCGGCCCGGACAGCGGCGGGTCGGTCGTCGACGGTCGAGCCGGGCTCGCCGCGCGACGGCTGGCGATCATCGACCTCGACAACGGCGACCAGCCGATCTCCAACGAGGACGGAACCGTCCACGTGGTGCAGAACGGCGAGATCTACAACTATCGCGAGCTGCGCGAGGACCTGCGGCGGCGCGGTCACGAGTTCAAGACGCGCTCGGACACCGAGGTGCTCGTCCATCTCTACGAGGAGCGCGGGCCGCGCTTCGCCGAGGAGCTGCGCGGCATGTTCGCGGTCGCGATCTGGGATGCCCCCAGGGCGCGCCTCGTCCTGGCGCGGGACCGGTACGGCATCAAGCCGCTCTACTACGGCGTCTCCGCGGACCGGCTGGCGTTCGGCTCCGAGCTCAAGGCCCTGCTGGCCGACCCGGCGTTCCCGCGCGAGGTGGACCCCGACGGGCTCGAGGCCTTCCTGGCGTACGCGTGCATCCCCGCGCCGCTCACCATCTTCCGCGGAGCCCGCAAGCTGCCGGCCGGCTGTGTCCTGACGTGGCAGCCGGGCACCCGCGTCCAGGTCGAGCGCTTCGCGAGACCGACGGCGCCGTCCGCCGACCAGATGCGGTCGCAGGACGAGCGGGAGCTGGCCGCGGAGATCATCGAGCGCCTGCGCGACTCCGTGCGCGCGCACCTGATCGCGGACGTGCCGGTGGGCGTCCTGCTCTCGGGCGGCATCGACTCGTCGGTGCTGACGGCGCTCGCCGCGGAGGAGTCCGCACGGCCCGTGCACACCTTCTCGATCGGCTTCGAGGAGCGCGGCTTCGACGAGCGGGCGCGGGCGCGCCTGGTCGCGCAGCGCTACGGCACGGACCACCACGAGCTCGTGCTGCACCCCGACGCCGCCGAGCTGCTTCCGCTCCTCGCCGGGGTCTTCGACGAGCCGTTCGCCGACTCGTCGGCCATCCCGACCTACCTCGTCTCGCGGCTCGCCCGCCAGCACGTCAAGGTCGCGCTGTCGGGCGAGGGTGGCGACGAGCTGTTCGGCGGCTATTTCAACTACGTCGGCCACCGGCTCGCACCGCGCATCGGCCGGGTGGCGGCGCCACTGCAGCCGCTGGTCGAGCGGCTTCCCAGCTCGACGACGCGGGCCAGCAGCCTCGACTACAAGGCGAAGCGCTTCGTGGGCGGTGCGGCGCTCGGTGCCGTCGAGCGCCACTCGGTGTGGAAGAGCATCCTCTCGGCCGACCAGCGGGCCGAGCTGCTGGACCCGTCCCGGCGCGCAGGCGCGGACCCGGTGGACCTCCTCCGGCGCAGCTACGAGGCCAGTGCCGGCGCAGAGGAGCTGGCGCGGATCATGGACCTCGACCTCACGACCTTCCTCGTCGAGGACATGCTCGTCAAGACGGACCGGTCGAGCATGGCGAACTCGCTCGAGGTCCGCGTGCCGTTCCTCGACCCGGCGGTGACCGATCTCGCGCTCGCGATCCCGTCCCGCCTGAAGGTGCGAGGGCTCGCGAAGAAGGCGATCCTTCGCACCGCCGTCGCCTCGCTGCTGCCGCCGGAGATCGTGCGGGGACGCAAGCAGGGCTTCTCGATACCCGTCGGCGCCTGGCTGCGCAACGACCTCCAGCCGTTCATGCGCGACGTGCTCTCGCCGGACACCGTGCGCCGCCAGGGCTTCTTCGACCCGCCGGCCGTCCAGCGCCTGATCGACGCGCACGTGGACGGCCAGCGCGACATGAGCCGCCAGCTGTGGAGCCTGCTCGCGTTCTCGCTCTGGCACGAGCGCTTCGCGGCGCCGCCGGGCGTGTGACGCCGAGCAGCTGAAGCTCCCGCCATGGGCTGCCCCCGCGCCGGCGGGGGTTCGGCGGTCCGGCGGCGCGGCTCCTCGCACCGGCGCCGGGGAGCCACCACTAGACGGATTTTCGATATTTCGGAGCGGACGGCGGGCCGATGGAAGGCCCATGTCCCCCTCCCCTCGGGCTGCACGCTGCTTTGCGGCCGTCGCCCTCGCCCTCGCCGCCACCGTCCTGCCCGCCACCGCGGCGGCGGCGGCTCCCACGCTGCGCTCCGTGTCCAGCGCCAAGTCGGCCTCTGCTTCCGCGCTGACGATCCCGGCTCCCGCCGGCACCCTCGCCGGCGACGTCCTCGTGGCCGCGCTGGACGTCCGCGTCGACCGCAGCGTCACGCTGACCGCGCCCGACGGCTGGAGCCTCGTCCGCCGCGATTCCGCGAAGGGCAGCGCCCTGATGACGCAGGCGGTGTACGTGAAGACGGCCGGAGCGTTCGAGCCGACCGGCTACCGGTGGCGGTTCGGGACCGCCGCCGTCTCGGCGGGCGGCATCCTGCGCTACGAGGGCGTGGACGGCGCGAACCCCGTCGCCGCCAGCGGCGGACGCTACGGCGCGAAGACGGCGAAGATCATCGCCCCGTCGGTGAGCGCGCCGGGCGACGCGGCGGTCGTCGGCGTCTTCGGCACCAGCGGCAAGTCTGCCGTGGCGCCGGCCGGCGGGTTGAGCGAGCGCTACGACGAGCAGCTGGCGTCGACGCGGAACGTCTCCTCGGCGGCGGCCGACAGCCTGCGCCTGCTCGCCGGCCTGACGGGCGAGCTCGTGGCGGTGGCAGCCACTGCCAGCAGCCACACGATCGGCCAGACGATCGTGCTGCGCGGCGCGGCCGCGGCCACGGAGCCGGAGCCGGAGCCCGCGCCGGCGCCGCCGGCCGACACGACGGCTCCCGACACCGCCATCGCCGGCGGCCCGGACGAGGGCGCGTCGACGACGGCGACCGACGCCAGCTTCACCTTCTCCTCCACGGAAGCCGGCTCGACCTTCGAGTGCAGTCTCGACGGTGCGGGCTTCGCCTCCTGCGCCTCCCCGGCGTACTACAGCGGCCTGCAGGCCGGGTCTCACAGCTTCCGCGTGCGGGCGACCGACGCCGCGGGCAACACCGATGCGTCCCCGGCGCAGCGGACGTGGACGGTCGCCGAGCCCGCGCCCTCGCCGCTCCTCGGCGGCTCGCTGCCGGCGCGCCTGGCGCTGTCGACGGGCACGGCGTTCTACGTCTCCACGAGCGGCTCCGACGCCAACCCGGGCACCGAGGCGGCGCCGTGGCGCACGATCCAGAAGGCCCTGAACACGCTGACTGCCGGCCAGCAGGCGCTGGTTCGCGGCGGCACCTACGCGCAGAACCTGGTCCTCTCGCGCGGGGGCACCGCGAGCGCGCCCATCACGATCCGCAACTACCCCGGCGAGCGGCCGGTGCTCGCCGCCGGCTCCGGCGCGACGAACAACATGCCGCTGAGCCTGGCGAGCGGCGCGGCCTACGTCCGGTTCCAGGGCCTGGCCTTCGCGGGCGCGACCGGGACGTCCACGACCAACATCTATGCGTACGGCTCGGCGCGCGACATCGAGTTCTCCGACTGCGAGGTCTCGGGCTCGCAGCGCCAGGGGTTCTTCAGCGAGCGCACCACCGCGCGCATCCACATCATCGGCTGCCACTTCCATCACAACGGCGGCTCGGGCCCGCTGCAGCAGGACCACAACGTCTACATCCAGGGCAGCTACCACGCGATCATCGGCAGCCTCCTGCGCAACGTGCCGAACGGCTTCGGCGTGCAGATCTACCCGTCGAACGACCACATCGTGGTGGCCAACAACACGATCGACGCCAACTACCGCGACGGCATCATCATCGGCAGCGACGGCTCGACGACGACGAGCCACGCGACGGTGGTCAACAACGTCATCACCAACAGCCGGTCCGCGGTATCGACCTACTGGGGCGGCGCCGTCGGAACCGGCAACCTCGTCCGCAACAACATCGCCTACGGCACCAGCTCGACCGCCTTCACGGGGTCCGGCGTGACGTACGAGGCGAACCGGGTCGCCAACCCGCTGTTCAGGGACCGTGCGAGCGGCGACTACCGCCTCCTGGACGGCAGCCCCGCCCTGAGCGGCTCGGACGCTGCGTTCACACCGGTCAGCGACATGGACGGCCGGAGCCGTCCCATCGGCGGCGGCCCGGACCTCGGCTCCTACGAGCGCTGACCGCAGCCGGACGGCGCGAGGGAAGCGCCGGCCGCGGCCCCGGGGCCGCGGCCGGCGATGTCCTCAGCGCTCGTACGCGCCGAGGTCGGGGCCGCGACCCTGCGGCCGCGTGGTGCCGTCCAGGTCACTGGGGTTGACGTACGCGCGCTCGGCGACGTCGAGCGCAGCGCTGCCGGCGCGGGGGCGGTAGTCGCCCGCCCCGGGATTCGCGTAGGCGGGGTCGCGGACGCGGTTGTTCTCATAGGTCACGCCGCTGCCGGTGAAGTTGCCCTGGGTGTTGCCCCAGGCGAGGTTCGTGCGGGCCACGTTGCCGTAGCCCACCGGGCCGCCCCAGTACGTCGACACCGCCGCCCGGCTGTCCGTGATGATGTTGTTGACGATCAGCGCGTTGCTGGTCGTCGTCGTGCCGGAGCTGCCGAGGATGATGCCGTCGCGGAAGTTGGAGGCGATCGTGTTGCCGGCCACGACGATGTGGTCGTTCGAGGGATAGATCTGCACGCCGAAGCCGTTCGGCGCGTTGCGGATCAGGTTGTTGATGAGGGCGTGGTGGCTGCCCTCGACGTAGATGTTGTGGTCCTGCTGGATCCGCCCCGTCCCGCCGTTGTCGTGGAAGTGGCAGCCGATGATGTGGATGCGCGCCGTCGTCCGCTCGCTGAAGAACCCCTGGCGCGCCGAGTTGCGGACCTCGCAGTCGGAGATCTCCACGTCGTGGGTGCTGCCCGACGCGTAGATGTTCGTCGTCGACGGCCCCGTCGCGCCCTCGAACACGAGGCCCTGGAGTCGCACGTACGCGGCGTTGCGGATCTGCACCGGCATGTTGTCGAGGCCGGCAAGCCCGGCCCGCAGGATCGGGCGCTCCCCCGGCCGGTTGCGGATGGTGAACGGCGCGGTCGCGGTTCCCGAGCGCGTGATCGTGACGTTCTCGATGTAGAGCCCGCCGGCGACGAGTGCCGTCTCGCCGGCGCGCAGCGTGTTCGCGGCCTTCTGGATCGTGCGCCATGGCGCCGCTTCGGTGCCGGGGTTGCTGTCGGAGCCCGTGGGCGCGACGTGGTAGGTCGCGCCGCGGGAGAGCGGCAGCCGCGGCGGCAGGCCGGAGCCGATCTCCTCCTCGCAGGAGGAGCCGCCCGGGAGCGGCGGAAGCGGGATCGGGATCGGGATCGGGGTCGGGGCGGGCAGCGGAACGAGCGCCGGCGCCGGCCCGCGCTGGCCGTCGCCCCCCTCGTCCGGCGGGGGTGTCGCGAGCGCCGTGGCCGGCTTCGAGCTGTTGCGCGCCCGGTCGACCGCGACGACCGACACCCGCGAGCAGGCCGTTCCGCGTCCGGTGAACGAGCGAGCGGAAGCCGGCAGCTGCTGCCACGGCTCGTCCCCCACGCGGACGCGGTAACCGCCGACGCGGACGTCGTCGTT
>DATLGB010000165.1:0-5523 GCA_035540675.1 Solirubrobacteraceae bacterium | reverse complement strand
CGGCGCGAGCTTCGCGTACAGCGCGAGCGCCTCGTCGGGCGCAACGTCGTGCTGCCGACCGTCGGCTTCCTCGGCCCCGTGGAGATGTGGCTCGGCATCCTCGCCCGTGTCGCCGGACACGACGCCGACGCGCTCGAGCAGCTCACCGCCGCGCGGACGCGCGCGGTGCGCGACGGCGCGCGCGTGAGCGCGACGCGGATCGCGATCGAGGAGGCCGCCGTGCTGCTGCGCAGCGGCGACGCGGCCGCGCGCCGGCGCGCCGAGGAGCGGCTGAGCAGCGCGGGCGCCGACGCCGAGGAGATGGGCCTGCCGCGCCTTCAGCAGCAGCTCGAGGCGCTGCGCGCGCAGCTTGGCCCCGCGGGCGGACAGGGGGGCTCAGGCGTCGCCGACCAGCCGGGGACCGCGGAGCTGCGGCGGATCGGCGACGTGTGGACGATCACGAGCCACGGCCGCTCGATCCACCTCAACGACGGCCGCGGGGTGCGCCTGCTGGCGCTGTTGCTCGAGCGCCCCGATAGCGAGATGCACAGCCTCGACCTCGTCGCCGCGGTCGACGGCGTCGCCCCGGACGGCCCGCTCATCGCGCGGTCCGGCGGCCAGGAGACGGCGGGGCGCTTCGGCGTGCAGGGCGGTGCGGGGCCCGCGCTCGATGCGAAGGCCAAGGACGACTACCGCGAGCGCGTGGCCGCGCTCGAGGCGGCGCTGGCGACCGCCGAGGCGCGCCGTGACCGGCGCGCCGCCGCGGCGGCGCGCGTGGAGCTCGACTTCCTGCGCCGCGAGCTGGCCTCGGCGGTGGGGATGGGCGGCCGCGACCGCGAGACCGGCTCGCACGCCGAGCGCGCGCGGATCAACGTCACCCGCGCGATCCGGACGACGCTGAAGCGGATCGCCGGCTACGACGAGCGCATCGGCGCCGAGCTCGAGGCCGGCGTGCGGACCGGCACGTTCTGCGTCTACCGGCCCGATCCGCTGCACCCGGTCGTCTGGACGGTCGAACGCGGTTGACCGTCCCGCGCCGCGGGTCGTTACATGCGGCGGAACGGCAGCGCCCCCGCGATGTACGACGTTCATGCGTTCGTCACGCCCAGAGGACAGGATGAACGGCGCGAACGACCACACCTTCCTCTTCGCCGACCTCGTCGGCTACACGTCGTTCACCGAGCGCGTCGGCGACGATGCCGCGGCCGACGTCGCGGTGGCCTTCCAAGCGCGCGCCGAGCGCATGGCGGCCGCCTATGGCTGCGAGGTCATCAAGCAGCTCGGCGACGCCGTGATGATCCACGGCGAGGACGCCGGGCGGGTCGTGGCGCTCGCGCTGCGCCTGCGCCGCGAGCTCGCCTCGGAGCTCGTGTTCCCGCCGCTGCGGATGGGCGTGCACACCGGTCCCGCCGTGCAGCGCGCCGGGGACTGGTACGGCGCCACCGTCAACGTCGCCGCGCGGATCGCCGACGAGGCCGGCGCGGGCGAGGTCCTGCTGAGCCTCAAGACGCGCGAGCGGATCGCGCGCGCCGGCGTGCGGACCGCCGATCGCGGCGCGCGCAGCTTCAAGAACGTCACGGCGCCGCTGGCAGTGTTCGCAGCGGCCGCCTGACCCGGCGCGCAAAGAAGAAAGGGCGCCACGGGGAAGAGGCGCCCTTTCCTCCGGTAGGTGCGAGGCCCCGGAAGATACCGCCGGGACCTCGGTGATTCGGGTGGCTTGTCCGTGCCTATCGTCGAAGGGTTGGCGTTAGGCGCAGGCGAACGGTGTTCATTCGACGTGAACATCCAAGCGCGAACGCGCCAAGAGCGGGCTGATGCGCATGCTCGTGCCCTCGCGTGGGGTTCCGAGCGGTCGTGCGCCGACGCCGCGGGGTCGTGCAGCCGGCCACCCCCACATCTCACCCCTGGTGAGAACTCAATGAGACACGCGCGTAGGGCGCGCCCACGCGGGCCGACTGCGTCATCTTGTGCCCATGCACCGCCGGCTGCTCGTACTCGTCCTCGCGCTCGCCCTCGCGGGCGGGGGCGCGACGGCGCTCGCCGCGACGCAGAACGGCACGTCGGGAGCCGATCGGCTGGTCGGCACGGCGAAGGCCGACAAGCTCAACGGCCGGGGCGGCGACGACACGCTGCTCGGCGGTCCCGGCAACGACCGGCTCAACGGCGGACCCGGCAGCGACCTTCTCGCCGGCGACGCCGGCAACGACGTCCTGATCGGCGGCTCGGGCCCGGACACGCTGCTCGGCGGGGGCGGCAACGACCGGATCGACGCGCGCGGCGGGGGCGGCGACGTCGTCGCCGCCGGCCACGGGCGCGACCGGATCGACGCGCGTGACGGCGCGCGCGACAAGATCAGCTGCGGCCCCGGTCGCGACACGGTTCGCGCCGACCGGGTCGATAGCGTCAGCCGCGACTGTGAGTCCGTCAAGCGAAGATGAGGACGACGGCGGCGGGCCCGTCGTCCTGCTGGTCGACGACGACGCCGCGATTCGCCGCGCGGTCGGGGCCGCTCTCGAGCTCGAGGGCTACCGCGTGGTCCGTGCGTCCGGCGGGCGCGCGGCGCTCGCCGCGGTCGAGTCCGTGGCGCCCGCGGTGATCCTGCTCGACCTCGCGATGCCCGACCTCGACGGCCTCGAGGTCCTGCGCCGGCTGCGCGCCAACGGCGACGACGTCCCGGTCTGCGTGCTGTCGGCACGCGACGACGTCGAGGATCGCGTGCGCGGGCTGCAGGCGGGCGCCGACGACTACGTCGTCAAGCCGTTTGCGCTCGAGGAGGTGACCGCGCGACTGCAGGCCCTGCTGCGCCGCCGGCCCGCGGTGCCGCAGGCCGTGCTGAGCGCCGGCGACATCACGCTGGACCCGCGCTCGCACGAGGCGCGCCGCGGCGATCGCGACCTCGGGCTGACGCGGCGCGAGTTCGACCTGCTCGAGCTGTTCATGCGTCACCCGGGCGAGGTGCTCGATCGTGCCCGCCTGCACGAGGAGGTGTGGGGCTACACGTTCGACCCCGGGACGAACATCGCCGACGTCTTCGTCGGCTACCTGCGCCGCAAGCTCGAGGCCGACGGGGAGCCGCGCGTGCTGCAGACCGTGCGCGGGATCGGCTTCATCCTACAAGTCTGATTCGCTGGGGTGCGCATGCGCAGCCTCCGCGGTCGCCTGACGGTCGGCATCACGTTCGTGGTGGCGATCGTGCTCGCGGGCGCGGGGCTCGTGGTCTCGCGCTACGTCGACCAGTCCGAGCGCCAGGCGCTCGACGAGCGGCTGCAGAGCATCGTCGAGCTGTCGCGCGGGACGGCGCTGTCGGCGGTGGAGCGCGAGCTGCCGGGGCGAGACCGGCGCCTGGACAACGTCCTGTCGGCGACCGGAACCTCGCTGCGGCTGCTGCTCGACGGGCGCGAGCTGCCGGCGTTCGGCCGCCCGCTGCCCCCGGGCCGGCCGGCCGTGAGCGACGGGTTTGACACCTTCGAGGCGGGCGGCCAGCGCTACCGCTCCTACACGATCCGCCTGGAGGAGCTCGGCGGCCTGACCCGCCTGGAGGTCACGACGCGGCTCGCGCCGACCGAGCGCAAGCTCTCCGAGCTCAACCGCCGCCTGCTGGGCTTCGGCGCCGCGGCGCTGCTCATGGCCGCGCTCGGCGTGTGGTTCGCCGCCGACGTCATCCTGCGCCCGCTGCGCCGCCTGCGCCGCGCGACGGCCGGCATCGCCGGGACCGAGGACCTCGATCGCCGGGTGCCCGGCGACGTCGGGCCGGCCGAGCTGCGCTCGCTGGCGGCGTCGTTCAACGAGATGCTCGCGCGGCTGGGTCGCTCGGCCGCCGACCGCGAGCGCGCGCTGGCCGCGACACGGCGCTTCACCGCCGACGCCGGGCACGAGTTGCGCACGCCGCTGACGAGCGTGCAGGCCAACCTGTCGGCGCTCAGCCGTCATCCGGAGATGCCGGCGGCCCAGCGCGCCGAGATGGTCGAGGACGCGCTGGCGGAGAACCGCCGCCTCGTCGCCCTGCTCGACGGGCTGCAGGGCCTCGCGCGCGGCGACGCGCCGCCGCCGATGCTCGACGACGTCGAGCTGACCGATCTCGTGGCGGTGACGCTGACGGCGGCGCGGGCGCGCTATCCGGACGTGTCCTGGGCGGCCGACCTGCCGGACGAGCCGGTCGTCGTGCGCGGCTGGGAGCCGGGGCTGGGGATCATCGTCGAGAACCTCGTGCGCAACGCGGCGCGCCACGGCGGGGGCAACGTCGCGGTGACGTTGTCGGCGGACGCTCCGGGCCCGGGTGGCGGACCGGTGCTGACCGTGGAGGACGACGGTACCGGCGTGGCGGAGGCCGAGCGCGAGCGGATCTTCGAGCCATTTGTGCGGGCGGAGGGCACGACGGCGGAGGGCTCCGGGCTGGGGCTCGCGCTCGTCGCCCAGCAGGTGCGCGCGCACGGCGCGAGGATCGAGGTCGACGGGTCCGCGCTCGGAGGCGCGCGCTTCACGGTGCGCTTCGCCCGCCGGTGAGGGCGGCGGTTTAGCCTCAGAGCCATGATGTTGCGCCCCGTGCTGACGGCCGTCGCCGTCGCGGCGTGCGCCGCCGGGATGGCGGCCTGCGGCGGCGACGACGGCCCGCCGGCGCCGCCGACCGAGCATGTGCGCCTGGAGGTCAGCGCGCCGAGCGACGGCTCGACGCTGCGGCGCGGCACCGCCGACGTGCGCGGCAGCGTCTCGCCGCGCGCGTCCGCCGTGACCGTGCTGGGCCGGCCGGCGCTCGTCGAGGACGGGCGCTTCACCGCGGTCGTCCCGCTCGACCCCGGGGTCAACGTCATCGACGTCATGGCGACGGCGCCGCGGCGGCTGCCGACGATGACCGCGGTGCGGGTCACGCGCGACATCCTGGTCACCGTGCCCGACCTGACCGGGCTGCTCGAGGACGAGCTCGAGGCGCGGCTGGATCCGCTCGGCCTGGAGCTCGACGTCGAGCGCGGCGGCGGGCTGTTCGACGTGCTGCGCCCGGGGCAGCCGGTCGTGTGCCGGCAGGCGCCGGCGCCGGGCGCGCGCGTGCGCCGCGGCCGGGAGGTGCAGGTCGTGGTGGCCAAGCGCTGCTGAGCGGCGGGTTCTAGGCCCGCGGCGTGACGGCGATGAGCGCGATGCGGGTGCGGCCGCGGTCGCGCACGACGCCGAGCACGATCTTGCCCTCGATCGAGGAGCCCGCCGCGCGCCGCACCCGGTACTGGCCGCTCGCACGGCCGGCGGGGCCGCCGGTCACCTCGAGGTCCTCGAGTTCGTAGCTGCGCGTCGCGTTGGTCTGAAACTGCGACTCGTACTCGGCGACGACGTTGCCGCGGCCGCGCACCGTGCCCTCCGGCAGCACGCGCCGCACGTCGCTGGTCAGCAGGCGGCCGAGCGCACGGCCGTCCTCGGTCTCGTAGGCCTCGGCGAAGGCCTCGGCGACCGCGCGCACCTCTCCCTCGTCCAGTGGCCGGGTCTGCGCGGTCGCGGTCTCGCGTTCGTCCCCGTCGAGCATGAGCAGGGCCACGGTGATGATGCCCGCGAGCGGGAGGG
>DATLGB010000164.1:0-3423 GCA_035540675.1 Solirubrobacteraceae bacterium | reverse complement strand
GCCTCTGAGGGCTCTCCCTTGCGGGGTTGCCTGCTGATTGCCCAATCCTGAGGATTGTCACCGCGATGGGTACCTCAGGCTCTCAGGGGGTCCCAGCAAACAGCTGCCGACAAACCAGCGGTCTCCCGACTGGCGCTCCGTCCCGAAGTCCCTTGCTCTACCGATTGAGCTAACGGCCCGCACGGGCCCCAGCTTATTGGCCCGGCTGCTTGACTTCGGGTCGTGGCCGATCCCGACGACCGCCCCGTGCCCGACCTGCGCGCCTCCGACGCCGATCGCGAGCGCGCCGTGCTGACGCTCGGCCGCGCCGCCGGCGACGGCCGGCTCGACGTCGACGAGCTCGAGGAGCGCCTGCAGGGCGCCTACGCGGCCCGCACCCACGCAGAGCTCGACCGCCTGCTCGCCGACGTCGGCGGGATGATCGCCCCCGGCAGCGTTCCGCCGGCGCCGGTCCCGGCGCCCGCGCCGCGGGCCCGCGTCGTGCGATCGGCCGAGCGCGGCACGTCGTGGATCGTCTCGATCATGGGCGGCAACGAGCGCACCGGACGCTGGCGGGTCGCCGAGCGCTGCACCGTCGTGAACTTCATGGGCGGCGCGGAGCTGGACCTGTACGACGCCGAGCTCTCCGACGAGGCGATCGAGATCAACGTCTACACGCTCATGGGCGGCTTCGAGATCCGCGTGCCCGACGGCGTCGACGTGCAGGTGTCGAAGTTCGCGTTCATGGGCGGCCACGAGGTGGCGCTGGGGCGCGAGCCGCCGCCGCCCGGCGCGCCGGTCATCCGCATCCGGCTGATCTCGGTCATGGGCGGCGGGCAGGTGCGGCGCGGCCGCAAGCGGCGCGGCCGCGAGCTCGAGCGCTAGTACCCCCAGGGGGAATCGAACCCCCGCTACCAGCGTGAAAGGCTGGCGTGCTAACCGCTACACCATGGGGGCGAGCGATCTGCGGTAGGCAGTCTAGGAGGCGCGGCGCGCGCGGCGGCGGCCGATGCGATCCAGCTCGGCCTGCAGCAGCTCGATCGAGCGCTCGAGCTGCTCGACGGTCGCCGCATCGACGCTGTCGACCTTCGTCTGGCGGTTGAGCCACGTGTTGATCTCGCGGTACGTGCGCCCGTCCATCCCGGCGAGCGTGCGCACGAGGCCGGTGCGCTTGTCGCGCAGGCGCCGCCGGCGGCGGAAGACGGGCTCCTCGGGCTCCGGCGCCACCGCGGGCGGGAACGCGGCGGCCGGGCGGGCGGCGGCGGCGACGGGTGGCGGCGGACCGCCGCTGAACAGCGCCAGCTGCGGCGCGACGTCGGCGTTGAGGGCGAGAAACGCCTCGGGCTCGGCGCGCTCGCTCTCGCGCCGGGCCGGCGGCTCGTCGAGCAGGCCGAGGCCGTCCCCCTCCGGCGGCGCGCGCAGCACGTGGCGCAGCTCGGTCTCGACCTCGGCGGCGTGCGAGCGCAGCAGCCGGTCGGCGGGCAGGAAGAGGTAGGAGTGCTCGGCGGGGCGGCCCGCCAGCGTCCGTACGAAGCGCCCGACGATCTGGCGGAACATGAGCGGCGTCTTGGCCGCGGTCGCGTAGACGCCGACGCGCAGGCGCGGGATGTCGACGCCCTCGGAGACCATGTTCACCGCGACGATCCAGCGCTCCCGGCCGGCGCCGAACGCGCGCAGCTTGGCCGCCGCGCGCGCGTCGGTGTGGACGACGACGACCGGCACGCGGCCGGTGATCTCCTTGAGCACCGCCGCGACCCGCCGCGCGTGCCCGCCGTCGGCGGTGACGACGAGGCCGCCGGCGTCCTTGTGCCCGCTCGCGCGCACCTCGGTCAGGCGCTCGTCGGCGGCGCGCAGGATCCGCGGCAGGCCGTCGGCGAGCTCGGTGGAGATCGCGGTGCGGTAGCGCCGGCTGGCCTCGCGGCCGCTGAGCTCGCTGTCGGCGAACGAGGACTCGATGACCTCGTCGCCCGACTGCCAGGACAGCGCGCCGTCGTACGGCACGAAGACGACCGGGCGGCAGATCCCGTCGCGGACGGCGTCGGCGTAGGTGTAGCTGACGTCCGGGATGCACATGCCGCCCGCGTCGTAGCGC
Organism: Solirubrobacteraceae bacterium; assembly: GCA_035540675.1. Classification (GTDB taxonomy): domain Bacteria; phylum Actinomycetota; class Thermoleophilia; order Solirubrobacterales; family Solirubrobacteraceae; genus DATLGB01. The sequence continues at coordinate 1,352 of DATLGB010000164.1, read as the reverse complement.
ACTCCCGCGATCGCGGTCCCATCGGATCGGAACGGCGTGCCGGACAGCAGCAGCCAGCGCGGCGTGGCGGCGAACGCTTTCGCGAAGCCCTCGCCCCACGCCAGCTCGTCGCCGAGGTGGTGCGCCTCGTCGGCGACGATCAGCGTCCGCGCGCCGCACTGCGGCGCCCAGCGCGCCGCGGAGGAGGCCACGCGCGCGTACGTCGCGGCGATGCCGTGGAAGTCGCGCGGCGGGTGCAGCTCCTCGGAGTCGGGCGCGAGCTGGATGCCGAAGCGGCCCGCCACCTCGGCCCATTGGCGCGTCAGCGGCGTCGTCGGGCAGACGACGTGCACGCGGTCGACGGCGGCCGCGTCGAGCAGCCGGCGCGCGAACGCGAGGCTCGGGATCGTCTTCCCCGCGCCGGGCGCGGCGGACAGCAGGAACGAGCCCTGGTCCCAGCCGGCGAGGCGCTCGAGCGCGCGCTCCTGCCACTCCCGCAGGACGGTCAAGGCGCGGCGGGAAGGGCGGCGGCGACGAACACGAGCGGCGCAGTGTGCGGCACGCAGCGGACGGATCGCCGTCCGCCCACCCTCATCGCGAGAGGGCTAGCGCTGTCTGGCGAGGGCCTGGACAGCGCTAGCGCCGCGACGGGCCGACATAGGCGACGGCTTCGATCTCGACGAGCATCCGCGGGTCCAGCAGCGCGGCGACCTGGACGATCGCCGACGCCGGCGGGTGCGAAGCGAATCGCTCACCGTGGACGCGGCCGATCTCCTCCGCGCGGCCGACGTCGGTGATGTACATCCGCGTCTGCACGACCTGCTCCAGCGACGCGCCCGCCCGCGCGAGCGCCGCCTCGATGCGGTCCAGGACGAACGCCGTCTGCGCGCCGGCGTCGCCGATCCCGCGCACGACGCCGTCCTCGTCGACCGCTGTCGTGCCCGCCACGAACAGCAGGTCGCCGGCGCGGACCGCGCGGCTGTAGCCGAACCGCTCCTCCCAGGGTCCGCCGGACGCGAAGCGCTCGATTTCGTCGGTCACGCCGGCAGCCTGGTGGGGCCCGTCCACCAGCTAGTGACGGAAGTGCCGGCGGCTCGTGAAGACCATCGCGATGCCCGCCGCGTCGGCCGCCTCGACGACCTCGGGGTCGCGCCGCGACCCGCCCGGCTGGATGATCGCCGTGACGCCGGCGCCGATCGCGATCTCCGGCCCGTCGGAGAACGGAAAGAACGCGTCGGAGGCCATCGCGCCGCCCTGAAGGTCAGAGCCGGCGGCCATCGCCTTCTCGATCGCGATGCGCACCGAGTCCACGCGGCTCATCTGGCCGGCACCGATCCCGACGGAGGCCAGGTCGCGGGAGAGCACGATGGCGT
>DATLGB010000163.1:0-5438 GCA_035540675.1 Solirubrobacteraceae bacterium | reverse complement strand
CGCGGCAGGCGCGGGCGCCCGGGGCGCGGTGGGCGGCGCGGCCGCCGGCGCCGGCGCCGGCGCGGCAGGTGCCGCCGCGGCGGCCGAGGCGCTCGGTGGGCGGTCGGCGCCGACCTCCGGCGCCGCGCGGAAGGCCAGGCTCGCCTCGCGCAGCGCGCGGCGGACGGCGCGGCAGCTCCCGCAGTCCTGCACGTGCTCGCGCAGCCAGACCATGGCGTCGTGGTCGGTCAGCTCGCCGTCCTGCTGCAGGGTGAGCAGGCGCCGGGCGCGCGGGCAGGCGTCGGAGGTCGCCGCCGGCAGCGGCGCCGCGCGCACGCCGTCGCGCACCGCGAGCCGCGCGCGCCACAGCAGCGCGGGCACGTCGCGCGCCGGGACGTCGAGCGCGCTGGCGATCGCGGAGTAACCGGCGCCGTCGCGCTCCCGCAGCGCGAGTGCGCGGCGCTCCCGCTCCGGCAGGGCTCCCGCCACCGCGGAGACGCGCGCCTCCAGGGCGGCGAGGGGGTCGCGCGTGGAGACCATCGAGCGCCGAGGTTAGCTGCGCGAGCCGGTCATCGGGGAACCCGCACCGACAGGCGCGTGCGGCCGGCGTTGCCCGCCTTGTCCACCGCGCGCACCGTCACCGTGAAGCGGCCGCCCCGGTTGTAGCGGTGCACGACGCGCGACTTCAGCGGCGCGGACGTGCCGTCGCCGAACGCGACGGTGCCCGAGCGCAGCCCGGTCCCGGCCCCGTCGCGCACGCGGATCCGGAGAGTGATCGCACGCGCCGCGCGGCGCGCCACCGATGCCGACACCCGCGGCCGCGTCGCGTCGATCACGAGCGCCCGCGCGCGCCCCGTGGTGGTCTGGCCGCGCCGGTCCGTGGCGACGACCCGCCACAAGTGCCGGCCGTCCGGCAGCGCCTGGGGCGGGCGCAGGACGGCACCGGTGGTGCTGCCGATCTCCTGGTCGCCCAGGAGCACCTTGAAGGTCTGCGTGCCCCACGCGTCGAGCCCCGGCTGCCACTTGAGCAGCGGGCGCCGCTCGCGGCGCGGCTTGGTGTGGCTGGTGCCGTACGGCCGGCTCGGCGGCCGGTCGAAGCTCGCCACCATCATCCGCTGGCTTGCGCCGGCGCCCTGGAGGAACGCCACCGCGAAGTCGCCGAGCCGGCTGGCGGCCATCTCGAGCCGCCCGTCGGGCGCCGCGGGCCCGCCCGCGGGCGCGGTCAGCGGGACCTGCGGCTCGAAGCCCGCATCGTCCTCGTCGTCCCGCCGCCGCGCGAACACGCCCGGGTCGCCGCCGGCGGCGTGCAGCCACGCGACCGCCGACTCGTCGTTCTCCCCCACCGCGACCACCGGCTGCGGCCCGATCGTGCCGGCGGCCGCGTCGAGCCGCACGGGCGGCGCGAAGACGTCGCGCGCGAGCAGCGAGCCCACGACCGAGCCGTCGCCGGCGGTCGACGCGGCGAGCCCGACGCCGCGGCCGGTGATGGCGACGCGACCGGCGGTCGAGCCGGCACCGCCGTCCACCGGCACCGGCGGGTCGAAGGTGGAGCCGACCAGCCGGCGCGCGAGCACCCGCGAGGCGCCGCCGATCGTCTGGCGGAACGTCATCCACGCGTAGGAGCCGTCGTCCTCGATGTCGATGTCGGGTGAATCCGCGTCGTCGCCCGGCGCCCCCTGGAACTCGCCGACCGACAGCTCCTGCGGGTAGGCCGAGAGGTTGAGGCGCGTGAGCCGCCGCGCGTACAGGCGGCCGCGCCCGTCGGCGTGGCCCTCGCCCCAGACCGCGACGGCGTTGCCGTCGGCGGCCACCGCCACCCGCGGCCGGCCGGCGCCGTCGCCGGCGGGCTGCGCCGGATCGATGTCGAGGGCCGGCCCGATCGCCGTCCAGGCCGCTCCCTGCAGCCGCACCGCGCCGACGTCGCTGCCGCCGCCGCCGTCGCGGCCGTACACGACGTAGGCGGTGCCGTTGATGCCGAGGTCGATATCCGGGTCGCGTGCCCCCCCGGCCGCGAGGAACTGCACGGGCGAGAACGGCTGCCCGAGCCCGCCGGCGACCACGGCCGCGCACAGCCGGCCCTCGCTGATCCAGGCGACGACGAGGCGCCCGTCGTCGCCGGCCGCCACGACGGGCTGCGACGCCGCCTCGGCGACGCCCACGTCGACGCGCTCGGGCGGCCGCCACGCGCCGCCCCACATGCGCGCGACGAAGACGTGCGGGACGCCGCCGTCGAGCTTGAGGTAGGCGAGCGCGCCGCTGCCGTCGCGCGCGAGGTCGAGGTCGCCGAAGCCGGCGATGCCGGGCGACGGGCCGTCGACCGGCTCGGCGCCGAACCAGGCGGCGCGCGCGGCGCCCGCCGGCGCGAGCGACAGGATCGCGGCGAGCGCGAGCAATGGGGCGAGAAGGCGGCGAGGGACCATCGGGGGGTGCAACCGGTCGGGCCCCGGAAAGTTACGGCCCGGTCAGGACGAGACGGCGAGGCCCTCGGCGGCGGCCTCGTCGCGGAACGCCGCGGCCTCGCGGGCGATCCGCGCGGCGTCCCAGCCCAGCTCGGCCCCGATCGCCGCCGCCACCCGCTCGACCGCGCCGTCGGTCTCCAGCAGCCGCCGCGCCGCCAGCAGGGCCAGCCGGCTGCGGCGCAGCAGCACGTCGCCGACCGAGCGCGCCTGCTCGCGCCGCGCCCCGTAGGCGGCCTCCGCCAGCAGGTCGGGGACGCCCGGCAGGATCGGCTGCGCGAGCTCGCCGCGCTCGCCCGCCACCCCGAGCACCTCGTGCGCCGCGTAGCCGTACCGGCCCGCCAGCAGCGCGTAGGCGTCCTCCGGCACGCCCTCCACGCGCGGCAGCGCCTCCGGCGCCACCGCCATGCCCAGCGGGATCTCGTGCGTGCGGCACGGCGCGTCGCGGCCCTCGCGCTCCACGATCCGGTCGACGGTCATCTTCGCCATCCGCCGCCACGTGGTCAGCTTGCCGCCGGTGATCGTGATCATCCCGCTCGAGGTCTCGTACAGCTCCGCCTTGCGCGAGATGTCCACCGACTTCTTCGGGTCGCCCGTCGAGATCAGCGGCCGCACCCCGGCGTAGGCGCCGGTGACGTCGCGCGGCGCGAGCTCGACCTCGAAGAACGCGCCGACCGCCTCCAGCAGGTAGGCGACGTCCTCGTCGGACGGCCGGATGTGGTCCAGATCGCCCTGGTAGTCGTTGTCGGTCGTCCCGATCAGCGTGTGCCCGAGCCACGGCAGCACGAAGATCGTGCGCCCGCCGGGTGCCGGCACGATCGCGCCGTCGTTGACCGGCAGCGTCTCGCGGGCGAGCAGCAGGTGAGTGCCGCGGCTGGGCCGGATGACCGGGACCTCGGCCTCGTCGTGCAGCTCGTCGGGGCGCAGGCGGTCGGCCCACACGCCCGTCGCGTTGACGACGGTGCCCGCGCGGATCTCGAAGCTCTCGCCCGTCTCGGCGTCGGTCGCGCGGACGCCGGTGGCCCGGCCGCCGCCGGCGAGCAGGCCATCGACGTGCACGCGGTTGGCGAACACCGCGCCGAAGCGCTCCGCCTCGGCGAGCACCGTCAGGACGAGGCGGGCGTCGTCGGTCTGGCAGTCGTAGAACAGGTAGCCCGACGACGGCGCGCGGCCGGCGAGCGCCGGCAGCCGCTCGGCGACCTCGTCGCCGCCGACGACGCGATGGCGCTCCGGGCTCCAGTCCTCGATGCCGTCCGCGTTGACGTCGCGGATGCGCCCGCGCCGGCGCGCCAGCGGCGATCGCCGCACCCGCTCGACCGCCATCGCGTCGTACATGTTGAGCCCCAGCCCGACCAGGCGGTCGGGGCGCGCGCCTTCGAACGCCGGGACGATCAGCGGCAGCGGCCGGACCAGGTGCGGGGCGAGGGCGACCATGAGCTGGCGCTCGAGCAGCGCCTCGCGGACCAGTCCGAGATCGAAGTTCTGCAGGTAGCGCAGGCCGCCGTGGACGAGCTTGCTCGAGCGCGACGAGGTCCCGGACGCGAAGTCGGCCTTCTCGACGAGGGCGACCGAGTAGCCGCGGGTGGCCGCGTCGAGCGCGACGCCGGCCCCCGTGATGCCGCCGCCGACCACCACGACGTCGAAGGCCTCGGAGGCCATGGCGCGGAGGGCGTCGGCACGGTCCAGCACTGCCGTTCACGTTATCCGTCCTGCGCTTGAGGGCCGGCGTCCGGATGCCGATAGGGATCGCGGCCCGTTCCCTGACCGAGGTCCCCCCGATCATGCTCCGAATCGACGAGTCCTCCAAGACGCTCGTGGCGCCCGAAGCGGCCGCGTTCGTCACCGAAGCGCCGCCCGCCCGCGACGAGCTGCTCACGCTGGTCTGCGGCGGCTGGGACGCCTTCTGCAACGAGATCGGGCAGCCGCACCTGCGGCTGGTGGCCGCGGCGCCCGAGCCGGGGGTCGACGTGCTCGCCTTCGACGGCTCCGCCGGCCGCGTGGCGGTCGTGCAGATCGCCGAGGATCCCCGCGCCGCGCTGGGCGCCGCGCTCGTCGCCGCCGGCCAGGTGGCGGGCTGGCACGCGCAGCGCCTCGCCGAGGTGCACGCGGACCTCCAGGCCGCCGTGCCCGGCGACTCGCCGCGGATCGTGCTCGTCGGCGGCGGCTTCGACGCCGAGTCCGTCGCCGCGATGGACTGGCTCGTGCGCCGCCACGGCCTCGAGCTGTCGGCCTACCAGGTGCAGACGCTGCGCTTCGGCGCCGAGCGCCTGCTGAGCGTCGAGCGCGCCTACCCGGCGGCCGAGGCCGTCCCGGCCGCCGACCCGGCCGCCGCGTTCTTCGCGCAGGTGAGCTCGGCCCCGCCGCCGGGCGTGCCGGCGGCGTAGCCGCGGCCGCTGCACTCGCGCCGCGTCAGCGCGGCCCGAGCGCGTCGAGCGCCGCCAGCACACCGAAGAGCAGGGCGACGACGAGCACGAACCACGCGACGACGACGGCGGTGGCGGCACCCCAGCGGCGGAACTCGCCGGGCCGCGGGATCCGCCGCCAGGAGTCCGCCCAGAGAACCGGCGCGAGCAGCCGCATGCCGGCGAAGATCGCGGCGCCGGCCGTTACCGCGAAGACCGCAGACTCGCCCGTGACGAGCATCCAGACGAGCCCGGCGAGGCCGCACGCGCCCGCGAGCGCCACCAGCTTGGGGAGGTCGCGCCGAAACCGGCGGAATTCCTCTGGGACCGACGCCCACGGCAGCCGGAAGTGGTCGGGCATCGCCTCCGGTGCTACCCGCGGCGCCCCGGCGGCAAGAGAGCGTCCCTCTGCGGCTAGAGCGCCTGCACCTCGGCGAGGATCTCGCCGACGGAGCTCTTCGCGTCGCCGAAGAGCATCTGCGTCTTCGGGTCGTAGAACAGCGGGTTGTCGATGCCGGCGAAGCCGGACGACATCGACCGCTTGAGCACGATGATCGAGCCCGCCTTGTCGACGTCGAGGATCGGCATGCCGTAGATGGGC
>DATLGB010000162.1:0-29314 GCA_035540675.1 Solirubrobacteraceae bacterium | reverse complement strand
CGCCGCCGGGCTCGTGCTGCTCGGCGCGTTCGTGGCCATCCAGGCCGGGCGCCGGGAGCCGCTGATGCGCCTGAGCATCTTCCGCACGCCGAACCTGGCCGCGGCGAACATCGCGCAGCTGCTGCTCGGCGCCGCGTGGATCCCGATGTGGTTCTTCCTGAACCTCTACCTGCAGCAGGTGCTCGGCTTCGGCGCCTTCGAGGGCGGCGCGGCGCTGCTGCCGATGACGGTCGCGATCATGTTCCTGATGGTGGTGGTGGCCCCGCGGGTCATCAACCGCTTCTCGTTCAAGGTCCCGACGGTGGCCGGCCTGCTCGTGCTCGCCGCGGGCATGGCGCTGCTGGCGCTCGTGCGGCCGGACGGCTCGTTCGTCGTGGACGTCCTGCCGGCCTCGCTCGTCGCGGCGGCGGGCATGGCGCTCGCCTTCATCCCGTCGCTCGGCACCGCCATCTCGTCGGCCAAGCCCGAGGAGGGCGGCCTGGCGTCCGGCATCGTCAACACGAGCTACCAGGTCGGCTCCGCGCTCGGCCTGGCGGCGATGACGGCGCTCGCCACCTCGCAGGGCGCCGCCCGCCTCGGCGACATCGGCGCCCTCACCGACGGCTACTCGGCGGCCTTCCTCGGCGCCGCCGGCATCGCCCTGGTCGGGGCGCTCGCCGCGGCCGCGCTGCTGCGCGTGCCGAGCGCGGCCGCCGCGCCGGATGCCGAGCGCACCGACGATCGCGAGCCGATCGCGGCCTGAGCGGCCGCTGTCGCGCCCCGGCCGCCCGCGCGGGCGGCCGGGCGCGCCGCCACTAGCGCGGCGCGTACATGATCAGCCCGACGCCGGCGAGGCAGATCGCGGCGCCCGTGAGGTCGTAGACGTCGGGCCGGAAGCCGTCGAACGCCATCCCCCACGCGATCGAGCCGACGATGAACACGCCGCCGTAGGCCGCCAGCACGCGGCCGAACTCGCTCTCGGGCTGGAACGCGGCCACCACGCCATAGAGCCCGAGCGCGAGCACGCCGAGGCCGCCGACGAGCAGGCCGCGGCCGTCCCTGACCGCGATCCACACGAGGTACGCGCCGCCGATCTCGGCGATGGCGGCGGCGACGAACAGGGCGACGGACTTCGTGATCACCCCTGGAAGGCTTCCACGATCTCGACCAGTGCCGCCTCGGCGCCGGCCGGCGCGGTCGCCTCGAGCGTCACGGCGCCGGGCGTCACATCGACGCGCAGGGCCAGGAACGAGCAGCACCGGGCTTCGGCGGCGGCGATGGCCGCGACGCGCTCGCGCACGCCGGGGGCGGCGGCGAAGCGCAGCAGCGCGTGCGGCCCGTCGCGACGGACGTCGAGCAGGGCGTCGCGACCCAGCGCGCGCATCTCGGCGAGGCGGGCCCGCAGGTCGGTGGCGGTCAGGGAGCAGGCGATCGGGAGTTCGGTGGTCATGCCCCTACCCTGCACCTTGAAGTCGACTTCAAGTCAAGCCCATGGACGACTCCCTCACCATCGGCCAGCTCGCTCGGCGCGCCGGCCTCAACACCTCCGCGATCCGCTTCTACGAGCGCGCCGGGGTCCTCCCGCAGCCCGAGCGCGTCAGCGGCCAGCGCCGCTACGGCGCGGAGGCGTTGCGCCGCCTCGAGATCCTCGCCGTCGCCAAGCGGGCCGGGTTCTCGCTCGACGAGGCCAAGCTGCTCGTCCGCAGCGCCGACGCGCAGATCCCGGCCTCGGAGCCGCTGCGCGACCTGGCGGCCCGCAAGCTCCCGGAGGTCGAGGCGCTGATCGCCCGCGCGCAGGAGATGCGGCAGTGGCTGCTCGCCGCGAGCGCCTGCTCGTGCACGAGCCTGCACACCTGCGGGCTCTTCGCCCTGCGATGAGCCGTCGCGGCGGGAGCGCCGGCGCTCCCGCCGCGAGCCGCCGCGTCAGCCCGCGAGCGCTGCGCAGACCAGCGGGTCGAGCCCGTTCTCGAAGACGTCGTGGGGCCCGGCGATGAACGTCGCGTCGCGGGTCCCGAGCGTCATCGTGATGCGGCCCGTGTCCTGGAACAGCACGCCGTCGCCCGGCCGCTGCCCCATCCAGACCTTGCCGTTGAGGGTCCGCGTGTCCGCGGCGTAGTCCCAGACCTCGTGCACGGCGCCGGAGAGGGCGATCGAGTCCCCGGTGACCGAGTTGGTGTTGGTCTCCCGCAGCGTGCTGTGGAAGACGGTCTGCAGCAGCCGGCCCTCCTTGTCGGAGACCTCGACGACCCTCACCCGCTGCACGCCGCTGACGAGGTTCTCGAACTCGTACGCGCCGAAGTCGGCGCAGTCGATCGCGAACTCGTAGCGGTCGGTGAAGCGGTCGACGACGACCCGCTCCTTCCCACCGGCGTGTGCCGGGCCGGCGATCAGCAGCGTTCCCGCCAGGGTGGCGATTCCGAGCAGCTTCCTCATGATGGGTCTCCTCCTTCGGAGTGGATGTAGAGCGCGACGCCGTATTCGGCGATCGCGCCGTCGGGTGAAACGACGAAGTCCGCCTCGATCCGGCCGCGGGCGCCGGGCAGGTGCCCGTCCGCCCGCACCTCGACGCGGAACCGGTGCTCCGTCGCGAACGCGAGCTGGAGGAGCAGCGGCTCCGCGGGCCCGGCCAGCACCACGTCGACGAGGCCGGGCGCGACCGCCACCAGGCGGCCGTGGGCGTGCTGCGTGCGGATCGGGGACGGCATGCCGCCAACCGTGCTCGGCCGGGCTTCCGCGGGCCTGACAAAGCGCTGTCAGACCGCGGGATCGCTGGTACGGTCGCGGCTTGGCGGCGAAGCTCGAATTCCGGCTGCTCGGCCCGCTGGAGGTCCTCGACGGCGGCACGCCGCTCCGGTTGGGCGGCGTCAAGCAGCGCAGCGTCCTGGCGATCCTCCTGCTGCGCGCCGGCGAGGTCGTCTCCGCGGACACGCTGGTGGACGCCCTGTGGGGCGACGCCCCGCCCGAGGACGCCGCGACCGCCCTGCAGCAGCACGTGTCGCGACTGCGGCGGGCGCTCGAGCCTCACGAGGTGGTGCGCACGCGGGCGCCCGGCTACGTCGTGGAGCCGTCGGCGGGCGAGCGCGACCTCGACCGCTTCGCCACCCTGGTCGAGGCGGGCCGCCGGCGGCTGGCCGCCGGCGAGGCGCAGGCGGCCGCGGCGACGCTCCGCGAGGCGCTGGGCCTCTGGCGGGGCCGGCCGCTCGGCGACCTCGAGCTCGAGGCGTTCGCCGCCGAGGCGGTGCGGCGGCTCGACGAGGCGTGGATCGAGGCGCTCGAGCTGCGCGTGGAGGCCGACCTCGAGCTCGGGCGCCACGGCGAGCTGATCGGGGAGCTGCGCGCCCTGGTGCGGCGGCACCCGCTGCGCGAGCGCCTCCGCGGGCAGCTCATGCTCGCCCTGTACCGCGCCGGGCGCCAGGGCGAGGCGCTCGAGGTCTTCGCGGAAGGGCGCCGGGAGCTCGCGGAGGAGCTCGGTCTGGAGCCGGGGCCGGCGCTGCGCCGGCTGCACCAGTCGATCCTCGAGCACGACCCGGCACTCGAGGCGGAACGCTCCCCGGACCCGCCGCGAGCCGGGCCTCGCCGCCGCCGGACGGCCGCGAGGACCGCGCCGGCGCTGGTCATGGGAGCTGCCGCCGCCGCGGCAGCGGCGATCCTGCTGGCCGGCGCGGGCGAGGAGCGCGGCCCCGCGAGCGCGAACCGCGCGGCGCCGGGCCGGATCGTTGCGCTCGATGCCGCCACGGGCGCGGTCCGCTGGCGCGTACCGGCCGGCCGGACGCCGGCGGCGGTCGCCGGCGTCGCGGGCGGGCGCGTCTGGATCGTCGACGCCGACGCCCGCACGCTGCTGGCCGTCGACCCGGAGTCGGGCGAGGTCGAGGCGCTGGCGACCGGCGGCACGCCGGCCGACGTCTCGGTCGCCGGCGGCGCCGTCTGGGTGGGCAACGGGCGCCCGCTCGCCTCCGCGCAGTACGTCGGACCGGTTCCCACGCAGGTGGTGCGGTTCGACTCCCATGCGCGGACGCCGCGCGCCACCATCCGGCTGCCGACCGGCGGCGGAGCCGTGTCGAACGCCGTCGAGAACCGCCTCGCCGCGACGAGCGACGCCGTCTGGGCGGTGACGCCGTCCGGCGGCGTCGTGCGCATCGACGCCGCGACGTCGGAGGTCACCGCCAGCCGGCCGCGGCTCGGGGCGATCGCCGTCGCCGCCGGCGGGTCAGGCGTGTGGGCGCTGCGCCCGGACGGCGGTGTCCTGCGCCTCGACCCGCGGACGGCGCGCGTCGCGCGGCGCATCCGCCTCCCCACGGCCGCCCCGACGGCCATCGCCGCCGGCGACTCGGCCGCGTTCGTGACGTCCTCGGTGGACGCCTCCCTGTGGCGAGTCGGGGCCGACGGCGAGGTGGCCGCCGTCGAGGTCGGCTCGGGCGCGGCCGACCTGGCGAGCGATGGCGGCGCGGTCTGGATCGCCAACCCGCTGGCGGGGACGCTGACGCGCGTCGACGCCCGGTCGATGCGCGTCAGCGCCCGCGTGTCCGTCGGCGGCATCCCGCGCGCCGTGACCGTCGACGCCGGGACGGTGTACGCCGCCGTCGGCCGCGAGAGCGCGCCGGTGAGCACCAGCGCCGCCGGGCTGCGCGTGCTGCCGCGCGAGACCTGCGGGCCGCTGATGGCGGGGCACGGCAAGGCCGACGTCCTCATCGTCTCCGACCTGCCGCTGCAGGGCGGCATCCGGATCACCGCCACCCAGATGGCGCAGGCGATCACCTTCGTCCTGCGCGAGCACGGGTTCCGGGCCGGCCGCTTCCGGATCGGCTTTCAGTCCTGCGACGACTCCGTCGCGCGGACCGGGCTCTTCGACGAGGCCAAGTGCGCGGCCAACGCGCGCGCGTACGGCCGCAACCCGGACGTCGTCGCGGTCATCGGCCCGCTGAACTCGCCATGCGCGGTCGCCGCCGTCCCGGAGCTCAATCGCGCCCCGGGCGGGCCGCTGGCGATGGTCGGCCCGCTCACGTCGTTCGTGGGCCTCACCCGCCAGGGTCCGGGCGTCCCCCCCACGCTGCTCGCCGAGCTCTATCCCACCGGGCGTCGCAACTTCCTGCGCGTCTACCCGACGGACGACCTCCAGGGCGCGGCGCTCGCGCAGATGGCGCGCGACCTGCACCGCGGCGTCGTCTACGTCCTCGACGACGGCGACCCCGGCTATGGCCGGCTCATGGCCACGGGCTTCGCGACGGCGGCGCGACGCCTCGGGCTGCGCGTCGCCGGCCGCGCGAGCTGGAACCCGCAGGCCTCCTCCTACCGGCGGCTGGCCCGCCGCGTGGCGGCGTCGGGCGCGCGGGCAGTGTTCGTCGGCGGGCTGCTCGACACCAACGCGGCGCAGCTGGTGCGCGACCTGCGGGCCGAGCTGCCGCGCGACACGGTGCTGATGGGCCCCGACGGGCTCACGCCGCTGTCGCTGCTGGTTCGCGGCGCGGGGCCGGCGGCGCGCGGCATGCTCGTCAGCCTGGCCGGAGTGGTCACCGAGGCGCTGCCGCCCGAGGGGCGCGAGTTCGTCGAGCGCTTCGCCGCCACGCAGCCCGGCGCGACGATCGAGCCGTCGGCCGTCTACGCCGCGCAGGCGACCGAGGTGGTCCTCGACGCCCTCGCCCGCTCCGACGGCACGCGCGGCGGCGTCCTCGACGCCCTGTTCGACACCCGGATCTCGGGCGGGCTGCTGGGCGACTTCGGCTTCGACGAGCGCGGCGACACCACGGAGAGCCCCGTCACGATCCTGCGCGTGGCCGGCGGGCGGGGATCGACGCGCATCCAGAGCGCCGAGGGCGGCGTGATCGAGCGGGTGACGCGCGGCGCGACGGACCTCGTCGCACCCGCGCCGTGAGCGGCGGACCTCAACGCGGAAGCGCCCCGGGCGGGGCGCTTCGCGTTCGCTGCTGGTTCGAGGCCTGCGGCGCGCTACCGGATGTTGTCGTAGACCTTGAACATCGGCATGTACATCGCGATCACGACGAAGCCGACGATGGCGCCGACGAAGATGATCATCACGGGCTCGAGGATCGACGTCATCGCCTTGATCGCCGCGGCGACCTCGTCCTCGTAGAAGTCGGCGACCTTGTTGAGCATGGTGTCCAGGCCGCCGGTCTCCTCGCCGACCGCGATCATCTGGGCGACCATGGGCGGGAAGATCGGCGCGTTCTTGAGCGGCGTGGCGATCTGGCCGCCGGCCTTGACGGACTCGACGACCTCCTCCATCGCCTTCTCGAGGACGGCGTTGCCGGCCGTGCGGCCCGTGACCTCGATGGCCTGCAGGATCGGCACGCCGGCCGAGTAGAGGGCCGAGAAGGTCCGCGACCAGCGCGCGAGCGCGATCTTCTGCACCGTCTGGCCGATCTTCATCGGGATCTTCAGGCGGAAGGCGTCCCACTGCGGCCGGCCCCACGCCGACTTGCGCCACTTGGCGAACGCGACGGCGGCGCCGATCGTGCCGCCGAGGATCAGGTACCACTGGTTCGTGAAGGCGTTCGACAGCGCGACCGTGAACTTGGTGATCGCCGGGAGGTCGCCGCCGAAGTCCTTGAAGACGTCGACGAACACGGGGACGATGAAGGTGATCAGGGCGATCAGGACGCAGACCGCGAAGGAGAGGACGACCGCCGGGTACATCATCGCGGCCTTGACCTGGCGGCGCAGCGAGTCGTCGGCCTCGAGCTGGACGGCGACGCGCTCGAGCGCCTCCTCGAGGACGCCGCCCGCCTCGCCGGCCGCGACCATCGCGACGTAGAGCGGGTTGAAGACCTTGGGGTGCCGGGCCAGCGCGTCGGAGAGCAGCAGGCCGGCCTCGATGTCCTCGCGGACCTTGCCGAGGGTCTCCTTGAGCTTGGGGTTCTCGACCTGCTCCTCGAGCACGTAGAACGCGCGCAGCAGGGTCATGCCGGACGACACCATCGTGGAGAGCTGCCGCGTCATGACCGTCAGGTCGGCGGCCTTGACGCGCTTCGGCAGCGCGATCTCCATCTTCAGGCCGGTCGGCTTCTCCGTGACGTCCTGGATGGTGAGGCCGCGGGAGCGCAGCTCGTCGGTGACCGCGGCCTTGGACGCGCCGGTGATCTCGCCCTTCTGCGGGATCCCGGTCGGGTCGACGGCCTTGAAGGTGTAGACGCCGGAGGAGGCCATGACCTACGCCGCCACCGTCGCCTGGAACTCCGAACCCGTCACCGCGGGGCCGCCGGAGTCGATCAGCCGGCGCAGCTCCTCCGGGTTCGACGACCGCGACTCGGCCGTCTTCATCGTGATCTTGTGCTGGCGCACGAGGGTGCTCAGCGCCGCGTCCATGGTCTGCATGCCGTGCGCCGCGCCCGTCTGGATGAGGGAGTAGACCTGGTGCGTCTTGCCCTCGCGGATCAGGTTCCGGACGCCCGGCGTCGGGACCAGGACCTCCGCGGCGACGCAGCGGCCCTGGCCGTCGGCCGTGGGCAGCAGCGTCTGGGTGACGATGCCCTGCAGGCCGACCGCGAGCTGCATGCGGACCTGGCCCTGCTGGTTGGAGGGGAAGACGTCGATGATCCGGTCGATCGTCTGCGGCGCGTCCTGGGTGTGGAGCGTCGCGAACACGAGGTGACCGGTCTCGGCCGCGGTGAGGGCGGTCCCGATGGTCTCCATGTCGCGCATCTCGCCGACGAGGATGACGTCGGGGTCCTGGCGCAGCGCGGCCTTCAGCGCGAGCGCGAAGCTCTGCGCGTCGGTACCCAGCTCGCGCTGGTTGACGATGCACCTCTTGTGCGTGTGCACGAACTCGATCGGGTCCTCGATCGTGAGGATGTGCTCCGCCCGCGTCTCGTTGATCTCGTTGATGATCGAGGCGAGCGTGGTCGACTTGCCCGAGCCGGTGGGGCCGGTGACGAGGACGAGGCCGCGCGGCTTCTTGGCGAAGTCGCGGATGACCGGCGGCAGGCCGAGCTCCTCGATCGGGACCGTCTTCGACGGGATCAGGCGGAAGGCGGCGGTGACCGCGTTGCGCTGGTGGTAGGCGTTGACGCGGAACCGCCCCTTGCTCGGCACCGAGTAGGAGAAGTCGAGCTGCTGCTCGGTCTCCAGGCGCTGCCGCTGCGAGTTGTTGAGGATCGAGTAGACGATCTCCCGGGTGTCGGTCGGCGTCAGCCGGGGGAGGCCGTCGATCGGCGTGAGGCTGCCCCGGACGCGGAGCATCGGCGGGACCCCCGGGGTGAGGTGGAGGTCCGAGGCGCCGCGCTCGATGACGGTGACGAGGATGTCCGCGAAGTCGTATTGCATGCCTTGGCTCGTATCGGCAGCGGCCAGGGGATCCTGTAGCGGAAGTGGACGCCTACCGCGAGCCGGCGACGCGGGCGATCTCGGCGATCGACGTGACGCCGCGGCGGACCTTCTCCAGGCCGTCCTCGCGCAGGCGCATCATGCCCTCGCGCACCGCTTCGTGGGCGATGGCGTCGGCGGTCTCCCGCGCGACGGCCATCTGCCGGATCGTCTCGGAGATCGTCAT
The DNA here is from genome assembly GCA_035540675.1 of Solirubrobacteraceae bacterium. Classification (GTDB taxonomy): domain Bacteria; phylum Actinomycetota; class Thermoleophilia; order Solirubrobacterales; family Solirubrobacteraceae; genus DATLGB01. The sequence goes on along the minus strand of DATLGB010000162.1, from coordinate 20,832 downwards.
CACCTCGTAGAGGCCGATCCGGCCCTTGTAGCCGGTGCCGCCGCAGCGGGCGCAGCCGACCGGCTCGTAGCACTCGAGGTCGAGCCCCACGTTGAAGCCGTTGGCGCGCAGGACCTCGGCGGGCAGCATGACGCGGCGCTTGCACTCGTCGCACAGCCGGCGCGCGAGCCGCTGCGCGACGACGGCGTCGATCGCCGAGCCGACCAGGAACGGCTCGATCCCCATCTCGGTGAGGCGGGTGATCGCCGTCGGCGCGTCGTTGGTGTGCAGCGTGGACAGCACGAGGTGGCCGGTGAGCGACGCCTCGATCGCGATCTGCGCCGTCTCGCGGTCGCGGATCTCGCCGACCATGATGATGTCGGGATCGGCGCGCATCATCGCCCGCAGCCCGGTGGCGAAGGTCAGCCCCGAGCGGTTGTTGACCTGGACCTGGGAGATGCCGTCCATCTGGTACTCGACCGGGTCCTCGATCGTGATGATGTTCTTCTCGGGCGTGTTGAGCTGGTTGAGCGCGGCGTACAGCGACGTCGACTTGCCCGAGCCGGTCGGGCCCGTCACCAGCACGGCGCCGTGGGCCTGGCTGAAGGCCATGGTGAAGCGCTCGCGCGCCTGCGGCAGCATGCCGAGCTGGTCGAGCTCGATCTTGGCGTTCGAGCCGTCGAGGATTCGCATGACCACCGACTCGCCGTGCGCGGTCGGCAGCGTCACGACGCGGATGTCGATGCGGTGGCCCTCGAGGTCCATCGAGACGCGGCCGTCCTGCGGGATCCGCCGCTCGGCGATGTCGAGCTCGCCGAGGATCTTGATGCGCGAGATGATCGTCGGGACGATCGACGCCGGCACGCGCGCGGCCTCGAGCAGCACGCCGTCGATGCGGTAGCGGACCTTCATCTCCTCTTCGAACGGCTCGAAGTGGATGTCGGAGGCGCCGCGCTCGACCGCCTCCCTGATGACGCGGTGCACCAGGCCGATGACCGACGCGTCCTCGTCGGCGCCGCCGTCGCGGATGCCGAGGTCGGAGAGGTCGTACAGCGGGCCGTCGGGCTTCGCCGGCGCCAGCGAGGGAGCGTCTGCGTCCGGGAGGTCGTCGACGGTCGCGCCGCCCTTGGCGATCTCGTCGAGGCGCGCGAGCGCGTTCGAGATGTCGGGCGCGGCGGCGACGGCCGGCCGCACCTCGTAGCCCGTCATCACGGCGATGTCGTCGACGGCGAGCACGTTCGCCGGGTCGGCCATGGCGACCAGCAGGGTCCGGTCGTTGACGAACGAGACCGGGATCGCCTGGTAGCGCTTGACGGCGGCCGGCGTCACGAGCTTGGCCGCGTTGGGGTCAAAGCGGTACATCCGCAGGTCGAGGTGGTCGAGGCCGAAGCGCTCGGCCACCGCCCGCGAGAGCTGGTCGTCGCTGAGCGTGCCCTGCATGAGCAGGACCCGCTCCGGGCTCGAGCCCGTGCGCTCGGCCTCGGAGATGGCCGCCGTCATGTCGTCGCGCTCGACGAAGCCGAGCTCGACGAGGACGTCGTCCATCCGCCGGCCGGAGCCGCCGCGGCGCGACGGCGGCGTCACGCCCGCACGGCGGACCTGGCTCGGAGTGGCCTCGGCTGTCGGTGGGGGCGGCGGATTCATCCGGTGGTCTCGTCTGTCACGGCCCGCCGCATGACGTCATGCGGTGCGGGTCGGCCGGTCCAGCGCTCCAGCGAGGCAGCGCCCTGTGCCACGAGGATCGCCAGGCCGTCGACCACGTCCGCCCCGCGGCTGCGCGCCGCCGCGAGAAAGCTGGTGCCTCCGGCTCGGTAGACCATGTCGACAGCACAGGTTCCGGCCCGGAACGTATCGGCGTACAGCGGGAGGCTCTTGAACGGGTCCCCACCCGATTGCAGTTCGGCTGACGTGCACTGCACCACGATCTGTGCCGGCTGCGGACGCTCCACCGCCCGGCCGCCGAGGTCGGCCACCAGGCGGACGGCCCGCTCGGGCGTCCGGTTGTAGACCATCACGTCGACGGCGCCCGCCTGCACCAGCGCGTGCACGGCGGCGCGCGCGGCGCCCCCCGCGCCCAGCACGAGCGCGGTGCGGCCGCGCGGCCGGTGGTCCGCCGGCAGGGCGTCGAGCAGCCCCGTCACGTCGGTGTTGTCGGCCTCGATGCGGCCGTCCTCGAAGGTCAGGGTGTTCGCCGCGCCGACGGCGCGCGCGGTCGGCGTCGCGACGTCGGCGACCGCGAGCGCCGCCTCCTTGTGCGGGATCGTCACGTTGACGCCCCGGAACCCGGCGCGCGGCAACTCGCGCACGGTGTCCGCGAACAGCTCGGGTGGCAGCGGCAGGTGCTGGTAGCGCCAGTCGCGCAGGCCGAGCGCCGCCAGCGCCGCGTTGTGCATCGCCGGCGAGCGGGAGTGCGCGACGGGCCAGCCGCAGACGCCCAGGCGGGTCGCGCCGGTCAGCACTTGGTCGGCGACTTGCCCCCCGCGGCCTCGCGCTCGGCGTTGTAGCGCGCCAGGTCGCGCTGGAACTCCGCGTCGGTGCTCGAGAAGGCGTGCTCGCCGCACGTGCCCGGCTTGACGACGTAGAACAGGTAGTCGCGGCGCGCCGGGTTGGCGGCCGCCTTGAGGCTCGCGAGCCCCGGGTTGCCGATCGGCGTCGGCGGCAGCCCGCGGTTGAGGCGGGTGTTGTACGGGCCGGGGCGCTCGAGCTCGGACACGCGCAGGGGGCGCGTCCAGTTGTTCTCGGCGTAGCGGATGGTGGCGTCGATGCCGAGCGTCATGCCGTCGCGCAGCCGGTTGTGGATGACGGCGGCGACCAGCGGCCGCTCGCGGTCGAGCTGGGCCTCGCGCTCGACCATCGAGGCGATGATGAGGACGTCGTAGCGCGTGAGGTTGCGGCGCTTCGCGGTGCGCATGTCGACCTGCGCGAAGTTGTCGGCGAACGCGTCGAGCTGCTTGGACACGAGGTCGCGCGCGTCCGAGCCGGTCACGAGGTCGTAGGTGGCCGGGAACAGGAAGCCCTCGGCCGTCCGCGTACCGCGCGGCGCGCCGAGCTTGCGGATCCGCCGCAGGACGGCGCGGGAGCGGGCCGCCGCCGCGTAGTTGCCGTCGACCTGGCTCTCGCGGATGCGCGGCGCCACCTCGCCGATCGACAGCCCCTCGGGGATCGTGACCTTGAACGTCTTGACGACCTTCGCCTTCGGCCCCGTGACCAGCGCGTCGAGCGCCGCGCCGTAGGACATGTCGCGCTGCAGCGTGTAGTCGCCCGGCTTGAGCTCGTCGCGGCGGCCGGTGATCGTCGCGTTGATCGCGAAGAAGGTGGGGCTGTCGATGACGCCGCGCTGCGCCAGCAGATCGCCGACCGACCCGACGTCGCCGCCGGGCGGCACCGTCACCGCGACCGCGCCCGTCCCCTCGCCATGACCGGGCTGGAAGGTCGACCACAGCACGAACGCGCCCGCCAGCACCAGCACGAGCACGCCGAGGGCGAGCACCCGGCGCCCGCTGCGGCTGGGCGCCCGGGCCGCGGGCGGGAGCGGCCGGCGCGGCGCCTGGGGGCGGCCCCGGCGGCGCGGGCGCGGCGGGGCCGGCCGGCGGGTGGGCGCCGGACGCGGCGGCGGCGCCGGGCCGCGCCGCGGGCTGGCGCGCGGAGGCAGCGGCGCGGGCTCCGGCATCGGCTCCGGCTCCGGCGCGGGCTCCGGCATCGGCTCAGGCTCCGGCTCCGGCTCCGGCTCCGGCATCGGCTCAGGCTCCGGCTCGGGCTCGGGCGGCGCCGGCTCGGGCGGCAGCCCCGCGCGCCGGCGCGCGCGCTCGGCGGCCGCGGCCGCCCGCTCCTCGGGCGTGCGGTCACGCCCAGGGTCGTCTCCTCGGCCGAACACGCCCCGCAGTCTGCCAAGGCGCGGCCGCGAGCGGCCGCGTCAGGCGTGGTTGCGGCCGTCGGCCACGATCAGCACGTGGTCCGGCTTGCCCTCGGCGTCGCGCACGAGGCGCGCCTCGCCGGCCAGCAGCACCATCAGGCCCTGGCCGTGCATGTAGGTGCTCTGCACCTCGGCCGTCTCCTGCTCGCCCGCCACCATGCGCTCGAACTCGCCCATCTGCTCCTTGTAGACCTTCCGGTCCAGCACGGACGGCCACGTCGCCTTCGAGAACTCGTGCTCGCCGTAGCCGACCAGCTTCGAGAAGGCCGGGTTGAGGTGCCGGAAGCGGCCCTCGAGGTCGATCACCGCCATGGGCTGGGGCTGGTCGTCGAAGCCCGCCTGCTCGGGCCGCGGCTCGGGCGCCTCGCGCTTGGGCACGCTCACGCGCGGCATGTGCCGGGCGACGCCGTCCTCGCCGGCGGCCGGCTTGGCGGCGAGCATCTCGCGCCACACCTCGGTGAACTTCTCCGTCGTCTCCTCGTTGACGGCGCCGACGCGCTCGGCGGCCGCGCGGGCCGCCTCGGCGTCGCGGCGCGCCGTGACGGCGGCCTGGCGGGCCTCGTCGAAGCCGTGCTTGAACTCCTGGACGCTCGCCATCACGGCCGCGACATCGGTCCGCAGCTCCTCGAAGCGCCGGTCGTCCGCGGCGATCGCCTGGCGCGCCGCCGTCGCGCTCTCCAGCGCGGCGGCCGCCTCGGCCCGCGCCGCGGCGGCGTACTCGCGCAGCGCCGTCAGCTCGTCGCGCAGGGCGTCCACCCCACGCCGCGCCTGGTCGGCGTCCGTGCGCGCCGCCATCAGCTCGGCGCTCATGTCGGCCAGGCGCTCCTCGACCGTCGTGCGGCCGGCAGCCGCTTCCGCGCGGAGGGCGACGACGTCATCCGCCGCGGCGGCGCGCAGCGCCTCGAGCTCGGCCTGCAGCGCCTCGTGGCGCGCGAGCGCGTCGGTTTGCAGGCGCTGCAGCGCCTCCTGCAGCTCGCCGTCGTCCGCCGTTTCCGGAAGCTCGCGCAGGGCGGCCGCCTCGGCGCGCGCCTGCGTGATCTCATCCCGCAGCTGCGCGAGCTGCTCGGCGAGCGGCTCGGCCACCTGGCGCGCGGCCGCGATGGCCGCCTCGCCGGTGCCGGCGGCGTAGCTGCGGACGGCGCTCGCCGCCTCCTTGGCGGCCGCCGCCTGCTCGCGGGCGCCGGCGGCCTCGCCGCGCGCCTGCTCGACCTGCTCGCTCGCCGCCTCGAGGGTCTCGCGCAGCTGCGCGGCGACCGCGCGCGCCTCCCCCGCGTCGGCGCGGCTCTCGGTGGCGTCGGCCTGCGCGGCGCGCGCCAGCGCCGCGACCTCCTCCATCAGCGCCTTCTGCGCGCGGACCTCGTCGAGGACGCTCGCGGCGCCGCGGTCGACCATCGCGATCCGCTCCTCGGCGTCGCGCGCAGTGCGCTGCGCCTCGCGGGCCTCCTCGCGGACGTCGTCGGCCTCGGCGCGCGCGGCGGCGGCCTCGGCGCGGGCCTCGTCGGCGCGCCGCAGCGCGTCCTCGGTGTCCGCCGACAACGCCTCCAGGCGCGCGCGGGCGCCGTTGACGAACTCGCTGATCTGCGACTCGGTCGCGCGGGCGGCCTCGGCGGCATCGCGCAGCGGCGCCTCGCGGGTCTCCCGCTCGACCGCCTGCAGCGCCTCGCGCACCTGCTGGCGGGCTTCGTCGCGCTCGCGGCGCGCCTCCTCCAGCCAGTTGCGGATCTCCTCCTGCTCGCGCCGGACCGCGTCGAGGTCGTGCCGCGCCCGCCCGTCGTCGTCGGCGAGCTCGTTGAGCCGCGCCTGCAGCCGGCCGGCCTCCTCGCGCAGCTGCGCCGACTGGGCGCGCAGCTCGTCGGACTGGGCGCGCATCGCCTCGAGGCCGGCGCGTGCCTCCTCGGCCTCGCGCTGAGCGGCTTCCAGGCGGCGCCGGTCGTCGGCGGTCAGGCCGGCGTCGCGCGGCGTGGACTCGATCTGGGCGCGCAGGCGCGCGGTCTCCTCCGACAGCGCCTGCACCCGCTCGAGCGCGCCTCGCAGCTCGGCGCGGGCGGCATCGGCGTCGCGCGCGGCGGCGGCGTCGCGCTCCTCGTCCGGCTGTACGCGCATCGCCTCGAGCTGGGAGCGCAGCGCGTCGACCTCGTCCGAGCGCGCGCGCAGCCGCGTCAGCTCCTGAGCGACCGCGGCGGCCTCCTGGGCCCGCGCCCGCTCGAGCGCCTCCAGGCGCTCGGTCAGCTCGCCGCGCGCCGCGCTGGCGGCGTCGGCGGCGAGGTTGGTCCGCGCCTGCTCGAGCGACGCCATGCGCTCGGCCAGCTCCGCGCGGGCGGCCTCGACGGCGGCGTGGGCGGCACGGCTCTCGCGCTCGGCGGCGACCAGGCGCGCCGGATCGGTCACGCCCTGCTCGAGCTGCTCGAGCCGCGCGAGGACCTCCAGGCGCTGGCGGTCGGCCTCGGTCGCGCGGATGCGCTCGGCGTCGGCGGCGACGCGGTGGTTGGCCAGCGCCTCGGCCGCCTCGGCCGCCGTGCGCTCGACGCGCTCGATGCGCGCCATCAGCTCCAGCCGCTCCGCCTCGGCGGTCGGATCGACGGGACGGTCGGCGATCGCGCCCTGCAGCTCGGCCTTGGCGTCCATGGCGGCGCGCTCGGCGGCCTCGGCGCGCACGCGCGCCTCGGCGGCCTGGTGGGCCGCCGACTCCATGATCCGCGAGCGCTCCTCGAGCTCCTCGATGCGGCCCGTCGCCCACTTCAGGCGGTCGACCACCGCGCGCGCGTCCTCGAGATCGAGCACGTCGGTCCCCTGGACCTCCGGGATCTCGTACATCTGGATCCGCGACTGCAGCTCCTCCTCGGCGGCGGCCTGGGCGACCTCGCGCTCGCGCAGCGCGTCGTCGAGCCACGGCGTGTCGACGAGCGGGCGGAACGCGACGAGCGTGCCGGCCGTGCGCCAGCCGTCCCACGGCTGCGGCTCGTCGGCCAGCGCTCCCCGCAGCGCGCGGATGACGACGGGGTGCTGCTGGCGCATGCGCAGGAGCATCAGGTCGAGCGGCAGCTCGAACGAGAGGTCCTCGAGGAACAGCGAGAAGTCGAAGCCCTCGTCGAGCTTGACCGGGATGAAGACCGCCTCGAGCGGGAACTCGCCGATCTTCGGGTGCTGGGCCTGCAGCTCGACGACGCCGCGGCCGCCGGGCGTCTCGCCCGTCTCGAGGAACTGCCGCCAGGCGTCGGCCAGCGGGGAGACCTTGGCCGCGTCGATGAGCTTGCCGAAGAACGGCTGCCCCAGTGCCTCCTCGGCGTCGTGGCCGAACAGCAGCTCGGCGGGATCGCTCCACTTGGAGAGCGCGCCCTGGCCGTCGGTCAGGACGAAGAAGCCGGTGATGATCTGCCGCAGCAGCTGGTCGAGGGCTCTCTCGGAACCCTCACCCCCCTGCGGCGTCGCCGGAGCTTGCGCGTCGATGCTCACCAGACATGGGTCGGTAGGAGCGCCCTCCGGCTTTAGCTCCGCGCCGCGAGCCAGTCCTCGAGCAGCACCGCCGCCGCCCGGCTGTCCTCGCTCGCGCGGCCGCCGGAGCGTGCCGCGATCCGCGTGGTGAAGCGCTCGTCGTAGAGCTCGACGGGCACCGGCACGAGGCCGGCGAGGCGCTCCGCGAAGCCGCGCGCCGCACGCGTCTGGTCGGTTTCCTGACCGCCGAGGCCCAGCGGCAGGCCGACGACCACCCGCTCGGCCCCGCTCTCCTCCACCAGCGCGCGCACGCGCTGCAGGCCCTTGCGCGTGTCGGGCCGCAGGACCGGTTCGAGCGGCGTCGCCAGCGTGCCGGTCGGATCGGAGATCGCCGCGCCGCAGCGCGCGGCGCCGTGGTCGAGCGCGAGGACGCGGGCCACGGCGCGCTAGGCGCCGACCGCGCGCTCGATCTCCGCGCGCGCCGCCGCCAGGGCGTCGGGCAGCTTGTCCGGGTCGCGCCCGCCGGCCTGCGCCATCGTGTCGCGCCCACCGCCGCCGCCGCCGACGACCTGCGCCGCGATCTTCACGATCGCGCCCGCCTTGATGCCGCGCTGCACCGCCGCCGGCGTGGCCGACGCGATCAGGTGCACGCGGCCCTCGCCGGCCGCGCCGAGGACGACGACGGCGGCCTCGCCGAGGGCCCCGCGCAGCCGGTCGGCCATGTCGGGCAGCGCCTTGGCGTCCGGGACCTCGACGCTCTGCACGAGCGCGCGCACGCCGTCGACGTCGAACGCCGCCTGCGTGTCGACGGCGGGCGTGGCGGCGGCGCCGGTGCGCAGCTTCTTCTCGAGCTCGCGCCGCGCCCGCAGCGCCTCCGCCGCGGCCTCGGCGGCGCGCTCGGGCGGCACCCGCAGCGCGCCGGCCGTCTGCGCCAGCAGCCGGTCGTGGCGGCGCAGCAGCTCGACCGCCGCGGGCCCGGTCAGCGCCTCGATGCGGCGCACGTTGGCCGAGCTGGAGGACTCGCCCGTGATCTTGAACACGCCGATCTCTGCCGTCGAGCGGACGTGGGTGCCGCCGCACAGCTCGCGCGACCACGTGCCGTCCCCCACCTCGACCATCCGCACGACGTCGCCGTACTTCTCGCCGAACAGCGCCATCGCCCCGAGCCGGCGCGCCTCGTCGAGCGTCGTCGTGACCGCCCGCACCGGGTGGTTGGCGAGGATCATCTCGTTGACGCGGTCCTCGACGGCCTGCACGTCCTCGGGCGACAGCGCCTGGCCGTGGGTGAAGTCGAAGCGCAGCTTGTCCGGCCCGACGTAGGAGCCGGCCTGGCGCACGTGGGCGCCGAGGCGTTCGCGCAGCGCCGCGTGCAGCAGGTGCGTCGCCGTGTGATTGCACTCCGTCGGGCGCCGGGCGCCGCGGTCGACGCGCGCGACGACGCGCTCGCCCGGGTGCAGCTCGCCCTCGACGACCTCGAGCACGAGCGCCTGGTCGTCGCCGACGCGCACGACGTCGGCCACGCGCGCGCGGCAGTCGCCGTGCTCGCAGGCGATCTCGCCGGCGTCCGCCACCTGACCGCCGCCGGCGGCGTAGAAGGGCGACTCGGCGAGCTTGACGAGGACGTGGCCGTCCTCGCGCGCCACGGCCGCCACCTCGGTGACCTGCTCGACCGTCTCGTAGCCCACGAAGGTGGTGGGGCCGCCCGCGCGGGCGAACGCCTGCACCGCCTCCTTGAGCTGGTCGCGCCCGCCGCGGCCGGCCGTCGCCTGCGATCCCCGCCGCTGCTGCTCCATCAGGTCCTCGAACCCCTGCTGGTCGACGCCGAGGCCCTGCTCGGCGGCGATCTCGACCGTCAGCTCGAACGGGAACCCGTACGTGTCGTGCAGCAGGAAGGCGTTCTCGGCCCCGATGCCCTCCGCGCCGGTCTCGCGGGCGCGGGCGACCATGTCGCCGAGCAGGCGCAGGCCGCGGTCGATCGTGCGCCCGAACGACTCCTCCTCGCCCGACAGGAAGGTGCGGATCGCCTCCTGCTGCTCGTGCAGCTCGGGATAGGCGGCGCCCATCAGCTCGCGCACGCGGTCGGCGAACGCCGGCAGGAAGCCCGCCTCGATGCCGATGCGGCGGCCCTGGTGGATCGCGCGGCGCATGACCTTGCGCAGGACGTAGCCGCGCTCCTCGTTGGACGGGACGACGCCGTCGGCGACCAGGAAGCTCATGCCGCGCGTGTGGTCGGCGAGGATCCGCATCGCCCGGTCGGCGTCCGCGTCCTCGCCGTAGCGGCGGCCCGAGAGCTCCTCCGCCAGCTCGATCAGCGGCCGGAACTGGTCCGTCTCGAAGACGGAGTGGGTGTTCTGCAGGATCGCGGCGAGGCGGTTGAGGCCGAGGCCGGTGTCGATGTTCTGCGCCGGCAGCGGCGTCAGGACGCCCTCCGGGTCCTGGTTGAACTGCATGAACACCAGGTTCCAGTACTCGAGGAAGCGCTCGGTGTCGTCGCCGGGCAGGTCGTCGGGGCCGCCGAACTCGAGGCCGCGGTCGAGGTAGAGCTCGCTGCACGGCCCGCAGGGGCCGGTCGGCCCGGCCTGCCAGAAGTTGTCCTCGCGCGAGAGCAGCACGATCCGCTCCCGCGGGACGCCGACCGACAGCCACGCCTCGATCGCCTCCTCGTCCGGGCCGAGCCCGAGGGTGTCGTCGCCCTCGAACACGGTGACCCAGACCTGCTCGGGCTCGAACCCGAAGCCGTTCAGCGAGAGGTCCCAGGCGAACTCGACCGCGCCCTGCTTGAAGTAGTCGCCGATCGAGAAGTTGCCGAGCATCTCGAAGAAGGTCAGGTGCCGCGTGGTGACCCCGACCTGGTCGATGTCGGGCGTGCGGAAGACCTTCTGGCAGGAGGTCAGCCGGTGGTGCGGCGGCTTCTCGCGGCCCTGGAAGTACGGCTTGAGCGGGTGCATCCCGGCCGTCGTGAGCAGCACGGACGGATCGTGCTCGGCCGGGACGAGCGATCCCGACGGGATGCGCAGGTGGTCGCGCTCGGCGAAGTAGCCCAGATACAGCTCGCGGATCTCGTCGGAGCGCATGGGCCGCAGGGTACGCGAGGCGGACCTCAGGCGATCGTGCCGACGCCGACGACGGCGTCGCCGGCGAGCAGCACCGCCGCCTGCCCCGGCGCCGCGCCGGCGACCGGCTCGCCCAGGTGCAGCGTCAGGTCGGGCGCGTCGCCCTCGACGCGGCACGGCAGCGGCTTGGAGCGGTAGCGCAACTTGACCGCCTCGACCTCGGCCCCCGGGCGGTGCAGGACCGCGCCGCGGACCGCCACCCGCGTCGTGGCCAGCTCGGCCCGCGTCCCGAGCGTGACCGTGTTGGCGCCGGCGTCCGTGGCGAGCACGTACAGCGGCTCCGCCGCCGCCACGCCGTGCCCGCGCCGCTGGCCGACCGTGAAGTGGTGGTGCCCGCGATGGCTGCCGAGCACGTTGCCGGCGCGGTCGACCAGGCGGCCGGGGCGGTCCCCCTGCGCGCCGTGCTTGGCCAGGAACGCCGCGCGCCCGGTGCCGGCCAGGAAGCACAGGTCCTGCGACTCCGCCTTCAACGCCACCGGCAGCCCGGCCTCGGCGGCCAGCGCGCGCACCTGCGGCTTGCTCAACTCGCCCAGCGGGAAGCGCAGCCGCGCCAGCGTCGCCGGCGCCGTGCCGGCGAGCATGTAGCTCTGGTCCTTGGCGGGATCGGCCGCGGCGCGCAGCAGCCCGTCGCCGCTCACCCGGGCGTAGTGGCCCGTCGCGAGGTCGGCGGCGCCGAGGCGGTCCGCGAAGGCGAGCATGGCGTCCAGGCGGACGCGGCCGTTGCAGCGCACGCACGGGTTGGGGGTCAGGCCGCGCGCGTGGTCGGCCAGCCACGGCTCGACGACGCCGGCCCGGAACTCGTCGCGCAGGTCGAGCGTGAGGTGCGGCAGGCCGAGCCCGTGCGCCACGGCGCGGGCGGCGCGGACCGCGCTGGCGCTGCAGCAGGACGCCTCGGCGTCGTTGTCGGGATCGCGCCACAGCTCGAGCGTCACCGCCACCGTCTCGCGGCCCTCGCGGGCGAGCAGCAGCGCGGCCACGGCCGAGTCGACGCCGCCGCTCATGGCGACGACCGTCCGCCGCGGGCGCGGCGCGACGGCCGCGCCGGCCCGCGCGGCCGCGCCGAGCGCCTGGTGCAGCGCGTCGGCGGCGAGCTCGGCGGCGTGCAGCTTGCCGGGCGACAGCCCTCCCAGCTCGGCGGCGATCGCCTCCGTCCCCACGCGAGCGGCGGCGAGCAGCGGCTCGCCGCGGACGAGCGCCACGGCGGCCGATCCGGCGGCGATCGCCGACCCGCAGCCGGACGCCTCGAAGCCCGCGTCGGCGACCCGGTCGCCGTCCACGCGCAGGTCGATCCGGATCAGGTCGCCGCACAGCGCGCCGCCGGCGGTGCCGGTGGCGGCGCCGGCCGGCACGTGGCCGCGGCCGGTCGGGTGCTCGAGATGCTCGGCGAGCCCGAGGGCCTCCATGGCTTCGAGTCTAGAAACGCCGAGGGCCCGCTTGAAGCGGGCCCTCGTGTCTGGAGGAGGATCGTGCGCCGCGGAGCTAGCCGAGGCAGCTCTGGAGGTTGTACCGGCCGTACTTGCGCTTGAGCGGCCCGGTGAGCGCGTTCGCCTTGGCGACCACGCCGAGCGCCAGCGTCTGGCCCTGCTGCGGCGTCTTGACCGCCTTCGCGTCGACCGCCGCCTTCTTGAGCATCGCGACGGCGGCGGTGCTGGCCGCGGCGTAGTCGCGGGCGAAGGCGCGGTACTTCGCCGGGGCCTTGACCGCCTTGAAGTCGCTGGTGGAGGCCGCGCCGACGGCGGCGGCCTGCGTCAGGAAGGTGGACACGCCGGCGACGGTCGTCGGCCGCGGCAGGGCGGCGACGGCGGTCTCGCCCCGGGCGCAGACGGCGTCGACCTTCTTCAGGTAGGCCGCCGTCGGGCCGGTGGCGCCCGTGCGCAGCGCGTCGCTGATGGCCTGCTCGATCGCCGCGTGCTCGGAGTAGCCGGCCAGCACCTGGGCCTGGCGCTTGCCGTCGACCACGACGATCGCGGGCGACTGCTCCACCGACGCCCCGCGCGTGATCGACTCGTAGCGGGCGACCTTGTTGACGTGCGCCACGTGGAAGTGCACGTTGCGGCCGCGGTGGGAGTCGGCCTCGCGCAGCTCGCGGCGCACCGCCCGGTCGTCGCCGGCCTTCGGGTTCCAGAACATGAGCACGAGGACCTTGCCGTCCTCGAGCGCCTTGGCCACGGGCTTCGGGAGCTTCGGGTCGACGGCCTCCGGCTTGGCGGCCGCGGCCGGTGCGGGGGTCGCCGCGCCGGGCTTGACCGCGCTCGCGGCGGCGCCGGGCTTGGCGGCGGACCGCGCGTTGACGGCGTTGACGGCCTCCCGCGCGGACTCGACGGTCTTGCCGGGGCCGGTGGTGGCGGGCGCCCCGCCGGCGTTGGCGGCGGGCGGCGCGGAGGGCGCGGGCACCGTCTCGGAGGCGCCCGGCTTGAGAAGGACGAACCACGCGGCCAGGAACAGGACGGAGCCGGCGAGGAGGATGCGGAGCGGAGGCGAGATCTGGCTCATGGTCAGGACCGTCATCGGCACGACCCGCGGCGACCCTTAGCTCCGCTGGACTCCTACGGCCGGTTTCCCATGCCTCCCGGATGCACGGTGGACTTCAGGAACAGCTCGGTGAGCTGCGCCGCGTCGACCGGCGCCGGCGCGCCGGTGAGCGGGTCCGACCCGCTCGCCGTCTTGGGGAACGCGATCACGTCGCGGATCGACGGCTCGCCGGCGATCAGCGCGGCGATGCGGTCGAGCCCGAGCGCCAGCCCGCCGTGCGGCGGCGCGCCGTAGCTCAGCGCGTCGAGCAGGAAGCCGAACCGCTTCGCGGCCTCCTCGGGATCGATGCGCAGCACGTCGAAGACCTGCTGCTGGACGTCGGCGCGATGGATGCGGATCGAGCCGCCGCCGATCTCGACGCCGTCGAGCACGAGGTCGTACGCGCGCGACTTCAGCGAGCCCGGGTCCGCGAAGTCGCCCGTAGGCGCCGTGAACGGGTGGTGCAGCGCCGTCCAGTGGCCGTCGGCGTCGCGCTCGAACATGGGGAACTCGACCACCCACAGCAGCTCGTGGCGGTCGGGGTCGGCCAGGCCGTAGCGGCGCGCCAGCTCGAGCCGCAGCTCGCCCAGCACCGTCGCCGCCGTCCGCTCGGCGTCGGCGACCACGAGCAGCAGGTCGCCCGGCGACGCCCCCAGCGCCCGAGAGACCGCCGCCCGCTCGGCCTCCCCCAGCGGCCCGGCGGACGTCCGCTCCCAGGCGCCGTCCGAGCCCGCGACCGCCCACACGAGCCCCTTGGCGCCGAAGCGCTTGGCGTGCTCGGTGAGCTCGTCGAGGTCGCGCCGCGCGACCTCGCGCGCGCCCGCGTTGAGACCCCGCACGACGCCGCCGGCGTCCAGCGTCGCGGCGAACACGCGGAACTCGGTGCCGCGCACCGCCTCGCCCAGATCGGAGATCTCCAGGCCGAAGCGCAGGTCGGGCCGGTCGGAGCCGAAGCGCCGCACCGCCTCGTCGTAGCTCGTGCGCGGCCACGGCGGCCCCGCCACGTTGAAGCCGGTCTCCTCGAAGACGCGCGCCATCAGCCCCTCGATCGTCGAGATGACGTCGTCCTCCTCGACGAAGCCCATCTCGAGGTCGAGCTGCGTGAACTCCGGCTGGCGGTCGGCGCGCAGGTCCTCGTCGCGGAAGCAGCGGGCGATCTGGTAGTAGCGCTCGAAGCCGGCCATCATCAGCATCTGCTTGAACAGCTGCGGCGACTGCGGCAGCGCGTAGAACGCGCCCGGCGACAGGCGGGCGGGCACGAGGAAGTCACGCGCGCCCTCGGGCGTCGAGCGCGTGAGCATCGGCGTCTCGATCTCGAGGAAGTCGTGCGCGTTGAGGAAGTCGCGCATCGCGCGGCTGACCGTGTGGCGCAGGACGATGTTGCGGGCCATCTGCTCGCGCCGCAGGTCGATCACCCGGTGGCGCAGGCGCAGCAGCTCGTCGACGGCCACGTCCTCGTCCACCGGGAACGGCGGCGTCACCGCCTCGGCCAGCCGCTCGGCCGCCGCGACCGACACCTCGATCTCGCCGGTCGCGAGGTTCGGGTTGACGTTGCGCTCCTCCCGCGCGACGACGGTGCCGCGCGCCGTCAGCACGTGCTCGGACCGCAGCGACTCGGCGAGGGCGAACGCCTCCCCCGCCTCCGGGTGGAAGACGAGCTGGACGATGCCCGAGCGGTCGCGCAGGTCGATGAAGATCAGCCCGCCGTGGTCGCGGCGGCGGTGCACCCACCCGGCGAGCCGCACCTCGGCCCCCGCGTCGCCGCCGCGCAGCTCGCCGCACCAGCGATCGCGGTAGGCGTTGGCGCGCGGCGGCCTCACAGCTGGCCCGCCCGGATGTGGTGCATCACCGTGTCCAGCTCCACCGTCTGCTGCTCCCCCGCTTGCATGTCCTTGAGCGTCACCCCGTCGGCGCCGACGACCGCAACGTACCGGGCGCCCAGCCGGTCGGCCTGCTTGAAGACGCCCTTGACCGAGCGCCCCGCCAGCTCGAGCTGCGCCGCATGGCCGGCGCGGCGCGCGTCGTCGGCGAGCTTGAACGCGGCCGGCCGCTGCTCCGGGCCGGCCGCCGCCACGTACAGGTCCACCGGCGGCGGCGCGACGGGCTGCGCCTGCGCGGCCATCAGCATCCGCTCGATCCCCGCGGCCCAGCCGCAGCCCGGCGTGCTCTGGCCTCCGATCTGCTCGATCAGCCCGTCGTAGCGCCCGCCGCCGCCGACGCCGCTCTGGGCGCCGAGCGCGTCCGAGCTGAACTCGAAGACCGTGCGCGTGTAGTAGTCGAGGCCCCGCACGAGCGTCGCGTCGATCTCGTACGGGACGTCGGCGGCGTCGAGCAGCGCGCGGACCTCCGCGAAGTGCGCCGCGTCGTCGTCGGTCAGCCGCTCGAGCAGTCGCGGCGCGTTCTCCATCACCCGGCGCGTGCCCGGATGGTCGGCGTCGAACGCGCGCAGCGGGTTGAGCTCGATGCGGCCGCGGACGTCCTCGGAGAGCTCGGCGTCGTGAGCGCGCAGGTACGCGGCGAGCTCCTCCCGGTACGCCGCCCGCGTCGCGGGCGTTCCCAGGCTGCCGACGCGCAGCCGCACGCCCTGCGCGCCGAGCGTCTCGAGGATCTGGTGCAGCAGCGCGATCAGCTCGGCGTCCACCGCCGGGTCGTCGGAGCCGATCGCCTCGGCGCCGAGCTGCCAGAACTGGCGGTAGCGGCCGGCCTGCGGGCGCTCGGCGCGGAAGAACTGCGACAGGTACCAGAGCTTCACCGGCTGCGGGCGCTTGTGCATCCCGTGCTCGACGTACGCGCGGCAGACCGGCGCCGTCCCCTCCGGGCGCAGCGTGAGCGAGCGCCCGCCGCCGTCGTCGAAGGAGTACATCTCCTTCTGGACCACGTCGGTCGACTCGCCGACGCCGCGGGCGAACAGCTCGGTCGCCTCGAAGGTGGGCGTCTCGATGCGCTCGTAGCCGGCGCGCTCCAGGATGGCGCGCGCGGTGGCGAGCAACGCGTCGCGGGCGAGCGCGTCCTCGCCCAGCACGTCGAACGTGCCGCGGGGGACCTGGATCCGCTCCATCAGCGGTTCTGCGGCAGCTCGTGCAGGAACGGGTTGCTCGCGCGCTCGCGCTCGAGCGTCGTCGGCCCCATGTGGCCCGGGAAGACGCGGGTCTCCCCCGGCAGCGTGTCGAGCAGCATCGCGATCGAGCGCATCAGCGTCGGGAAGTCGCCGCCCGGCAGGTCCGTGCGGCCGATGGAGCCCTCGAAGAGCACGTCGCCGGAAAACAGCGCCTGCTCGTCGGCGATCGAGTAGGAGACGTGGCCCGGCGAATGCCCGGGCGTGAAGATCACGTCGATCGACAAGCCCGCGAGCTCGAGCGTCTCGCCGCCGGCGACGAGGTGGTCGGCCTCGTAGTCCTCGAACGGCCCGAACCCCGGCCACGGGACGTAGGAGTTGATGTTCGCCAGCACGTCGCGCTCGATCTCCGGGCACCAGACGGGCGCTCCGGTCGCCCGCGCGAGCGGCGCCACGGCGCCGACGTGGTCGAAGTGGGTGTGCGTGAGCAGGATCGCCTTGACGTCGAGGCCGAGCTGCTCGACCGCCGCCAGCAGGCTGTCCGCCTCGTCCCCCGGATCCACGACGATCGCCTCCGGCGCGCCGTCGCGGCGGGCGAAGAAGCAGTTCTCCTGCACCGGCCCGACCGTGAACATGCGGACGTCCATCAGCGGCGGCCCTGGCCCGCCTTGTTCATCTGCTTCTGCCGGCGCTCGTAGATGAAGCGGTCGGTGAAGAACATGATCGGCGTGTAGAAGACCATCGCCATCACCGCCAGCGTGGCGGCGCTGCTGGTCGTCGACTCCGAGCCGAGGACCCCGAGGCGCGCGAACGCGAACAGGACGATCGCGCCGAAGGCGGCCTTCAGCGCCGCGCTCTTCCAGGTCGCGGGCCGCGGCGTGCGGCCGCCGCGGCCGGCCGGGGCGCGCCCGGACGCGCGCGGCGCGTCGTCGCGCGGCTTGCTCGTGCGGCCGCGGGCCTCGACGACCCCGACTGCGTTTCCACGGTGCTTGTTGCGGCGCTTTCGCTTCGTCTGGGCCATCGCCGCCTCAGTCTACGTCGCGCGCGAGAGCGTGCTCGATGAGATGGCGCGCCGGGTCGAAGCCAGGCATGGGAACGTCGCCGGGGAAGCCGGCGAACGCCGCCGCCGGGGCGAGCGCGACGAGCTC
Source organism: Solirubrobacteraceae bacterium (assembly GCA_035540675.1). GTDB lineage: Bacteria > Actinomycetota > Thermoleophilia > Solirubrobacterales > Solirubrobacteraceae > DATLGB01. Next base: position 3,681 of record DATLGB010000162.1, on the reverse strand, counting down.
CGCGCGCGCGACGGCCGCGTGCGCGCGGATCGCCGCGACGACGTCGGCGGGCGTCGCGCGGCGGTGGTCCTCGATGTTCGTCGACACCTGGATCGCGCCGCTGCTCGCCAGTTCGAGGCCGAGCGCCCGCACGGCGGGCAGTCCCTCCGCGCCGCCCTCGCGGATCAGGGCGGCGATGCGCCGCGCGTCGGCCAGGGTCGCCGGCGGCGCCAGCTCGACGTTGAACGCGACGAGCGGCGGCCGCGCGGCGACCAACACGGCGCCGGCGGTCGGGTGCAGCGTGGCCGGCCCGAAGTCCGGCCGCAGGCCGTGGAGCGCCCCCGGCCGGCGCAGCTGCGCGCGCGTGCGGCCGCCCGCGAGCGCGCCGTAGAGGTAGACCGGCAGCGCCAGCTCGTGGCCGAGGCGGTCCGCCAGCACGAGCGCCTCCGCGGCGGCGGCGCCCCGGTCGGCGTCGGTCAGGTGCACGATCGGTGCCACGTCGATCGCGCCCACGCGCGGGTGGACGCCGTCGTGGCGCGCGAGGTCGATGCGCGCCACCGCCTCGCGCGCGCCCGCCACCACGGCCGCGGCCAGCCGTCCCGGCTCGCCGGCCAGCGTGAAGACGCTGCGGTGGTGGTCGGGGTCGGTGTGGACGTCGAGCAACCGCGCGCCGCCGGCGGCGAACGCGGCGCCGATCGCCTCCAGCACGGCGGCGTCGCGGCCCTCGGAAACGTTGGGGACGGCCAGCAGCACGCCCGGATCCTGCCGTACGCTTGCCGCGTGCGCCGCGTCGTCGTCCTGCTCTGCGCGCTGGCGGCCGCGGGCGTCGCGGCCCTGGCCGCCGCGAACGCCCTCGTCCTGCTCGGCGGCCGCGGCGCGCCGCCGCGCGAGGCGGACGCCGCGCTCGTGCTCGGCGCGCGCGTGCACCCGGACGGGCGCCCGACCGCGATGCTCGACGACCGCATCCGCGCCGCCGTCGCGCTCCACCGCGCCGGGCGCGTGCGCAAGCTGCTGCTGTCGGGCGACCACGGCACGCGCGGCTACGACGAGGTCAACGCGATGCGCCGCCGCGCGCTCGAGCTCGGGGTGCCGGCGCGCGACGTCTTCACCGACCACGCCGGCTTCGACACGTGGGACTCGTCGGTCCGCGCGCGGCGCGTGTTCGGCGCGCGGTCGGTCGTCGTGGTCACCCAGGCCTTCCACGTCCCGAGGGCGGTGTGGCTGGCACGGCGCGCCGGGCTGCGCGCCGGCGGCGTGGCGGCCGACCGCCCCGGCGGCTACGGCCGGTGGGGTCGCACGGCCTCGATGCGCGAGGTGCTCGCCCGCGTGAAGGGCGCGCGCGACGGGCTGTTCGAGCCGTCGCCGCGCTTCCTCGGCCCGGCGATACCGATCGCGGGCGACGGCCGCGCGAGCTGGGACTAGCCGGCGCCGCCGTGGCGCTCGAGGTTCGCGCGGTGGATCTCGCGCTGGCGCGGCGTGTCGCGCCCCGGCGGCAGCGGCCGGTCGGGATCGCCCGCGGGGATCGTCTCGAGGTACGCCCGGTCCTGCGCGAGGCGCCGGCGCGCGCCGCCGGCGCCGGTCGGCGTCCCGTGCCCGGGCACGACCAGCCCGACGCGCGGCAGCACCGCCTCGAGCCGGTCCAGCGTCGCGTGGTAGTCGGGCAGCGACCCCGCCCACGACAGCAGCGGGATCTCGACGTCGGACAGGTAGTCGCCGCAGCACAGCACCCCCCCGTCTTCGGGCCAGACGAGGGCGCTCCCGTCGCCGGTGTGGCCCGGCGCGTCGATCAGCTCGAGCCCCTCGGCGAACGCGATGTCGGCCACGTGCAGGGGGCGCGCGCGGCGCACGTACGTGCGCGCGTCCTCCTCGGCCAGCTCGCGCGCCGGCCGCTCCGGCTCGCGCCGCACCGCCGCGACGGTCGAGGCACCGGCCAGCAGCGGCGCGTCCGGCAGCGCGAGCCGGCCCATCAGGTGGTCGTAGTGCGAGTGGGTGGCGAACAGGCGCGCCCCCGGCGCCGCGGCCGCCGCCAGCGCGTCCAGCTCGTCCGGGAAGTAGGGCGAGTCCACGAGCAGCGCGCCGCCGCCCAGCACGGTGGCGCTGGTCTGCAGGTAGCGGCTCGTGATGACGCGCGGGGTCACCCGCGCCCGGACACTACGGGTCAGGCGGGCACGGGCGCCGGCGCGGCCAGCGCCCGCCGCCGCGGCAGCGCCAGCGCCACCGCGGCCGCGGCGACCGACGCGATCGCGCCGAAGACGTACGCCTCGCCGGCGACGGCCTCCGCCGCCGCCAGCGTCGCCGGCTCGCCGACGATCGCCACCAGGATCGCCGTCCCGAGCACGGCGCCGATCTGCCGGAAGGCGCCGTTGACCGCGCCGGCGGTCGCGAAGCGCTCCGGCTCGATCTCCGACACGGCGGCCGACCCGAGCGCGGGATAGGCGAGGCCGATGCCGAGGCCCGCCAGCAGCATCCCCGGCAGCCACGTGCCCACGTAGTCGGGCTCGAGCCCGGCGCCGCGCAGGACGAGCAGGGCGGCCGCGTAGATCAGCGCGCCGGGCACGATCACCGCGCGGTGGCCGAAGCGGTCCGCCAGCCGGCCCGCCGGTCCCGCCACGAACGCCGCCAGCAGCGGCCCGGGCACGGTGGCCAGCCCCGCGTCGAGCACGCTGTAGCGCCACACGGACGTCAGGAACAGGATGTTGCCGAGGATGGCGCTGAAGAAGCCCATCGAGAACAGCAGGTTCCCGACGTTGGCCCGGCGGAAGGACGCGATGGCCATCAGCGACGGGTCGACCACCGGGCGCGGGTGACGCGTGCAGCGGCGGGCGACGATCGCCAGCAGGACGGCGGCCGCGGCGAAGCACCCGACCACCTCCGGCGACCCCCAGCCCCACGACGGGCCTTCGACGATGCCCAGCGCGAGCGCGCCGAGGCCGAACGCGGACAGCGCCGAGCCCGGCAGGTCCGGCAGGCCGGTGGCCGCCTCGTCGCGGCTCTCGTCGAGCACGCGCCGGCCGGCGGCCACCGCCAGCAGGCCGAGCGGCAGGTTGACCAGGAAGATCCAGCGCCAGTCGGCCACCTCCACCAGCAGGCCGCCGAGCGGTGGCCCGGAGGCGGCGGCGAGCGCGGCGGCCGCGCCCCACAGCCCGACGCCGGTCGCGCGCCGCTCGAGCGCGAACAGCGGCAGCACGAGCGCCAGCGACACCGGGACCATGACCGCGGCCGCGATCGCCTGCAGCACGCGGCCCGCCACCAGCAGCTCCCACGTCGGCGCGACCGCGCAGACGAGGCTGGTCAGCACGAACGCGATCACGCCACCCAGGAACAGCCGCTTGCGGCCGAGCCGGTCGCCGAGGGCGCCGGCCGGCACCAGCAGCGCCGCCACCACGATGAAGTACGCGTCGAGGATCCAGCTCAGGTCCGACCGGGTCGCCTCGGGAAACGAGGCCGCGATGTCCGGGAAGGACGTGTTGACGATCGTCGTGTCCAGGAACGCCAGGTAGGCGCCCCCGCAGGCGACGAGGATGGCGGCGGTGCGGCGGCTCATGCGCGCATCGTTGCCTTTTGCAACCAGGTCGTCTGTGCGCTTCCTCACATGCGCACGCGCGCGCTAGTCTTCCGCTCCCCCGCCGGAGTAGCTCAGTCGGTTAGAGCAGCGGAATCATAATCCGCGTGTCGGGGGTTCGAGTCCCTCCTCCGGCACTG
>DATLGB010000161.1:0-25829 GCA_035540675.1 Solirubrobacteraceae bacterium | reverse complement strand
TGTCCTGCCCGCGGAGTTGGTGAACGCGGGTGGTGGGAGGTCGGCCGCCGGCGGCGCTGTGGGGCCTGTAGCGATTGAAGTATCGGATGAACGACGACAGGGCGCGGTCGCGGGTGGCGGAGTTGGGCCAGACGCGGCCGTGAGCCCATTCGTCTTCGAGGGTGCCGAAGAAGCGTTCGATCTTGCCGTTCCAGCGCGGCGTGTAGGGCGGGATGCGGATGTGACGGGCGCCGAGTTCGTCGAGAACGGCCTGGAACTTCGGGCTTTTCGTGTAGCAGTAGGCGTTGTCGCTCATCACTGCCTCGACGGGGCCGCAGCCCTGGTCGCGCATCCAGGCGGCGGCGCGCTTGAGGGTGATCGAAACGTTGTCGGCGTTCTCTGCGCTGTGCAGCTCGGCGTAGACGAGGCGGCTGTGGTCGTCCTGGACGGCGATCACGACGGTCTTGCCGAGGCCGCGGGCGCGGCCGTTTTGATCGCGGTCGCCGGTGACGCGATGACCGGGCTCGAGGAACTTCGGCGCCGAGTAGGCATCGATGTGCAGCAACGCCCCGGGCTGGCTCCACTCAAAGCGCTTGAACGTCTGCCGCTGCCCGCGCCGCCGGCGCGATTGGCCGTGACGGTGGAGCACCTTCCAGATCGTCGAGCGATGCCGGCCGGTCAACGCGGCGAGCCGCATCGGCCCCCAGTTCGTCCGCTCGCGCGCCCGCAGGATTTTCTGCTCGGCGTCGGCATTCAGAGCCCAGGGACACGACTTCGGACGCGTCGAGCGCGTCCGCAGACACCCCAGCGAAGCCCGCTCGGCGTCGCTGGCCTGCTGCCAACGCACCCACCAGCGGTGCGCCGTCGCGGGCGCAACGCCCAGGGCCGCCGCGGCGGCCCTGAACGTCGCGCCCGCGCTGATCAACTCGATCAACTCGAGCCTGCCCTGCAGTCCGAGCTTGCACCTACGGTCTTCCATGTCCGGTCTCCTAACGAGCTGCTGTTGGTTCGCACCTCGCAGCGTCTGACGGAGACCGGACGTCTCCTACTTCACCTGTTCACTAAGTGCGTGAGCGGGACAGCTAGCCGGCCGGAACGACCAGGCGCGCCTCGACCGGCAGCATCTCCTCGGTCGGCTGCCCGAGGTAGAAGCCCTGGCCGAAGTCGACCGCCAGCGCCTGCACCTGCTCGAGCTCGGAGTCGCGCTCGATCCCGACCGCGACGACGCGCGCGTCGAGCTCGTGGGCGACCTCGACGAGCGCCGCCACCAGGTGCCGGCGCGCGGGCGACGCGTCGAGGCCCTTGCACAGGTGCTGGGAGAGCTTGACCACCGCCGGGCGCAGCACCTCGAGCACGCGCAGCGATCCCGTACCCGCCGACAGGTCGTCGAGCGAGATGACGGCGCCCTGCTCGCGGTGCGCCGCGACGAGCGCCTCGAGCAGCGACAGGTCGCCGAAGCGCTCCGCGCCCATCAGCTCGAGGCCCACCGCCTCCGGGGCCGCGCCGCAGCTCTCCACCACCGGCCACACGCTGCGCAGCGACCCGTCGACGTCGATGACCGCGCGCGGGTCGAGCTTGACGAACAGCACCTCGCCCTCGGGCAGCCGCGGCAGCCCGGCCTCGAGCGCGGCCGCGCGCGCCCGCGCGTCGAACGAGAACAGCGCGTCGTGCGCCTCGGCGGCCTCGAGCAACTCGGCGCCGCGCACGTCGACCTTGCCAATGCGCCCCCGCACGAGCGCCTCGCGCCCGTGCACCCGGCCGTCGCCGAGGTCGACGATCGGCTGGAAGACGGGCGCCATCTGCCCCTGCGACAGGAACTTCGGAAACCAGTCGGTGCGCGCGCGGTCGAGCAGCGTCTTGGCGGGCAGCGGCAGCCCGGCCGCGTCGTCGAGCCGCACCGCGAACAGGCACGCGCGCTCCGCGTACGTGAGCGACGCCATCAGCTCGCGCAGGCGCTCGCCCCAGCCCGGTCCCGACAGCACGACGCCCTCGACGGCGACGTCGCCCTCCGCCGGCTCGGTCGCGTGGTGCTCGACCTTGAACAGCACGGACGGCCGGTGCGACAGCAGTCGCACCCCGTCCGTGACCGTGCCAGGAGTCGCCGTGGGCTCCACCAACCTGTGATCGGCACCGCGACGCGAGGACTCAAACCCGGCAATCCGTCCAGCTGCGGGACCTGTTCAACGACGCGTTGCGGGGCAGGTCGGCTGCCACGCTGCCGTCGCTCGAGTCTCAGGCGAACCGTCGGTCAGCGATCGGCGGAGCGAGCGGCGCGGCGGCGCTCGAGCGCAGGCCGCTCCGTCCAGGCGTGGATCGCGTTCACGATCCAGAAGGCGGCGCAGATGGCCGTGGCCCAGCCGGGCAGCTCGTCGTCGGTCTCCGGTGTCGTGATCATGGCCAGAAAGAGCGGCACGGAGTAGATCGCGGCGAGCGTCCAGTAGCGCGTCTCGCGCGTGATGAAGGCCGCGTGGACCCAGCTTCCGGCGCCCACGATCGGGATCAGCGCCCAGATCCAGAACCGGGACGGCTCCAGAGACTCGACCCCTGCCGGGCCGGGGGCCGCAGCGGCGCCGGATCCGGGGAGATCGCTGACGAGATGAACGAGATCGGCACGGGTGACGGCGGAGTAGGCGGCCGACAAGCGCTGGTCGAGTTCCTCGACGGAAAGCGCGCCCTCGCCAGCGGCGACACGAATCGCCGACGCGGCGCGTTCGCGATCGCGGTCGGTGACGCGCAGGTGAAGGTGCGCTTGCGTGGACATCTTCAACAGAGCAACGTCAAGCGGTCGCCCTTCCGTGACCGCATCGGTCAGATGCATGACCGCGGCTCAGAGCGTGTATACGGCGCCCTCGCGCGCCACCTCGACCGGGCCGCCGAAGGTCCTCTCCGCCTCGTCGCGCGCCCAGCGCTCGCCGAGCTCGTCCGAGACGTGGGTGATAACCAGGCGCCGCGCGCCGGCGGCGCGGCCGTGCTCGCCGGCCTCGCCCGGCGTCAGGTGCCCGCGCACGCCCGTGCGCTCGGGGCGCGGCAGGGTCGCCTCGATCAGCAGCAGGTCGGTGTCGCGCGCGAACTCCACGAGCGCGTCGTTGGGTGAGCAGTCGGCGCCGTAGGTGACGCGCCCGCCGCCGGCCGACGCCACTTCGATCGCGTGCGTCGGCAGGTAGTGCGGGACGGCGTGGAAGCGCACGCGCAGCGACCCGACCTCGATCGCGTCGGCCGCGTCGTACTCGCGCAGGTCGAACGCGTTCTCGATCAGCGCCTCGTCGCCCCACGCGCCGACCACCCGCCGGAAGGTCTCGCGGCCGCCGCGCGGCACGTGCAGCGCGGGGCGCGCGGGGTGGTCGGTGCCGGGCCAGATGTGCACGGGAACCGGCTGCTGGCGCGGCGCGTACGTGAGCGCGTAGCTGTACGGCACGAGGTCGAGGAAGTGGTCGGCGTGCAGGTGGGAGATCACCACCGCGTCGACGTCGAGGTAGTCGACCCAGCGCCGAAGCTTCGCGAAGACGCCGTTGCCGCAGTCGAGCAGCAGCGTGGTCTCGCCGTCCTGCACGAGGTAGCCGCTGCACGCGCCGCCGGCGTCCTGCCAGGACGGCGACTTGCCCAGCACGGTGACGCGCACGCTTGCCTCGCTCTCCGGTTCGGGTGCGGGCCGGAGGCCGTTCCGGCGCCGGGCGCGGACTCTACCCGCGCCGTGTGCGGCGGGCTACGCGTGCAGCGCGGCCTGCTGCGCGGCGTCCGGGAACGCCCACGCCGACTGGCGGCGACGCTCCTGGCGGAACACGAAGCGCATCTGCCGCGGCGGCCGCAGCCCGTCGGGATGGTTCGGCCGGAACGTGGTGCACGGCTCGTCCTCCTGCAGCGCGCACAGGAGGTTCTGCCTGAAGAAGCAGTCCTCACACGACACCTTGCACTGCTTACGGACCTGCACCGGCAACCTGGGCTCCTTGTCTCGCCATCCGTCCTACGGAACGAGGCAAGCAAAGCGAGGCAGGCGCAGCCGTGCAACGACCATTGCCGCAAAACGCTGCGTTTTCGTGTCCTTCCCGCAAAGTCCCCCCTTTCACGCCCGAAACGCGCTGGATGCGGGACGGCGAAGCCGCAATCAGCGACGATTTCGGCGGCCGTGCGCGTGCAGCTCTTCGTCACCTGTCTCGTCGACCTCGCCTATCCGGAGGTGGGCGAGCGGACGGTCGCGCTGCTCGAGCGGCTCGGATGCGAGGTGCGGTTCCCGGCGGGCCAGACGTGCTGCGGGCAGCCCGCGCTGAACTCGGGCCACCCGCACGCCGCCCAGCGCGTGGCGCGCGCCTTCCTCGACGCCTTCGCCGCCACCGACGGTCCCATCGTGGCGCCGTTCGGGTCGTGCGTGCACATGGTCCGCCACGCCCACGGCCGGCTGGTCGGCGACGACCCTCGCGCCGCCGCCGTGGGCGAGCGCGTGGTCGACCTCCCCACGTTCGTGGTCCGCGACCTGGGCCGCGACGACGTCGGCGGGCGCTATCCGCTCGCGGACGGCGCCGAGCCCGTGCCGGTGGCCTGGCACGACGAGTGCCACCTGCTGCGCGGGCTCGGGGCGGCGGGCGCCGCGCGGCGGCTGCTCGGCGGCGTGCAGGGCTGCCGCGTGGTGCCGGTGGAACGCGCCGATCTCTGCTGCGGCTTCGGCGGGACGTTCGCCGTCAAGGTCCCGAAGGTGTCGGCGGCGATGGCCGACGAGAAGCTCGACCGCGCCCTCGCGGCCGGCGCGCGCGCGATCGTCTCGACCGACCCGGGATGCCTGATGCACCTCGAGGGCCGGGCGCGCCGGCGCGGCCTCGACCTGCGCGTGCACCACCTGGTCGACCTGCTCGAGCCGGAGGGCCGCCTGTGAGGGTGGTGCACCGGCCGCGCCGGGAGCCGGACCCGGCGGTCGTCGACACGCTGCACCGCGCCGCCGCCAACTGGCAGGCGGGGCGCGAGAACGCCCACCGCGACGTCGACTGGCCGCGGTGGCGCGCGCGGGCGCAGGCGCTGCGCGACGACGCGATCCGCCACCTGCCCGACCTGCTCGAGCGCTTCGAGGAGCGCCTGACCGCCGCCGGCGGCCACGTGCACCACGCGCCCACCGCCGCCGACGCCACACGCACCGCCGTGCGGCTGTGCGCCGAGCGGGGATTGCGGCGCGCGATCAAGTCCAAGTCGATGCTCGGCGAGGAGATCGGGCTCAACGGCGCGCTCGAGGCGGCCGGGATCGAGGCGGTGGAAACCGACCTCGGGGAGTGGATCGTGCAGCTGCTCGGCGACCGCCCGTCGCACATCCTGGCGCCGGCCGTGCACCTGTCGGCCGAGCAGGTGGCCGGGCTGTTCTCCGCGCGCGCGGGCGAGCGGCTCGACCCGGCCGACACCCGCGGCCTGGTCGGCTACGCGCGGCGGGCGCTGCGGGAGGCCTTCCTGGCGGGAGACGTCGGCATCACGGGCGGCAACTTCCTGATCGCCGGGACGGGGACGCTCGTGCTGGTCGAATCCGAGGGCAACATCCGCATGTGCACGTCGCTGCCGCGCGTGCACATCGCGGTCGTCGGCATCGAGAAGGTGCTGCGCGACTGGGACGCCGCGGCGCACATGATCCAGATGCTCGCGCTGGCGGCGCACGGCAAGCGCGCGCCGACGTACACGTCGCTGATCACCGGGCCGGCGCGCGACGGCGACGACGGCCCGGAGGAGCTGCACGTCGTGCTCGTCGACGACGGGCGCTCGGCCCTGCGCGACACGCCGCTCGAGAGCGCGCTGCACTGCATCCGCTGCGGCGCCTGCCTGTACGCGTGCCCGGTGTACCGGCAGATCGGCGGTCACGCGTACGGCGCCGCGTACCCGGGGCCGATCGGCGCGGTGATCACCCCCGCGCTCGAGACGTCGGCGCCGCCGTCCAACGAGCTGCCGTGGCTGTCGTCGCTGTGCGGCGCGTGCACCGAGGCCTGCCCCGTCGGGATCCCGCTCGACGACCACCTGGTGACGCTGCGCGCGCACGCGCACCGCGCGGCGCCCGACGCAGCCGAGCGCGCCTTCTGGGAGGGCTGGGCGCGGCTGTGGTCGCGACCGGCGTCCTACCGCGCGACGGCCGCGACCGCCGGTCGCGCGCTCGCGCCGCTGTGGCGTGCGGCGGCAAGCGGCGAGGGCTGGCTGGACCGGGCGCCCGGGCCGTTCGCCGGCTGGACGCAGGAGCGCGACGCTCCGGCGCCCGCACGCGTCCCGTTCCACGCCCGCTGGAGGCGCGCACGTGGTCGGTGACTTCCGGGCACGGCTGGAAGCGCTGGGCGGCGCGCTCTACGAGGTCCGCAGCCTGCGCGATGCGCGCGACACCGCTCGATCGCTGGTCGCCGGCGCCGGTGTGGCCCGCTGGGCCGACCCGGTGCTCGACGGCATCGCCGAGCTCGAGGCGCCGCCCGAGCGAGCCCAGGTGTCGCTGATCGTGGCGGATGTCGGAGTGGCCGAGACGGGTGCCATCGGCTTCGCCCACCGCCGCGGCCGCCCGCGCGCTGCCGGGCTGCTGCCCGACCGGCAGGTCGCCCTGCTGCTGCGCGGCGACCTCGTGCGCACGCAGGCCGAGGCGCTCGCGCGCTGGTTCGGCGAGGGTGCCGCCGCGGGGAACGTGGTCTTCGCCGCCGGCCCGAGCCGGACCGCCGACATCGAGCAGCGGATGATGCTCGGCGTCCACGGCCCGCGGTCGCTCGACGTCGTGCTGTACGGCTGACGGCTCCGCCTCCCCGCCACCCGCTATGGGTAGGAGGACCGCCCATGCGGATCCTCGTCACCGGCATCACGGGCGCCATCGGCGCCGCGCTCGCGCCCCGGCTCGCCGCCGACGGCCACGAGCTGCGCGGCTTCACGCGCGACGCCGCGCGGGTGACGGTGGACGTGGCCGACGTCGTCGAGGGCGACGCGGTCAGCGGGCGCGGCCTGGAGCCGGCGCTCGACGGCGTCGAGGTCGCCTACTACCTCATCCACTCGATGGAGGGCGCGGCGGCCGACGCGCGCTTCGAGGCCGACGAGCGCCGCTCGGCGGAGAACTTCGCCGCGGCGGCGCGAGCGGCCGGCGTCGGCCGCGTCGTCTACCTCGGCGGGCTGCTGCCCGAGGGCCACGCCGCGTCGCGCCACCTGCGCTCCCGCCTGGCGGTGGAGACGGCGCTGCTCGACGCGGTGCCCGGGTCGATCGCGCTGCGCGCGTCGATCGTGATCTCGGCCACGTCGCGCTCCTTCCGCTTCCTCGTGCGCCTGATCGAGCGGCTGCCGGTGATGGCGCTGCCGGCCTGGCGCGAGCACCGCACGCAGCCGATCGACGGCCGCGACGTGCTCGACCTCCTGGCGGCGGCGGCCACCGCGCCGGCGGCGCTCGGCGGCCGCTCGTGGGACATCGGCGGCCCGGACGTGCTGAGCTACGGCGAGATGATCGAGCGGATCGCCGACCGGATGCTGGTCAGCCGGCCCAGCGTCGGGCTCGGCTTCTCGCTGACGCCGATCGCGTCCGTGGTCGCGGCGGCGGTCGCCGGCGAGGACGCCGGGCTGATCGGGCCGCTGATGGAGTCGCTCGAGAGCGACCTGCTTCCGCGCGACGACGAGGCCGCCGCGGCGTTCGGCGTGCGGCTGCACTCCTTCGACGCGGCCGTCGAACGCGCGCTGCGCGACTGGGAGGCCGTGGAGGAGGTGCGGGCCCGGTGACGCAGGTCAAGGTGCACATCCACATCGCCGCGCCCGCGGAGCGGGTGTGGGAGGTGGTGATGGACCCGCAGCGCTTCGACGACTGGGTGACCATCCACCGGCGCGTGCACAAGGCCGACGACGGCCCGCCGCGCCCGGGCATGCGCATGGAGCAGACGCTGTGCCTGCGCGGCGCGAACTTCAAGGTTAAGTGGGAGCTGGCGGCGGTGCGGCCGGGGCGTCACGCGGAGTGGTTGGGGCGCGGCCCGATGCACTCATATGCGCGGACCGTCTATGACCTTCAGGACGACGGTGACGGCGGCACCGATTTCTATTACTCAAACGAGTTCAAGGCCCCCGGCGGACCGCTCGGAGCCGCCGCCAGCCGCGTGCTGGTGGGCGGCCTGCCGGAGCGCGAGGCGAACGCTTCGTTGCACAAACTCAAGCAACTCTTGGAATCCTGACGGTTAACCCCCATACTCGGATGCGGCGGGGTTAACACCGAAAGGATGAAAACAGTTGAGTGATTTTCTGTCGGAGAAGCGCAAGGAGATCCAGGCGCGTCTCAAAGAACTCAAGCCGCTCGTCGACGAGTTCCACCGGCTCGAGGCCGCCGAGCGCGCGCTCGCCGGCGTCGAGGACGGCGGCGGCAACGGCGCGTCGGCGCGCAGCACGCCCGCCCGCCGCTCCTCCGGCACGCGGCGCGGCTCCGGCTCCGGCTCCGGCAGCGGGCGCCGCGGCCGCCCCAAGGGCTCCGGCACGCGCGGAGCCGAGGCGCTCGACCTCGTCCGCAACCGCCCGGGCATCACCATCCCCGAGCTCGCCGAGGCGATGGGGATCAAGCAGAACTACCTCTATCGCGTGATGCCCGACCTCGCCGAGCAGGGCCTGGTCACGAAGTCCGGCCGCGGCTGGCACGTCCGCGAAGCCAAATAACCGCACGAACGTCCCGCAGTCCGTGCTCCAGCACGGACGGCGGGACGTTCGGCGTCCGGTTCAGATCAGGCCGAGCTTGCGGACCGCGTCGCGCTCCTCCTTGAGCTCGTTCACGGTCGCGTCGATCTTCGACTGCGCGAACTCGTCGACCTCGAGGCCCTCGACGATCTCGTAGGAGCCGCCCGAGCAGCGCACGGGCAGCGAGCACTGCAGGCCCTCCTCGATGCCGTAGGCGCCCGTGGAGGGCACGACCATCGAGCGCAGGCCGTCGGCACCCAGCACCCAGTCGCGCATGTGGTCGACCGCGGCGTTGGCCGCCGACGCCGCCGACGAGGCGCCGCGCGCCTCGATGATCTCGGCGCCGCGCTTGCCGACGCGCGGGATGTACTCGTTCTCGTACCAGTCGCGGTCGACCTGGTCGGCCGCGCGCTCCCCGTTGACCTTCGCGTTGAACAGGTCGGGGAACATCGTCGGCGAGTGGTTGCCCCAGACCACGAGGTCCTGGATGTCCTCCACGCCGACGTCGAGCTTCTGCGCGAGCTGGGCGACCGCGCGGTTCTCGTCGAGGCGCGTCATCGCGGTGAAGCGCTCGGCGGGGATGTCGGGCGCGTGGTGGCGCGCGATCAGCGAGTTGGTGTTGGCCGGGTTGCCGACCACCAGCACGCGGACGTCGTCGGCCGCGTGCGCGTTCAGCGCCTCGCCCTGCGGCTTGAAGATCGCGCCGTTGGCCTCGAGCAGGTCTGCGCGCTCCATCCCCTTCGAACGCGGCCGCGCGCCGATCAGCAGCGCGACGTTGACGCCGTCGAACGCCTGCTTGGGGTCGTCGTGGATGTCGACGCCGGCCAGCAGCGGGAACGCGCAGTCGAACAGCTCGAGCGCCGTCCCCTCGGCGGCCTTGACCGCCTGCGGGATCTCCAGCAGGTTGAGGTGGACCTTGGTGTCGGGGCCGAGCATCTGGCCCGAGGCGATCCGGAACAGGATCGCGTAGCCGATCTGGCCGGCGGCGCCGGTGACGGCGACCTTGGCGACGTTGGGCATCTAGGCCTTCATCTCCTTCTGCAGGTTCTCGTCGATCGCGGCCAGGAACTCCTGCGTGGTGAGGAAGCCCTGGTCGCCGCCCACCAGGAGGGCGAGGTCCTTGGTCATCTTGCCGCTCTCGACCGTCTCGATGCAGACGCGCTCGAGCGTCTCGGCGAACGCGCTGACGTCCGGCGTGCCGTCCATCCGGCCGCGGTGCGACAGCGCCCGCGTCCACGCGAAGATCGACGCGATCGGGTTCGTCGAGGTCGGCTTGCCCTGCTGGTGCTGGCGGAAGTGGCGGGTGACCGTGCCGTGCGCGGCCTCGGCCTCCACCGTCCGGCCGTCCGGCGTCATCAGCACCGACGTCATCAGCCCCAGCGAGCCGAAGCCCTGCGCGACCGTGTCGGACTGCACGTCGCCGTCATAGTTCTTGCACGCCCAGACGTAGCCGCCCTCCCACTTCAGCGCGGCGGCCACCATGTCGTCGATCAGCCGGTGCTCGTACGTGAGGCCGGCCGCTTCGAACTCCGCCTTGAACTCCGCCTCGTAGACCTCCTGGAAGAGGTCCTTGAAGCGGCCGTCGTAGGCCTTGAGGATGGTGTTCTTGGTCGACATGTAGACCGGGAAGCCGCGGTCGAGGCCGTAGCGCATCGACGCGCGCGCGAAGTCCCGGATCGAGTCGTCGAGGTTGTACATCGCCAGCGCCACGCCGCTCGAGGGGAAGTCGAAGACGTCGATGACCTGCGGCTCGCCGCCGTCGGCCGGCGCGAACGTGAGCGTCAGCTTGCCCTTGCCGGGGATCTTCGTGTCCTCGGCGCGGTACTGGTCGCCGAAGGCGTGACGGCCGATGACGATCGGCTTCGTCCAGCCCGGCACCAGGCGCGGGACGTTCGAGATCACGATCGGCTCGCGGAAGATGACGCCGCCGAGGATGTTGCGGATCGTGCCGTTGGGCGAGCGGTACATGCGCTTGAGGCCGAACTCCTCCACGCGCGCCTCGTCCGGCGTGATCGTGGCGCACTTCACGCCGACGCCGTACTCCTTGATGGCGTTCGCGGCGTCGACCGTCACCTGGTCGTCGGTCGCGTCGCGATGCTCGATGCCGAGGTCGTAGTACTTCAGCTCGACGTCGACGTAGGGCAGGATCAGCTGGTCCTTGATGAAGGACCAGATGATCCGGGTCATCTCGTCCCCGTCGAGCTCGACGAGGGGGGTCTTCACCTTGATCTTGGCCATGGGCGCGCGATGCTGTCACAGTTGAGGCGATGACGGCCCGTCGCGGATCCCTGCAGCTCGTGCGCCTGTTCGGCATCAGGATCGGGGTGGACTACAGCTGGTTCCTGATCCTGTTCCTGGCCATCTTCTGGTTCCAGGGCTCGTTCAAGCGCACCCTCGACGGCTCCGACACCGTCGCCTACGTGACGGCCGTCGCGGCCGCGTTCCTGGTCTTCGCCTCGATCGTGTTCCACGAGCTCGGGCACGCGCTCGCGGCCCGGCGCGAGGGGATCGGCGTCGACGGCATCGACCTGTTCCTGTTCGGCGGGCTGATGAAGATGCGCTCGGAGCCCACCACCCCGGGCGCGGAGTTCCGCGTCGCCGCGGCCGGGCCGCTCGGGACGGTGATCGTGATCGCGGTGGCCGCGGGCGCCGCCGCGATCGTCGGCGGGATCACGTCGCTCGAGGAGGCGGCGACCCTGGCCGCCAGCGCCGAGGTCTCGGTCGCGATGCAGCTGTTCTCGATCGTGGTGTCGATCAACATCGTGCTGCTCGTGTTCAACCTCGTGCCGGCCTACCCGCTCGACGGCGGCCGCATCGCCCGCGCGCTCGTCTGGAAGGTCACCGGCGACCGCAACCGGGCCACCCGCGCCGCCGCCGGCATCGGCCGCGGCTTCGCGATGCTGCTGATGGGCTTCGGCATCTACATGCTGCTCGTCGGCCAGGCCTTCGACGGCCTGTGGTTCCTCGTGCTGGGCTACATGCTCGGCCAGTCCGCCCGCGGCGCGCTGGTGCACTCCGCCTTCAACGAGCGCCTCGAGGGGATCACCGTCGCCGACATCATGGACGCCGAGCCCGTGGCGATCCCGGCCGACACGCCCGCGCTGCGCGCCTACGAGGACTTCTTCCTGCGCTACGGCTACGACTGGTTCGCCGTCGTGGACGCCGACGGGCACTACCTGGGCCGCGCCCACCGCGGGCCGGTGGACGAGGCCGCGCACGGGCCCAACGCCGAGCGGCCCGTGCGCGAGATCACCGGCGCCGACCCGGAGGGCCGCGTCCCCTCCGACGCGCCGCTGGAGGACCTGATCGGGTCCGAGCCGCTGCGCCGGCTCGGGGCCCTCACCGCGGTCGACCCCGACGGGCGCCTGCGCGGCGTCGTGACGGTCGAGCAGGTCACGCGCGCCCTGCGCACCCGGCTCGCGCCGGGCTGAGCGGCGGCGCGCCGTTTGCCGCGCCCGCGCCGCGGGCAGGGCCGACGGCGACGACCGCTCCCCGAGTGCAGGAGGTCACGCGTGAGCATGGATCCCAGCGGGCCGGCGCCCGGCACGTCGACGACACCGACGCGGCCGCTCGCCGGCGGCCAGACCACGCCGGAACAGGCCGACCGTGGCCCGAGCGCCGGCGTCATCACCCAGCAGGGCAGGCCGGGCATCTACATCTACCCCTTCTGGCAGCGCAGCGAGTTCCTGGTCGCCGCGCTCACGGCGTTGCTGGTCGGCATCGTCGCGGCCGTCGACGAGGGCTTCGGCGCCGAGCGCGCGTGGACCCTGATCACGGTCCTGGCGGCGGCGTACATCCTCTCGCGCGGGATGGCCAAGCGCGAGCCGCGCGACGACGACGGCGACCGCCCCTGGACGCCGGGCGACGACTCGGGCACCGGCGGGCGCCTCAGCCGGTAGTACCCAAGCGCCGCACGATGGCCGGGAGGGCGTCGAAGTCGTCCTTCGACACGCACGCCGCCGCGCCCGCCGCCGCGGCCGCGGCCGCGACGTCCGCGTCGACCACCGTGGTCAGCAGCGCCACCCGCAGGGCCGGGTGGCGCGCGAGCAGCGCGCGCGTGAGCTCGAAGCCGTCGACGATCGGCATGCGGGCGTCGACCGTGACCACATGGGGGCCGGCGGCGGCCACGCGCTCGAGCGCCTCGGCCGCGGTCGCGGCCTCCGCGACCACCTCGAGATCGGCGTGATCGCCCAGGATCACGCGCACCAGGAACCGCACGTCGGGCTGGTCGTCGACGACCATGACGCGAATGCGCTCATCGATGGGCACGGCCGGCGGATCGTAGGCCCTAACGTCGACGTGGCCCAGCGGGCAGCGGAAAAAAGCGACAGATAGGCTTCCGCCTCATGCCAGCACACGACGTCCTCATCATCGGCGCCGGCCTCGCCGGCCAGCGCGCCGCCCTGGCGGCGGCCAGCGCCGGGGCGACGGTGGCGATCATGAGCAAGGTCCACCCGGTGCGCTCGCACTCCAATGCGGCCGCGGGCGGCATCAACGCTGCGCTGAACCCCGACGACTCGTGGGAGTCGCACGCCTTCGACACGGTCAAGGGCTCCGACTACCTGGGCGATCAGGACGCCATCGAGATCATGTGCCGCGAAGCGCCCGACGAGGTGCTGCAACTCGAGCACTGGGGCGTCACCTTCCACCGCAACGACGAGGGCAAGCTCGGCACGCGCGCGTTCGGCGGCGCCTCCGCCGCGCGCACGTACTACGTGGCCGACATCACCGGCCAGGCGCTGCTGCACGTGCTCTACGAGCAGCTCATGAAGTACCACGCCCAGATCGACCGCTACGAGGAGTGGTTCGTCACCTCGCTGCTGCAGGACGACACCGGCGCCTGCACCGGGGCGATCGCCCGCTCGATCAAGGACGGGCGGCTCGAGGTCTTCGACGCCAAGACGACCATCCTCGCGTCCGGCGGCGCCGGCCAGTGCTTCAAGCCGACCACCAACGCGCTCATCTGCACGGGCGACGGCATCGCCCAGGCCTACCGCCTCGGGGCGACGCTGATGGACATGGAGATGATCCAGTACCACCCGACCACGCTGGCGGGCAACGGGATCCTCATCACCGAGGGCGCGCGCGGCGAGGGCGCCCATCTCTACAACGCCCAGGGCGAGCGCTTCATGGAGAAGTACGCGCCCAACAAGATGGAGCTGGCCTCGCGCGACGTGGTCTCGCGCGCCGAGCAGACCGAGATCAACGAGGGCCGCGGCTTCCCCGACGGCACGGTCGCGCTCGACATCACCAAGGTCCCACGCAACCGCACGCTCGAGGCGCTGCGCGAGATCGTCAACATCGGCCGCGACTTCGCCGGCGTCGACATCACCCGCGAGCCGATCCACATCAAGCCCGGCTGCCACTACATCATGGGCGGCGTCAAGACCGACGTGAACGGCGCGACCGAGATCCCCAACCTCTACGCCGCCGGCGAGGTCGCCTGCGTCTCGGTCCACGGCGGCAACCGGCTCGGCGCCAACTCGCTGCTCGACACGCTGATCTTCGGCCGCCGCTCCGGCGAGCACGCCGCGCAGGTGGCCAATGGCACCGTGATGCCGAGCAGCTCGCACGCCCGCGTGCGCGACGAGCAGCGCTGGATCGACGCGATCATCGGCCGCGAGAAGGGCGGCCGCCGCGTGTCGGAGATCAAGGACGAGCTCGGGACGATGATGAACGAGAAGTGCGCGGTCTTCCGCGACGAGGCCGGCCTGCTCGAGGCGCAGCGGACGGTGCGCCGCCTCAAGGAGGAGGCCCAGGTCGCCTACATCGACGACCGCGGGACCGTTTTCAACCAGGACGTGCTGGGTGCCATCGAGCTCGGGTACATGCTCGACGTGGCCGAGTGCATCGTCGTCGCCGCGCTCGAGCGCAAGGAGTCGCGGGGCGCGCAGTTCCGCACGGACTACCCCAAGCGCAACGACGACGAGTGGCTCAAGCACATCGACCTCAACCGTGACGGCGACGGCCCGCCGAAGGTGTCGCACTCGCCGGTGACCATCACGCAGTGGGAGCCCATGGAGCGCACGTACTGATGCCCGAGTACACCCTTCGCATCCGCCGCTACCTGCCCGAGACGGGCGAGGCGCCCTACTGGGAGGAGTTCGGCGTCGACCTCGACGGCCACCGCTCCGTCCTCGACGGCATCCTGCAGGCCAAGGACCGCTTCGACGGCTCGATCGGCATCCGCTGCTCCTGCCGCGCCGCGATCTGCGGCTCCTGCGGCGTGCGCATCAACGGCCGGCCCGGCCTCGCCTGCCACATGCACCTGCAGGAGGCCGAGAAGTCGTCGGCCGACGGCAAGACGATCACCGTCGAGCCGATGGGCAACATGCCCGTGATCAAGGACCTGATCACGGACATGGACGCCGTGCACTGGAAGAAGATCCGCCGCGTCACGCCGTGGCTGCTGCCCGAGGGCGACCCGCCGGAGCGCGAGTACATCGTGCCCAAGGAGTCGATGGTCGACGTCACGCAGACGATGGCCTGCATCCAGTGCGGCGCCTGCGTCTCGGACTGCCTCTCGATGGAGGTCGACCCCGACTTCATCGGGCCTGCCGCGCTCGCCAAGGCGTACCGCTTCGTGGGCGACCCGCGCGACGGCGAGCAGTTCGAGCGCCTCAAGGACCTCTCCGAGGACCCGCACGGCATCTACGACTGCACCCACTGCTTCAACTGCATCGAGGCGTGCCCGAAGGGCGTCGCCCCGATGAACCAGATCATGCGGCTGCGCCGGATCGCCGGCGCCGACCACGGCATCGAGGACCGCAACAACGGCCACCGTCACGAGCAGGCGTTCATCACCCTCGTCCGCCAGGGCGGGCTGCTGCACGAGGCCGAGTTGCTGCCGCGCTCCTACGGCGGCGACTCGTGGTTCGGCAAGTTCCACCCGAAGGCGGGCGCGGAGCTGCTGGACTCGCTGCCGGTCATCACGAAGGCGCTCATGCGGCGCAAGGTGACGCCGAAGGCGGCGATGCTCCCGCACAAGATCAAGGACACCAAGCAGCTGCAGCGGATCTTCGACACGGTCGCCGACCGCGACCAGCGCTTCGAGCTCAACCTGTACATCGTGCAGCCCGACGACGAGCCGTCGACCGAGGGCACCCGCCACGGCGGAAACGGCGGCGGCGACGTCTCGGGCGGGCAGGCCCACGGCAGCGCGTCCTCCTCCCCGCCCGAGCGCAGCCCGAACGCGTGACCCTCTCGACCCGGAAGGACTGCAAGCGATGAAGGTCGCCTACTGGCCCGGCTGCGTGAGCCGGGGCTTCACCCCCGAGCTGCACGGCTCGATGGCGAAGGTCGCGCCGCTGCTCGACATCGAGCTCGTCGAGCTCGATCGCGCGTCGTGCTGCGGCGCCGGCGTCATCGCCGAGCACAACCAGGAGCTCGCCGACACCCTGAACGCGCGGACGTTCGCGCTCGCCCAGCAGGTCGAGGGCGCGGACATGATGATGAACATCTGCTCGACCTGCCAGGGCGCGCAGTCGGAGTGCCAGCAGCGGCTCGACGCCAACGGCGAGTACCGCGAGATGGTCAACGAGACGCTGGCGCCCGAGGGCCTGCGCTACGAGCGCGGCATCACCAACAAGCACTTCCTGTGGCTGATGGTCGAGGAGATCGGGCTCGACACCATCGTGTCGAAGGTCAAGCGGCCGCTCACCAACCTGCGCGTCGGCCCCTTCTACGGTTGCTACATCGTGCGGCCGAGCGACCGGCTCGACATCTCCGACGAGCAGCCGCGCGACACCTACCTGGCGCAGCTGATCGAGGCCCTCGGCGGCACCGTCGTCGACTACGCCGGCAGCCACAAGTGCTGCGGGTTCCCCATCATCACGATGAACAAGACGGCGTCGCTCAAGCAGGCGGGCCGCCACATCGGCGACGCCATCGACGCCGACGCCGACTGCCTGGTCACGCCCTGCCCGCTGTGCCACCTCAACCTCGACCTCCAGCAGCCGCTCGCCGAGCGCGCCGCCGGCCGCGAGCTCGGGCTGCCGATCCTGCACCTGCCGCAGCTCGTCGGGCTCGCCTTCGGGATGGACCCGAAGGAGCTCGGGATGAACAAGCACGTGGTCAAGCCGACGTCGGTCATCGACTGGTCGACCTCGGTCGTCGCCGCCGCCGACGGCGGCGGCTGGTAACCGGATCAGCCGCATGTCTCCGCGGGGACGTTCCCGCGGAGACATCGCACGCGTGCGGCACCGGCAGCCAGGAAAGGCCGTCTGCATGGCGTCGAACTACTGGAAGGCCAAGCCCGGCCCGGAGGAGGTCGCCCGCCTGCGGCACGCCGTCGCCGAGTACGCGGCGCGCAACGGCATGCCGGTCGAGCAGGTCCAGGACGTCGCGCTCGCGGTCTCCGAGGTGGTGACGAACGCGGTGGTCCACGCGTTCCCCGACTCCGACGACGGCAGCATCACGGTGATGGCGACGGTCAACGGCGAGGAGGTGACCGTGCGCGTCGTCGACGACGGCGCCGGGCTCAACCCGCGCCCCGACTCCCCGGGCGCCGGCCTCGGCCTCTCCATCGCCGGCCGGCTGGCGCAGCGCATGGTGGTCGAGCACCCGCCGCGCGGCGGCACCGAAGTGCGCATGAGCTTCGCCCTCGCCGGCTGAGCGGCGCCGCGCGACCCTTAAAGTGATCGAGCGCCCCGCCAGGCGCTCGATCGGTTTCCGGTGTTCGTACCCCAGTCCGTCCCCGGAAGTCTGTGTCGCGCGCCCTGGGCTGCGCGAGTTGAAGTCTTGCCCCTTCGGGTGTCCGCTCCCTCCGGGGCTGCCGGCCGGGCTGTGTTTCCCGTTCCGGCTGTGCTGAGAGAATGATCGGTCCCCGGGCCGCCCGGGTCGTCACCCTCGGGGGACGATCCTGGGGTGAAGATCCCGGGTGAGGGACGGGGTAGACACGGGTGAGCGGCCGGGGTAGAGTTGCCTCACCCATGATTGCCGTGGTGCTCGGACGCTTCCCCGATCTGCTCGCCGCCGGCCTGCGCGCGGTGCTGGCGGAGGACGACCGCATCGAGCTGCTCGCCGCCGACGTCCCGATGGACTCGCTGCAGGCGGCGGTGGCGGAGCTCGAGCCCGATCTCGCGGTCTTCGACCTGGCTGCGCTGCGCACCCCGATCGAGGTCAACCAGCTCCACGAGGCCCATCCGGAGACCCGCCTGGTGCTGCTGGCCGACCGGGCCACCGCCGCCGAGTGCAACCAGCTGCTGGCCTTCGGCGCGACGGCGGTCATCCCCAAGGACACGCCCAAGCGCGACCTGCTGACGTCGCTGTCGCTGGCGGCCCGCGGCATGCACGTGATGCCGGGCTCGGCGGGCGGCGCGCCGGAGCCGGGGCCCGACCTGCTGAGCGCGCGCGAGGCCGAGGTGCTCGAGCTCATCCAGCGCGGGCGCTCCAACGCGCAGATCGCCCACGAGCTCCAGCTCGGGCTGGAGACCGTCCGCACCCACGCGCGCAACATCTACCGCAAGCTCGGGGTCACCGGCGGGCGCAAGGAGCTGGCCGCCGCGCCGATCGTGCGTGGACGCTGACGCTGCCGGGCAGCCCGGGCCCATGCCAGACGCCGAGATCCAGGTCTACCAGGCCGAGTGGTGCCCCTACTCGAGCCGCGTCCGCGAGAAGCTGACCGAGCTGGGGCTGCCGTGGGTGGCGCTCCCGGTCGCCGCACATCGCGAGCAGCGCGACGAGATGCGCGACGCGGTGGGATCCGTCGAGATCCCGGTGGTCGTCCTCGGCGACGGGACCGTGCTCGACGGCGACGCCGACGAGATCATCCGCGAGCTCGAGCAGCGCTTCCCCGACGGCCCCTTCGGCGCCGCCCACCGCGAGCAGGCGGACGCCCACCGGCGGTAGGCCGTGGCGCTCAGGCGGCGGCCCGCGCGCGGATGAGCCCGCGCTCGTGCAGCACTTCGGCGATCTGCACCGCGTTGGTGGCGGCGCCCTTGAGCAGGTTGTCCGACACGACCCACAGGTTCAGCGCGCGCTCGTGCGACGGGTCCTTGCGCAGGCGGCCGACGAACACCTCGTCGCGACCCGCGGCGTCGCGGGCCGTCGGGTACCCGTGCGACGCGGGATCGTCGACGAGCGCGACGCCCGGCGCCGCCTCGAGCAGCGCCCGCACGTCCTCGACGGAGATCGGCTCGCGCGTCTGGACGTTCACCGACTCCGAGTGCGAGTAGGTCACCGGCACGCGGGCGCAGGTGACGGAGATGCCGATCGACTCGTCGCCGAGGATCTTGCGCGTCTCGAACATCATCTTGCGCTCTTCGTCGGTGTAGTCGTCGCCCTCCGGGAAGTTCCCGGCGCCGCCCAGCACGTTGAACGCGATCGGGTGCGGATAGACCTGCGGCTCGGGCAGCGGCATCCCGTGCAGGGCGGCGTGCGTCTGCGCCTCGAGCTCCTCGACCGCCTTGACCCCGGTTCCCGACACGGCCTGGTAGGTGGAGACGACGAGCCGCTCGAGCCCGGCCGCGTCGTGGATCGGCTTGAGCGCCACCATCAGCTGCATCGTCGAGCAGTTGGGGTTGGCGACGATGCCGTTGTGGCGCTCGAGCGCCTCCGGGTTGACCTCGGAGACCACGAGCGGGACGTCCGGGTCGCGGCGGAACTTCGACGAGTTGTCGACGACGACGGCGCCGGCCTCGACGAAGCGCGGCGCCCACTCGCCCGAGGTGGTCGCCCCGGCCGAGAAGATGGCGAGGTCGAAGCCCTGGATCGTCTCGTCGCTGAGCGGCTGCACGACGCCGAAGCCGTCGAGCTCGCGGCCGGCGGAGCGCTCGGACGCGAACGGGACGATCTCGCGCGCCGGGAAGTCGCGCTCGCGCAGCTTGTTGAGCATGACGGTTCCGACGGCGCCCGTGGCGCCCACGACGGCGATGCGGTACCGGCTCATGCTGCCCTCCCGAACGGGTCCTCGGCCTGGATCGTGCCGTCGCCGAGCGCGAATGCGGCGTGCAGCGCCTGCACCGCCTCGCGCACGTGCTCGCTGCGCACGACGCAGGAGATCTTGATCGGCGACGTCGAGATCATCTCGATGTTGATGCCATTCGCCCCGAGCGTCTCGAACACCTTCGCGGCGACGCCCGGGTGCGTCTTCATCCCGGCGCCCACCACCGACACCTTGCCCATCTCGGGATCCTCCGAGATGGCGCGGATGCCGACGTCGGCCACCACCGGCTCGAGCGTCGCGCGCGCGGTGCGGAGATCGGAGCGCGGCACCGTGAAGCTCATGTCGGCCTCCGAGCCCTCGGACACCGGCTCGTTCTGGATGATCATGTCGACGTTGACGTTCGCGTCGGCCAGCGCGGAGAAGATCCGCCCGGCGACGCCCGGATGGTCCGGGACGCCGAGCAGCGTCACGCGCGCCTCGTCGGTGGAGTGCGTGACGGCGGTGATGAGCGGGTGCTCCATTGTCTCCTCCTCCCCGACGACGAACGTGCCGGGCTCGTCGGTGAAGCTCGAACGGCAGTGGATGCGCACGCCGTGGTTGCGGGCGTACTCGACGGAGCGCAGCTGCAGCACGCCGGCGCCGGAGGCCGACATCTCGAGCATCTCCTCGAAGGAGACGACGGGCAGCTTGCGCGCGTCGGCGACGATGCGCGGGTCGGCGCTGAACACGCCCGCGACGTCGGTGTAGATCTCGCACACGTCGGCGCCGACGGCGGCGGCCAGCGCGACGGCCGTGGTGTCGGACCCGCCGCGGCCGAGGGTGGTGACGTCCTTGGCCGTGGAGACGCCCTGGAAGCCCGCCACGAGGACGATGGCGCCCTCGTCGAGCGCGGTGCGAATGCGATCCGCGCGCACATCGAGGATCCTTGCCTTCGTATGCGAGGTGTCCGTGACGATGCCGGCCTGGGAGCCGGTGAGCGAGATCGCGCGGTGGCCGAGGTCGTTGATGGCCATCGCGCACAGCGCGCAGGAGATCCGCTCGCCGGTGGAGAGCAGCATGTCCATCTCGCGCGGGTCGGGCGCCGGCGAGACCTCCTCGGCCATCGAGATCAGCTCGTCGGTCGTCTTGCCGCGCGCCGACAGCACCGCCACCACGCGGTTGCCCGCCTCCTTGGCGGCCACCAGGCGCTGCGCCGCGCGCTTGAGACGCTCCGCGTCGGCCACGGACGTGCCTCCGAACTTCATGACGACGGTGCCGGACACGCTCGGGCGAGTCTAGCTGCGGCCATCGTGCTGCTCGGCGCCGCGTCCGGCCTCTCCGCGTGCGGCGACGAGGTCCCGCGGGCGACGCAGCGCCACCCCGTCGAGCGCACCGCCACCCCGCGTCCGGCACGCACCGCCACGCCGGCGCCGGCGCCCGCGCGCGACCCGGTGCCGCGCGCCGCCCGCCGCCGCGCCGCGGCGCTGCCGCTCGACCAGCGTGTGGGGCAGCTGTTCGTGGTCGGCTTCGAGGGCGCGGACCTGCAGGCGAGCGTGTTCGAGGAGCTGCGCGGGCGGGGCTGGGGCGGCATCGTCGTGGCGCCCGACAACGCCGCCACCGCCGCCGGGCTGCCGGTGCTCGCCGGCGAGGCGGTGGTGACGGCCCGCGCCGCCGGCCGCGTCCCGCCGCTCGTGGCCGCCGATCCACAGCTCCCGGGGCTGCCGGCGGGCTGGGCCGAGCGGCGCGCGCTCGGGCTGACGCTGTCGCTCGGGCCCGACGCGGACGTGCCGATCGCCGGCGGCGACGCCGAAGCGACGGCGCGCCGGGTGACGCGGGCCGTCCGGCGCGCGCGGGACGCGGGCGTCGCCGTGGCGGTCGGGCACTTCCCGGGCCAGGGCGCCGCGTCGCAGGACCCGCTGGAGGGCCCCGCGCAGGTCGGGCTCTCGCTCGAGGACCTGCGCACGCGCGACCTCGTCCCCTTCGCCGCCGTCGCCCGGCGCGCGCGCGTCGTCGTCGTCTCCAGCGCAGCCTTCCTCGCGCTCGACCCGGTCACCCCCGCCGCCCTGCTGCCGCGCACGGTCAAGGACCTGCTGCGCGGCGAGCTCGGCTTCGGCGGCGTGGCGATGAGCGACGACCTCGCAGGGCTCGAGGCGGCGACGGGCGACTCCGCGGGCGTGGCGGCGGTGGCGGCGATCGACGCCGGGATCGACGTCGTCCACGTTCCGGACCCGGCGGCGCGCGACGAGGCCTACCGGGCGGTGCTCGCCGCCGTGCGCGAGGGGCGCCTGGCGCCGGCGCGGGTGCGCGACGCGGCGGCGCGGATGCTGGCGCTCAAGGACGCGCTCGGGCTCGGCGCCGCGGCGCCTACAGCGCCCGCCGCCCCGCCAGCGCCTTCCCCAGGGTGACCTCGTCGGCGTACTCGAGGTCGGCGCCGACGGGAAGGCCGGAGGCCAGCCGGGTCACGGTGACGCCGGGGGTGCGCGTCCGCAGCGCGTCGGCGATGTGCAGGGCCGTCGCCTCGCCGGTTGTGGTGGGGTTGGTGGCGAGGACGACCTCCTCCACCCCGCCCGCCTCGACGCGGGCGTAGAGCTGCGCGATCTTGAGGTCCTCCGGCTCGACGCCGTCGATCGGCGACAGGGCGCCGCCGAGGACGTGGTAGCGGCCGCGGTACTCGCCCGTGCGCTCCACGGGGATCACGTCGCCGGGCTCCTCGACGACGCAGATCAGCGTCGCGTCGCGGCGCTCGTCGGCGCAGATGGTGCAGCGCGGGCCCTCCGCCAGGTTGAAGCAGACCTCGCACAGCCCGATTCGCGCCTTGACCTCGCGGATCGCGTCGGCCAGCGCGAGCGCGTCCTCGGTCGAGGCGCGCAGCAGGTGGAAGGCGAGCCGCTGCGCGGTGCGGCCGCCGACGCCCGGCAGCTTGGACAGCTCGGTGACGAGGCGCTGGACGGGAGCGGCGTACACGTACTAGCGCTTCTTGCGCCGCGCCGCCCGGTTGGGCGCGCCGCCCGGCAGCCCGCCCGGCGCGCCGCCGCCGCCACCGCCGAGCGCGCCGCCGAGGCCCAGCGAGCCGAGCGCCTCCATCGGGTCGAAGCCGGCGGCGCCCTCCATCGCGCGCTCGCGGATCGCGTCGGTCTGGCGCAGCGCCTCGTTGACCGCCGCGAGCACCATGTCCTGCAGCAGCTCGACGTCCTCGGGGTCGACCGCGTCCGGGTCGATGTGGATCGACTCGAGCCGGCCGTCGCCGGTCGCGACGACCTTCACCATGCCGCCGCCGGCGGAGGCGTCGACCTTCTCCTCCTTGAGCTTCTCCTGCGCGGCGGCCATCTCCTCCTGCATCTTCTGCGCCTGCTCGAGCATCTTGTTGAGGTTGGGCGGCATCGGCATCAGGGGGTGTCCTCCTCGTCCAGCACGGTGGCTTCGAACTCGCGCACGAAGCGGTCGATCAGCTCCTCCTCCGACACGCCGGCGGGCTCGAGCTCGAGCTCGTCGTCGGCGCGCAGCTCGTAGGCCAGCCGCAGCGCCCGGCCGGTCACGGTGCGCACCGCCGCGGCGATCTGGTCGCGGTTGGCGGGCCGGTCGGCCTGGCGCATCAGGATCGCCGCCGACTCCGACCACGCGAGCGTGAGCGTGTCGCTCTCGAGCGCGACCGGCAGCGCCTCCGCGAGCCACTCGCTGAGGTGGTCGGAGAGCTGCTCGCGCACCGCCGGCCACAGCTCGCGCAGGCTGGGGAGGTCGATGTCGCCCGACGCGGGGGCGACCGCGATCGCCACCGCCGGCTCGTCCGGCGCCGGCACCGCCATGGCGACGACGGCCGCCGCGCCGTCCTCGGTGCGGACGGTGGTCGTGGCCGAGGCCGGCGCCGGCGGCGGCTCGGGGGCGGGCGGCCGCTGCGCGACCGCTCCGGCCGCAGTCGCCGGCCGCTCGGGCGCGTGGACGGGCGCCGGAGCCGGGGCGGGGGCCGGCACGCCCCGCTCGAGCCGCTCGAGGCGCGCCAGCAGCGCCTTCGCCGAGGCGTCGCGCGCCGGGTCGGCGGCCTTCACCAGCGCCAGCTCGAGCTGCGTGCGGGCGTCGGCGCCGTCCTTCATCGCCCGCAGGCCGGCCGCCAGCAGGTCCAGCAGGTGCGTCACCACCGCCGGCGGCACGCGACCCGCCTGCTCGCGCAGGCGCTCGTCGTGCTCGGCGGTCATGGCGATCTCGACCGGCACCTGGCCGAGCGTCTGCACCACCATCAGCGAGCGCAGGTGGGCCTCGAGGTCGGTGAAGAAGCGGCCGAGGTCGCGACCGGACTCCGAGAGCCGCGCGGCGGCCAGCAGCGCGTCGCGCGCGCTGCCCGCCGCGACGGCGTCGACGGTGCCGAACAGCAGCTCGGCGTCGGCGGCCCCGAGCACCGCCAGCACGTCGTCCAGCGCGACCGACGCGCCGGAGTAGGCGACGAGCTGCTCGAGCGTCCCGAGCGCGTCGCGGAACGAGCCGGTGGCCGAGCGGGCGATCAGCGCCAGCGCCTCGTCCGGGACGACGATGCCCTCCGCGTCGGCCACCCGTCGCAGGACGCCGGCGATCTGGGCGATCGTCGGCCGCGAGAAGTCGAAGCGGTGGCAGCGGTCGGCGACCGTCGGCAGCACCTTCTGGATCTCCGTCGTGGCCAGGACGAAGATCGTGTGCGGCGGCGGCTCCTCGAGCGTCTTGAGGAACGCGTTCCACGCGGCGGTGGAGAGCATGTGCGCCTCGTCGAGGATGTAGACCTTGTGCGAGCCCGCCACGGGCGCGTAGGCCACGCGCTCGCGGAGGTCGCGGATGTCGTCGACCGAGTTGTTGGACGCCGCGTCCATCTCGATGACGTCCAGCGACGTCGCGTGCGCGATCGAGCGGCACGACTCGCACACGCCGCACGGCGTCACGGTCGGCCCGTTCACGCAGTTGAGCGACGCCGCCAGGATCTTGGCCATCGACGTCTTGCCCGTCCCGCGCGACCCCACGAACAGGTAGGCGTGGTGGACCTTGTCCTGCTCGATCGCGTTGCGCAGCGTGCGCACCACGTGCTCCTGCCCCACGACGTCGTCGAACGTGCGCGGGCGGTGACGGCGGTAGAGCGAGGCCACGGGCGTGGAGTCTAGGTCTCGTAGTGGACCGTGCACCCTCCGTCGAGAAGGGCCCCCCGGCGCGTTCGCCGCTCGGTAGCTCCGGTCGGGCAACCCCGCTGCGCCTGCCGGTGACCGCTTAAGGCTGCTTCCTTCCGGACCTGACCTGGTTCACGGGCCGACACCGCGCGGGACCCGGCCATCGACGCCCCGAACGGCGCGCTGACCCGGAAGGCCTGATCCCTCGAGAGGGAATTCAGCCCCGCTAGAGCGGATTGCGGGTACAGGGCTCCGCTACATCCCCGCCTAGCACGGTCCGGGGGTGATGCTAGACGATGCGGGCGTGACCGAGCCGATCCCGCTGCCCGACGGCTTCCGCGCCGGCCACGCCACCGACCGCGACGGCTGGACCGGCTGCACCGTCCTGCTGGCGCCGCCGGGCTCCGTCGGCTCGGGCGAGGTGCGCGGCGGCGGGCCCGGCACGCGCGAGAGCGACCTCCTCTCGCCCGCCACCTCGACCGACGGGCCGCAGGCCGTGCTGCTCACCGGCGGCAGCGCGTTCGGCCTGGCCGCCGCCGACGGCGTGGTGCGCTGGCTCGAGGCGCGCGGCGTCGGCCACCCCACGCCCGCCGGCCCGGTCCCGCTCGTGGCGGCGGCGGTGGTCTTCGACCTGCTGCTCGGCTCGGCGGCGGCGCGGCCGGACGCCGCCATGGGTCTCGCCGCCTGCGACGCCGCGGGCGCGGCAATCGAGCGCGGCAGCGTCGGCGCCGGGACGGGCTGTACCGCCGGCAAGCTCCTCGGTCCCGCCGGCTGGACGAAGGGCGGCCTCGGCGCCGCGCGGGCGCAGGCCGCCGGCGCGACCCTGGTGGCGGTGGCCGCCGCCAACCCCGTCGGCGACGTCCTCGACGCCGATGGCTCGATCCTCGCCGGCGCGTGGCGCGACGGCGGGTACGTGCGCACCGCCGACCTCCTGCGCGAGGGCATGCCCCCGCCACTCGGCGGGCGCCAGAACACGACGCTGGTCTGCCTGCTCACCGACGCTGTCCTGACCAAGACGCAGGCCTGGATCGTCGCCCGCGCCGCGTCGGCCGGCGTCGCCCGCGCCGTCTCCCCGTCCGCCACCGCCTTCGACGGCGACATGACGTTCTGCCTCGCCTCGCGCCGCGTGGAGGCGGACCCGGGGGTGCTGTCGGCGCTGGCCGCGGAGGTGACGGCCGAGGCGATCCGCGACGCGATCCGCAGCGCCAACGGCGCTCCCGGCTGCCCGTCGGCCTTCGACCGCG
>DATLGB010000160.1:0-3946 GCA_035540675.1 Solirubrobacteraceae bacterium | reverse complement strand
GGCGGGCTGGCGGGCGGGGCGCTGGCGGCGTTCCTGATGGACCGCGCGGTCGACCTGCGGCGCGGCGCCGCGCTGCCGGTGGCGGTGTGCGTGCTCGTCGGCGGCCTCGCCGTCGTGGGCGCGTTCGCCGTGGCATGAGCCCGGCGCGCGCGCCGTCGGAGGAGCCCGAGGGACTCGTCCTGCGGCCCGGCCTCCTCACCGCTGACGAGGAGGCCCGGCTGCTCGAGCGACTGGCGGGGCTGCGCTTCGATCCGATCGTGATGCACGGCCGGGCGGCGCGGCGGACCGCGCGCCACTACGGGCTCGGCTACGACTACGAGTCGAGGACGCCGCAGCCGGGCGAGCCGATCCCGGACTGGCTGCTGGCGCTGCGCGGGCGGGCCGCGGAGCTGGCCGGCGAGGCGCCCGAGGACCTGGTCGAGGTGCTCGTGCAGCGCTACCCGCCGGGGGCGACGATCGGCTGGCATCGCGACGCGCCCGCGTTCGGGACGGTGGTCGGCGTGTCGCTGGCCGGCTCGTGCCGCCTGCGCTTACAGCGCGGCACGGGCGAGCAGCGCCGCGTCTGGGAGGTCACGCTCGAGCCGCGGTCGGGCTACGTGCTGGCCGGCGAGGCGCGGCGGTCGTGGCAGCACTCGATCCCGCCCACCAGGGAGCTGCGCTACTCGGTCACGTTCCGGACGCTGCGCGGGCGCTGACCGCGCCAGGCGGGTAGCGCCCGGAGCATGGCTGGAGATCCCGATTTCGACGAGCAGGACAGCGGCGCCCCGGTGACCTCGCCGCAGCGCAACCCCGACCCGCTCGACCCGCAGCACTCGAGCGAGCCCGGGGCGGGCGGCGGCAGCGCGCAGGGCGGCGACGACCCGGCGGACGTGGCCGGCGCCGGCCGGGCGGGGCAGGCCGCGAAGGGCGACGAGGAGCCCGGCCGCGGCGCCGAGGGCGGCCCGGCGGTCGCCGACCGCGAGGGCGGCCTGGACGAGTCCAACCCCGCCGAGGGCCTCTAGCGCAGCTCGTCGTAGGCCGCCATCACGGCGGCCGGCAGGCGCTCGGGCGCGAAGCGCGCCCGCGCGTCCTCGGCCGCCCGCTCGCCGAGCCGCGCGCGCGCCTCCGGGTCGTCCGCCAGCCGCGCGAGCTCCTGCGCGAGCGCCGCGTGGTCGCCCGGCGGCACGAGCCGGCCCGTGACGCCGTCGCGCACGATCTCGGGCAGCCCGCCGTGGGCGGCCGCCACGACGCAGCAGCCGGCGGCCGCCGCCTCGAGCGCGGAGTTCGGCAGCGGGTCGGGCTTGACGGACGGGACGGCCACGACGTCGGCCGCCCCGTAGACCGTCTCGACGTCCTCGCGGAAGCCGGCCAGCCGCAGCCGGTCGCCGAGGCCGAGCCGGCCGGCCAGCTCGCGCAGCCCCACCTCCCAGCGCTCCTGGCCGGGCCAGGCGTCGCCGGCCACCAGCCCGATGACGCCGCGCTCGGCGAGCGCGGGCTCGGCCAGCGCGCGCGCCAGCACGTCCTGGCCCTTCCAGCCCGAGATGCGGCCGAGGACCGCGACCACGAACGCGTCCCGCGGCAGGCCGAGCGCGAGCCGGGCGGCACCCCGGGGCGCGCGCCGCGGCTCGACGGCGAGGCCGTCGTGGACGACGCGGACGTGCGGGGCCTCGCTGCCGAGCGCCTCGCGCACGGCGCGGCTGACGCACAGCACGCGGTCGAAGCGCAGCAGCCCCCGCCGGTGCGCCGGCCACGCGAGCGGGACGGGCGGGTATATCTCGCGCACGTGCACGACGCGCGCCGCGCCGGCGCGCTCGGCCGGGCGCCGCAGGCCGAGCACGACCGACGTGTTGGCGTGGACGATGTCGATGCGCTGGGCGAGCAGGAGGCGCTCCATCCGCGGCGCCTGGCGCGCCACCTCGCCGGCGAGCTGCGCGATCCCGCCCGGGGTCAGGTGCTCGCGGCGCAGGATCGCCAGCGCGCCGCTGAACACCTCGACGCCGTCCGCGCGCAGCTCGTCCGCCAGCGGGCCCTCGAACGGGAGCAGGGCGAGCGGCGCGTAGCGGTCGCGGTCGAGCCCGCGCACGAGCAGCGCGAGCTGGCGATCGGCGCCGTAGTGACCGGCCGAGGAGTGCACGAACAGGACCCGCCGGGGCCCGCCGGTGCGCGGGGGCACGGCTAGAGCTCGACCTCGAGGACCGGCCCGGGCGCCTCGGGCACGCGGTCCGGGTGCAGCGCGTGCGCCATCACCTCGAGGCCGTCGACCAGCCGCGGCCCCGGCCGCGAGAAGTAGGCGGCGGCGTCGACGGCGACGATCCGCCGCGCGCCGAGCTGCTCGAGCTCGTCGCCGAACGTGTAGGCCTCCTCGCGGGCGCGCTCGGCGTCGTAGCCGCACGGCATGACGACGACGACGTCCGGCGCGGCGGCGGCCAGCAGGTCCCACGCCACGATCTCGGACGGCTCGCCGGGGTTGCCGAGCACGTCCTCCCCGCCGGCGTACTCGATCATCTGCGGCGTCCAGTGCCCGGCGACGTACACCGGGTCGAGCCACTCGAGCGCGGCCACACGCGGGCGGCGGATCACACCGCGGACCGCCAGCCGCACGCGGTCGATCCGCGCCGCGGCGTCCTGCACGAGGTCGACGCCCGCGTCCTTGCGCTCGGTCTTCTGCGCGAGCGTGCGGACGTCGCCGAGCACCTCGCCGAGCGTGTGCGGGTCCAGCGAGACGATCTCGGGCGCGGGGTCGAGCCGCTCCGCCACCGCCTTGACGTCGTCGTAGGAGACGGCGCAGACGGCGCACAGCGCCTGCGTCACGATCAGGTCGGGCTGCAGGCGGCGCAGCAGCGACTCGTCGAGCTCGTAGATCGACCGGCCGTCCTCGGTGAGCGCACGCACCGCCTCGTCGATCTCGCGCGCCTCGAGGCCGGGGCCGATCACGTCGCGGGTGATCTGCGGCAGCTCGCGCGCCTCGGGCGGGTGGTCGCACTCGTGCGTGACGGCGACCACCTCGTCGCCCGCGCCGAGCGCGAACAGCATCTCCGTCGCCGACGGGACCAGGGACACGATGCGCACGGCCCGCAGGGTACGACCTGGCGCGCGCGGCGGCTCGGGTGGGAGACTGCCGCGCATGGCCGACAAGCTCAGCGACGACGCGGTGACGGCGGGCATCGAGGGCACGCAGTGGCGCCGGGAGGGCGACGCCATCGTGCGCGACCACAGGTTCGAGGACTTCGCGCAGGCGATGGCCTTCGTCAACCGGGTGGCCGAGGCCGCCGAGGCCGTCAACCACCACCCGGACATCCTCGTGCACGGCTGGAACAACGTGCGCCTGATCCTCTCCACGCACTCCGTCGGCGGCCTCACGCAGGCCGACCTGGACATGGCGCGCCGGCTCGACGAGGTCTGACGGCGCGGGCCGGCGTGCGCCGGCGGTGTTGGAAATGCTGCGGTGGGAGTCCGGGCGCGGTGCTACGGTGGCGGCGTCGCCAATGAACGACGACGACTCCTCCCGAAGTAGCGGCGCGCCCTCGCGAGCGCGCCGCCGGCGGACCTGATGACGGCGCTCGCTCTCGTCGGCGTCGTCATCCTCGTGCTGCTCAACGGCTTCTTCGTGGCCGCCGAGTTCGCGCTCGTGCGCGTGCGCCGGTCGCGCCTGGAAGAGGATGCGTCCGCCGGCGACCGCCGGGCCCAGCTCACGCTGCGCATCCTCGACGAGCTGAGCGCCTACCTCGCCGCCTGCCAGGTCGGCATCACCTTCACGTCACTGGGCATCGGCTTCCTCGGCGAGCCGGCCATCGGCCGCCTGTTCGAGCAGGCCTTCGGCGATTCGGTGCCGCACTGGGTGTCCTACGGCGTCTCGCTGGCGCTCGCCTACCTCATCACCACCTCGCTGCACATCACCATCGGCGAGCAGGTGCCGAAGATCTACTCGATCGAGAAGGCCGAGCAGACGGCGCTGCGCATCTCGCGG
>DATLGB010000159.1:0-4378 GCA_035540675.1 Solirubrobacteraceae bacterium | reverse complement strand
GGCGGTGCCGCACCGGCCCGGCCGGCGCGCTTTCATGTGGGGATGCGACGTGCCGCCGCGGCAGCCATCGTGAGCGCGGCGCTCGCCGCTTCCGCACCCGCCGCGGCGCACGCCCCCGGGGGCTCGCCGGCCGCCGGCGCCGGCCTCGGCGCCCCAGGGCTCGTGGCGCGGCAGCAGCCTCCTGAGCCGCCCAGCCGCGCCGTGCCACGGGCGCGGTGCGAGCCGGGCGGCATCCCGGAGGGCCCGATGCAGGGGCGCGTGGCGGCAGATGACCTCGCGGCCGGCCGGGTCGACCGGGGCTACCTGTGCAACCTGCGCGTGATCGCCCGCGCGGGCTCGACGGGCGGCTTCCGCGTGCACCGCTACCTCGACCGCAACGGGCACGAGTGCGCGTACTACGACACCACGCTGCTGTTCCCGACGAACGCGACCAGCCTCAGCGCCGAGGCCACCGCCGTGGCGGTGCTCGACATGACCGACCCGGCGAAGCCCGTGCGCACCGCGACGCTGGTGACGCCGGCGATGCAGAGCCCGCACGAGTCGGTGAACATCAGCGTCGAGCGCGGGCTGCTGGCGGCCACCAGCGGCAACCCCACCGCGAGCCCGGGCACGCTCGACGTCTACGACATCGCGCACGACTGCCGGAACCCCGTGCTGCTGACGACGCAGCCGCAGGCCGCCTTCGGCCACGAGAGCGGGATGGCGCCCGACGGGCTGACGTTCTACCCGACATCGATCTCGACGGGCGAGACCACGGCCGTCGACCTCGCCGACCCCAGCGCGCCGCGGCGGATCTGGCGCGGCGAGTTCGGCACCCACGGCATGTCGGTGTCCGGCGACGGCACCCGCGGCTACCACGCGACGCTCGACGGCCTGACGATCACCGACCTCTCGGAGGTCCAGGCGCGCGCGCCCGACCCGCAGGTGCGCGAGGTCAGCCGGCTCGCGTGGTCCAACGGCTCGATCCCGCAGGTGGCGATCCCGGTCACGATCAGGGGCAGACCGTACGTCGTCGAGGTCGACGAGTACTCCGAGAACGCAGAGGGCAGCATCGCCTCGCACGGGGAGCGCGTCGGCGCCGCGCGCATCATCGACGTGTCCGACGAGCGGCGGCCGTTCGTCGTGTCGAACATCCGCCTCGAGGTCCACCAGCCCGAGCACCGCGAGGCGATCGCGGGCGACCCCGGCGCGCAGAGCCCGGTGCAGGGCTACGCCGCCCACTACTGCGACGTCCCGCAGCGCCGCGAGCCCGGGATCGTCGCCTGCTCGATGATCCTCTCGGGGCTCCGCGTATTCGACATCCGCGACCCGGAGAACCCGAGGGAGATCGCGTACCACGTCGCGCCGCCGTCGACCGTCTCGGCGACCGGCTCGCCCTACATCGACGAGCGCGCGAACTGGGCGATGTCGCAGCCGGCGTTCGCGCCCGAGCGCGGCGAGATCTGGTACGCCGACGGCACGAGCGGCTTCCACGCGCTGCGGATGCACCCGAAGGTGTGGCCGTTCCGCGCCGCCCGTGGCGCAGGCTGCGTGCAGAACGAGGGCTTCCTGTCGGTCGGCGCGCGCCCGGTCGGCGAGCGCGTGCGCCTCGCCTTCCGCCGGCGCGCGCGCCTGCCCGTCCGCATCGACGTCGCACGCGTCGCCTCGCGCCGGCGCGTGCTGCGCGGGCGACTGGTGGCGCGCTTCGACCGCCGCACGCGCTCCGTCACGTGGAACGGCGCTGCCGACCGGGGCCGGCGGCGGACGGCCGGGGCGGGGCACTACGTCGTGCGCTTCACGATGCTCCGGCGCGGCCGGCCCTACGACGTGCGGCGCCTCGTCCTGGCGCGCGACGCGAGCGGCCGCTTCGGCGTGCGCCGCAGCCACCAGCGCCGCGACGGCTGCGGGCTGCTCGCGCGCTTCCGGCTGAAGCGCCCGGTGTTCGGCGGCGCGACGCGGGCGCCGCTGGCCGGCTCGTACCGGGTCTCCGCGCGGGCGCGGGTGTCGCTGGCCATCAGCCGCGGGCGGAAGGTCGTCCGGCGGCTCGGCCCGGTCGCCCGCACCGCCGGCCGGACGTTCCGCTTCTCGGTGCCGGCGACCCGCCTGCCGCGCGGGAGCTACCGGATCCGCCTGCTCGTGCAGTCCGGCGACGAGCGGGCGGCGGCCGTCGTCTGGGCGCGGAGGCTGTAGCGGTGCGCCGGCTCGGCCTCGTCGCGGCGATCCTCCTCGCCGGCTGCGGCGGCCGCGAGGAGCCACCCGCGCCGTCGACCGCCCAGGTCGTGCTGCCGGCGGCAGCCGCCGACGCGTGCCGGGGCCTCGCGCAGGTGGAGACGGTGACCGTCCTCTGCCCGCCGGCGGGCGGCGACGGCCCGCCGCCGCTCGTGCGCCTGCGCCACGAGGACCTCAACCCGGACCCGTGCACGTACGTGATGAACCTCGAGACGGTCGACCCGGACCCGGAGGACCGCCGCCCGTCGCACGTCCTGCTCGGCGGGACCTGCGAGCCGCTGCCGCTGCGCGCGGACGCGACCGGCCGCTGGGACGTCGACCCGCCCGCGTCGATGCGGCTCGCCGGGTCGCCGCCGCTGCAGCCCGGGCACGCGCCGCGCGTCGTCCGCCCGCACGTCGTGGCGCGCGTGCCGGTGCGCGGCAACGACGGCCTGCTGCTGCGCGCGGACCCGTTCCCCGAGGGCGGCGTCAACGGCAGCCACTACTCGCTGGTCTGGAACGAGGGCGGCGCGGGCTACCAGGTCAGCCTCCACTACGCCACGGGTGATCGCGGGCGCGACCCGCGGGACGACCAGCGCGACGCGCTGCTCGCGTTCGCGGCGGGCCTCACGCCCGCCCGCGGCTGAGCCGGCGCGGGCGGGGCGGCCCCGGCGCACTCGCCGGGGCCGCGCCACGCGAAGCCGCTAGCCGAGCGGCTCCTGCACCTGCGCGTTGAGGTACGGCTGCTTCTTCGCCACGTCCCGGCGGTCGCCGGAGTAGCGGATGACGTCCAGGCCCATCTGGATGTCGTTGGCGTAGATCTTGCCGTTGTACCAGTACGACGACCACGAGCCGCCGAGCACGAGCCGCTCGTCGTCATACGGGCCGCGGTCGATCCAGCCGATCTCCTTCGGCGCCGTCGGGTCGCTGAAGTCGATCATCGACGTGCCACCCTGGTACCAGGCCTGCACGAACAGGTCGCGGCTCGGCGTCGGGAGCACCACGCCGTTGTGGGCGACGCAGTTCTCCTGGTTGGTCTGGGTCCGGGCGATCTTGAAGTAGCTCAGGAACTCCGGGTTGGCCCGATCGCTGATGTCGTACAGGATGTCGGCGCCGCGCACCGGGCCGACCGTCGGGTTGCAGGTCGGCGCCGAGCCGCCCCCGAGCTCGTCGGTGAAGATGACCGTGTCGGCGTCGTTGGAGAACGTCGCGCTGTGCCAGAACGCGAAGTTCGGGTCGCGGACGCTGGAGAGCACGACCGGGTTCACCGGGTCGCTGATGTCCATCAGGATGCCCTCGCCCATGCACGCACCCGCCGCGAGGTCGATCGCCGGGTAGACCGTGATGTCGTGGCAGCCGCGCGTCTGGCGCGTGGTCGGCGTCCCGGCGAAGCCGCCGTCCGGGAACAGCACGGGCTCGTTGACGATCTCGGCCCCCGCCGGGTTGGCCAGCGGGACGGCGATGATCGTGATCTTGTCGTGGTCGTCCTCCGGCGTGCTCGTCAGCCGGCAGTCCTTCGCCGTCGTCGAGAGGTCGTAGGAGGAGACGTAGACGTACACGATCCCGCCCTTCGGGATGATCGTGTGGGTGTGGGATCCGCAGTCGGTCTCGATGGTCTTGACCAGCGTCGGCGCCGCCGGGTTGGACCAGTCGAAGATCTTGATCCCCTCCCAGTATTCGGCGTTCGGGTCGGTCGACCTCGGGGTGGTGTTCGACGCGAGCGCGAACGAGTTGCAGGAGTCGTCGTTGCGGCGCGAGTCGGTCGACGTGAAGATCAGGTTCTTCCACACCGACACGTCGTTCTGCGAGCCCGGGCAGCGGACCTGGCTGACCATCCGCGGCGCGTCGCTCTCGGAGATGTCGGTGATCTGGAAGCCGTTGTAGTTGCCCTGGATGGCGTACTTGCCCCAGAAGGCGAGGTCGCTGTTGAAGTTCGGCTCGCCGGCGAAGGGGCCGCTCTTGGGCAGGTTCGAGATCAGGTGCATGTTCTTCGAGCTGCCGAGCTGGCCCTCGCCGAGCGGCATCGCGGACGAGTCGTCGAACGCGGCGATCTCCTCCTCGGTGAAGCAGCCCTCGTCCTCGAAGTGCTCGTGCGACTCCGGGTAGTCCTTGGAGCAGATCTCCGGATGCGCCACGGCGGACGGTGCCCACGCGAGGCAGAAGGCGGCTACGAGCAGCAGGCACAGCCTGC
>DATLGB010000158.1:0-16658 GCA_035540675.1 Solirubrobacteraceae bacterium | reverse complement strand
CCCCCACCCGGCCGCAGGCCCCCGCGCGCAAGCAGGCCGCCGCCGCACCGGCCGACGGCGACCGCCGCCGCTCGTCGATGCTGGGCGGCGCGCTGCTGATCGGCGGCCTCGCGATCCTGCTCGCCCTGCTCGTGGTCTGGCTCGTCACGCGCGACGGCGACGACGGCGACCGCGCGGCCACGGATCCGTCGCCCACCGCGACCGCCACCGCCACGCCGACCGCCACCGTCCAGCCGCTCGGCCAGATCGAGCTGCGCGGCACCGACGAGGCGCCCCGCGCACGCGGCACGGTGACGATCTACGTCGGCCAGGGCAACGCCGTCGGCTTCACCGTCGAGGGCAGGAACGTCCCGCAGCTGCCGGAGGGCCAGGCGTACGCGGTCTGGCTGACCGGCGGCGACCGGCCGCGCCGCCTCGGCTACGCCCCGCCCGTCGGCGAGAACGGCCAGCTCGGGACCACGGGCCCGCGCGAGGAGGACGCCGAGCGCTTCCCGCGCTGGCTGTCCAGCGCGCGCAACGTCGTCGTCAGCCGCGAGACGAACGCGGACGCGAGGCAGCCGGGGCCGATCGTCCTCTCGGGCTCCGTCCGCCAGGCCGACGGCGGCTAACCGGCCGCAGCCGCCGGCAGCAGCTTCCCGGGATTGAGGATCCCGGCCGGGTCGACGCGCTCCTTGACCGCCCGCAGCACCTCGAGGCCGAGCGCGCCGACCTCCTCCGCCAGCCACGGCGCGTGGTCGCGCCCGATCGCGTGGTGGTGCGACAGCGTCCCGCCGGCGCCCACGATGGCGGCGCAGGCGGCGTCCTTCGCGCGCCGCCACTGCCCGGCCGGGTCGTCGCGGTCCTGGGCGGCGAGCACCGTGAAGTACAGCGAGGCGCCGGTCGCGTAGACGTGGGAGACGTGGCAGGCGACGTGCGCGCCGGGCAGCGCCCCCGCCAGCGCGTCGCGCACCGCGCGGTACAGGTCGCCGAGGCCGGTCCAGGTCGCAGCGGTCTCCAGCGTCTCGACCAGGACGCCCCGGTCGAGCAGGTCGTCGCGCAGGTGCGGCCCGGCGTAGCGCGCGCGCAGCCACGCTTCCCCGGGCGAGCGGCCCGCGGCCATGGCGCCCGCCGCGCGCAGCCGCCGCGCCGCCTCGCCCCGCCGCGCGTCCGCCGTGCCCTCCCAGCCGCAGATCAGCAGGCAGCCGTCCGCGAAGCCGCGCGCGCGCAGGACGGCGGCGCCGAGCAGGCCCTTGACGCCGTGGCGCCCGGCCAGCGCGAGGCTCATGCGCGTCTCGGGCTCGTCGGACAGGCGCGCGACGTCCGGCGCCAGCCCGTCCTGCGCCAGCGCGCGCAGCACCTCCCAGCCCTCGCCGAACGAGCGCAGGAACCAGCCCTCGTAGCGCCGCTCGGCCGGGAGCGGCCGCACCCGCAGCGTCACCTCCGTCAGCACCCCCAGCGCCCCCTCCGAGCCGGCCAGCAGCTGCCGCAGGGACGGCCCGGCCGCGCTGGCCGGCACCGGGAGCGTCGCCCAATCCCCCAGCGGCGTCGCCGCCCGCGCCGCCACGAGGTTGGCGTCGATGCGCCCGAAGCCCGACGACGCCTGCCCGGCCGAGCGGGCCGCCACGCAGCCGCCGACCGTCGCCCACTCGTACGACTGCGGGAAGT
Source organism: Solirubrobacteraceae bacterium (assembly GCA_035540675.1). Classification (GTDB taxonomy): domain Bacteria; phylum Actinomycetota; class Thermoleophilia; order Solirubrobacterales; family Solirubrobacteraceae; genus DATLGB01. The sequence continues at coordinate 15,014 of DATLGB010000158.1, read as the reverse complement.
GCCCCAGCGTCAGGCCGTGGGCCGCGAGGCGGTGGTCGGCCTCGGGCAGCCGCAGGCCCGGCTGCAGGCGCGCGATCAGCGAGCGGCGGTCGACCTCCACCAGGGCGTCCATGCGCCCGAGGTCGAGCGAGACGAGCGCCTCCCAGCGCCCCCGCGCCGGCGCCACGCCCCCGACCACCGACGTCCCGCCGCCGAACGGCACGACCGCGACGCCCGCGTCGTTGCACGCCTGCAGCACCGCCAGCACCTGCTCGTGCGACGCCGGCTCGACGACGGCGTCGGGCGCGTCCTCGCAGGCCCCGGCGCGCTGTGCCAGCAGGTCGAGGTACGACTTGCCGGCCGCCCGCAGGACGCGGATCTCGCGGTCGTCGCGGACGCCGCCGGCGCCGGCGATCTCCACCAGCCGCTCGCGCAGCCCCGCCGGCAGCGCGGGCTCGCGCAGGCGGACGTCCTCGAGCGCCACCGGCTGCGAGACGACGCCGCCGGGAACCCCGACCTGCTCGCGCAGCCACGCCTCGGCGTGCGCGGGCATGACGGGACCGGCGCCCGGCTCGCCCCAGCCCCAGAAGACCTGCTCGCGCGTCACGCGCCGGGCTCCAGCGCGCGCGCCGCCCCCTCCAGCGCGGCGCGCAGCTGCCGGCGCATCCCGCGGCGGATCACGAACGGCGCCAGCCGCGCCCAGCCGCGCAGCTCCTGGTGGAAGGCCAGCGTCAGCCGCGTCCCGGCGTCGGCCGGCTCGAGCTCCACTTCGACCGAGTTGCGCGCGAACAGGCGAGCGAACGCCGTGCCGTCGAGCTCCTGCGACCACCGCCGCCGGCTCGGCTTGCGCGAGGTGTCCAGCCGCCAGTCGGTGCGCACCGAGCGCCCGGAACGGGCGTTGGCCAGCACGGTCGTCCAGCCGTCGCCGCGGACGCCCTCCACGCGCGCGGCGTTCGGCCACCAGCGCGGCATGGCGTACGGGTCGGCGACGAGGCGCCACACGTCCTCGACCGGCGCGGCGATCACGCGGGAGCGGCGGGTGACCATCCGCTCACTCGCCGTCGTAGCCGACGAGCGCGTGCACGTCGAACCCCTCGAGCCGCTCGCGGCCGGCGAGGAACTCGAGCTCGACGACGAAGCCGCAGCCGACGACGTCGGCGCCGCGGCTCTCCACGAGGTCGCACAGCGCGCGCGCCGTGCCGCCGGTGGCCAGCAGGTCGTCGTGGACGAGCACCCGGGCGCCGTGGGCCAGCGCGTCGGCGTGCATCTCGAGGGCGTCGACGCCGTACTCGAGGATGTACTCGGCCGAGACCGTGTCGTGGGGCAGCTTGCCCGGCTTGCGCGCGGGGACGAAGCCCGCGCCGAGCTCGCGGGCGAGGGCGCCGCCGAGGATGAAGCCGCGCGCCTCGGCCGCCACCACGAGATCGACGTCGCGCGGAGCCGCCCACTCGGCGAGCGCGGCGACCGCCGCGTCGAGCGCGCGCGGGTCCAGCAGCAGCGGGGTGATGTCGCGGAACATGATCCCCGGCTTCGGGTAGTCGGGGATGTCGCGGATGCGCTCGCGCAGCAGCGGCGCCAGCTCGGTCACGTCGACCTCACGATCCGGCGCAGATCGCGCACGAGCAGCAGGTGCTTGAGGTGGGAGGCGACGGCCGCCAGGTTCTCCAGCGCGTCGACCGCCTCGCGCCGGCGATCCGGGTTGCGGGAGCGCAGCGACGGGGCCAGGATCTGCTGGAGCAGCTGCGACTCGCGGTCGGCCGAGGTCTTGAACACCCGCAGGTTGCGCCCGCCGACGCCGAACCGCGCCAGCTCGGCGCACGCGCGCACGATCTCGCGGTCGGTGTCGTCGTACAACCGCGCCGAGCCGCCCGGGCGCGTCTGGGCGCCGATCAGCCCGAAGTCCTCGAGCTCCTTGACCAGCGCGGGGCTCGCGCCGGTCGTCTCGAGCATCTCCTCGAGCGTCGTCAGGGCTCCCTGCTCGCGCACCGAGACGCCGGCGCGGCGCGGCACCGCCGCCGACCGGCGCTCCGGCGCGGGCGCCGCCTCCTCCTCGGAGCGGCCGCGCGCGAGCTCCTGGCGGATGACGCGCAGCGGCAGGAACTCGTCGCGCTGCAGGCGCAGGATCGTCCGCAGCCGGGTCACGTCCGCCGACGAGTACAGCCGGTAGCCCCCGGCGGTGCGGCGCGGCTGGAGCAGCTTCTGGTCCTCGAGGTAGCGGATCTTCGAGATCGAGATGTCGGGGAACTCCTGGGCGAGCGCCTTGCAGACGGCGCCGATCGTCAGCGCCTTGCCGCCGCGGTTGCGGTCCGGCTCGGCGGGCGCCCCCGGCGGTACGTCCTGCTCGGCCGGATCCTCGATCGCCATCAGCCGGCGAGGTAGGTGAGCTTGTACTTGCCGACCTGCAGCTCGTCGCCGTCCTCGAGCCGGTGCGAGTCGATCCGGCGCCGGTTGACGTAGGTGCCGTTGAGCGACCCCGAGTCGTCGATGAACCACGCGTTCTGGCGGTGCACGAGCACCGCGTGGTCGCGCGAGACGGTGACGTCGTCGAGGAAGACGTCGGCATCCGGGGAGCGGCCGATCGTCACCCGCGGCGGCCGCAGCGGGAACGACTGCCCGACCCGGCCGCCGCCCGAGCGGATGACCAGCGCGCCCCCGCCGGAGACCACGTCCTCGACGTCGACCGGGCGCAGCTCACCCGTGCCCGGGTCGATGACGTAGGTCGCCGTCGTCGACTGCGGGTCGCGGGTGGGCTCGGGCTGCGCGATGAACGCGCCGCAGCGCGAGCAGTAGCTCGCCCCGTCGACGTTGACGAAGCCGCACTCGGGACAGTGGCGCGCCACGGCAGGCCGGCCGCGCGGCGGCTACTCGTCGACCGGGGCGGAAGCGCGCCCGGCGAGGATGTCGGTCAGCCGCTGCACGTCCGCACCGGAGATGACGTCCTCGCCGCCCTCGTGCTTCTTGCGCAGGCGGTTGACCAGCTCGGCGCGCAGGATGTCGATCTTGCCGTGCAGGATGCGGCGGCGGTAGGACACCTCCTGCTCTTCCTCGGTGAGCTGCTGGATGAGATCCTTGAGCTCCTGATCCGACAGGGAGCCGAGGTCGGGGAAGGTGTCCATGCTCATGGCGCGAGCATACCAGTGGCTTCGACCTCAGCTTGAGCGTTGCCGCCGCGCCGCCGCGAAACGCACTCCGTCGCGCACGTACATCGCCAGCGACGCGAGCGCCAGCACGAGCCCCGTGTAGAGCAGCACCTCGGCGAGCGTGCTCCAGCCGACGAGCGCGGCGAAGATCGCCGACATCACCGGCCACACCGCCAGGCGGCCGGGCCAGTTCACCGCGATGTCCATGCCGTGGCGCAGGCCGACGCGCACGAGCACCACGATCGCCACCTCGCGCAGCGCGAGGACGGCGAGCGCCCAGCGCGGCAGCAGGTCGAAGTGCCAGCACACCACCACGCCCGACACGACGAGCAGGCGGTCGGCGACCGGGTCCAGCAGCGTTCCGAGCCGCGAGTACTGCCCCGTCAGGCGGGCGGCGATGCCGTCGGCGTAGTCCAGCCACGCGATCGTCGCGAACAGCAGCGCGGCGGTGGTGGTGGTCCCGTCGCGGCTCGACAGCGCGATGACCAGGAACACCGGGATCAGCGCCAGGCGCGTGAAGCCGATGGCGTTCGGGATCGTCCACGGGCGCAGCGGCGCACCGGCGCGAGTCTCGGGCGGCGGCGGCGCCGACCGGTCGAGGCCGAAGAGCCGGCTGAAGGTCAGGCGAGGCCGCGCCACAGCTCGGCGGCCGCCGCGGCCGCGCCGTCGAGCGGCAGCGCGCGGGCCTCCCGCCCGCGCCGCACCTGGGCCTCGAGCTCGCCACCCGAGATCGTCCGCCGGCCGACCGTCAGCCGCAGCGGGCAGCCGATCAGCTCGGCATCGGCGAAGCGTTCGCCGGGCCCGGCGTCGCGATCGTCGTAGACGACCTGCAGGCCCTCGGCGGCCAGCTCGCCGTACAGCCGCTCGGCCAGGTCGCGCTCCTCCGTCCCCGGCTTGCCGAGCCCGACGAGGTGGACGTCCCACGGCGCGATCGACCGCGGCCAGGAGATGCCGTGCTCGTCGGCGAACTGCTCGACCGCGGCGGCCATGATGCGCGCCGGGCCGATGCCGTAGGAGCCCATCCAGATCGTGCGCGCGGTGCCGGTCTCGTCGAGCACCGTCGCGTTGAGCGGCTCGGAGAAGCGCGTGCCGAGCTTGAAGATGTTGCCGACCTCGATCGCCGGCTCGATCGTCACCGGATGCCCGCCGACCGTGTCGCCCGCCTCGACGCGCCGCACGTCGAGGCGCTCGAACTCGAAGTCGCGGCCCGGCTCCACGCCGCGCAGGTGCGCGTCCGGCCGGTTGGCGCCGGCGACGTACTCGCCGGGCTGCACCGCCTCGTCGAGGAAGACCGGCACCTGCGCCCCCACCGGCCCGATGAAGCCGGGCGGGCCGATGCGCTCGGCGATCTCCTCCTCGTGGGCGGGCCGGAACGGCTCGCCGAGGGCGTTGGCGAGCTTGATGTCGTTGATGCGGTGGTCGCCGCGCACGAGCACGAGCACGAGCCCGCGGCGCTCGGTGACGACCGGGAACGCCTTCAGGCAGGCGCCCTCGCGGACCCCGAGCGCGCGCGCGACGTCGGTGATCGTGCTCGCGCCGGGCGTGTCGACCTGCTCGGACGCGCCCAGCGGCGCGGGCAGCTCCACGGGCCGGGCGTCGGCGCGCGCGACCTCGACGTTGGCGGCGTACCCCGGCGCGAGCACGACGTCGTTCTCGCCGGCCGGGCACGGCGCCATGTACTCGTGCGCGCCGAAGCCGCCCATCATCCCCACGTCGGACTCGACCTCGTACCAATCCAGGCCGCAGCGGTCGAAGACCCGCGCGTAGGCCACCCGGTACTTCTCGTAGGCCGCGTCGAGCCCCTCGCGGTCGACGTCGAAGGTGTAGGCGTCCTTCATGATGAACTCGCGCGTGCGCAGCAGCCCGGCGCGCGGGCGCGGCTCGTCGCGCTCCTTGACCTGGAAGTGGTACAGCGACAGCGGCAGGTCGCGGTACGAGCGCACGAGCTGCGAGACGTGGAAGGTCACGACCTCCTCGTGCGTCATCGCCAGCACCATCTCGGCGCCGCGCCGGTCGTTGAGCTTGAAGACCTCGTCGATGCCGTAGCGGCCCGTGCGCTGCCACAGCTCCGCCGGGTTCATCACCGGCATCAGCATCTCGTGCGCGCCCGTCGCGTCGACCTCCTCGCGCACGATCTGGACCACCTTCTCGTGCACCCGCCAGCCGGCCGGCATGAAGGTCCACAGCCCCGCGCCGACCTGGCGCGCCATCCCCGCCCGCACGAGCAGCTTGTGCGACAGCGCCTCCGCGTCGGCGGGCGGCTGCTTCTCGGTCGGCATGAGGTAGCTGGAAAGGCGCGTCACGCCTGGGGCAGCGTATTGATTTGATCTGCCGCCATGGACGCCGCGCCCACGCCTCCACCGCTCGACATGCCGCTGGAGGAGGCGATGCGCACGCAGCGCGCGCTGCGCCGCCTGCGGCCGGACCCGGTCGACGACGCCCTCGTGCTGCGGCTGATCGAGCTGGCCCTGAAGGCGCCGAGCGGGTCCAACCAGCAGAACTGGGAGTTCGTCGTCGTGCGCGACCCCGCCGTCAAGGCGCGGCTCGCGCGGCTCAACCGGCAGGCGCAGGCGTTCTACGGCCGCATCGGGCGGGTGCTGGCGCGCAACGACCCGAAGATGCAGCGCACCCTCGACGCCGTCGACTGGCAGCGCGACCACTTCGAGGAGATCCCGGTCGTCGTCGTCGCCTGCCTGCGCGGGCCGCGCCTGGCCTTCCCGCCGCTCGCGGCCACGAGCTACTACGGCTCGATCTACCCGGCGGTGCAGAACCTGCTCCTGGCCGCGCGGGCCGCGGGCCTCGGCGCCGCGCTGCTCACGCTGCCGCTGTGGAGCACCGTCCTGGCCCGCCGCGCGCTCGGCCTGCCGTGGACCGTGACCCCGTGCGCGGTCGTCCCGCTCGGCTGGCCGCGGGGGCGCTACGGCCCCACCACGCGCCGCCCGGTCGCCGAGGTCGTGCACGTCGACCGCTACGGCAACCGGCCGTTCCGCCGACCGCCGCGCCGGCCCTGATAGAACCCTCCGCATGGCTTACGAGGTCCCCGCACTCCCATACGACTACGACGCGCTCGAGCCTCACATCGATGAGGCGACCATGCGCGTCCACCACGACAAGCACCACCAGGCTTACGTGGACAAGGCCAACGCGGCGCTCGAGGGCACCGAGTTCGCCGACCGGCCGATCGAGGAGGTCCTTGCGAACCTCTCGTCGCTGCCCCAGGACAAGCAGGGCCCCGTGCGCAACAACGGCGGCGGCCACCACAACCACACGCTGTTCTGGGAGTCGATGAGCCCGGACGGCGGCGGCGAGCCGGCCGGCGACCTGGCCGACGCGATCAACCAGAAGTTCGGCTCCTTCGACGAGTTCAAGGCCAAGTTCAAGGAGGCGGGCGTCAACCGCTTCGGCTCGGGCTGGGCCTGGCTGGTGTGGGACGGCTCCGGCGTCGCCATCACGTCGACGCAGAACCAGGACTCGCCGCTGATGGAGGGCCAGACGCCGCTGCTCGGCTGCGACGTCTGGGAGCACGCGTACTACCTCAAGTACCAGAACAAGCGCCCCGACTACATCGACGCGTGGTGGAGCACGGTCGACTGGGACAAGGTCGCCGAGCGCTACGCGGCGGCGCAGGGCGCCTGACCGCATCCCTTCGTCTAGCCTCGTGTTCAACAGCGGGCGGGCCGGGTGCGTGCACCTCCCGCCCGCTCAAGCGTCTACTCCTCGGGACCCGATACAAGCCCTCATGCGCCGACTGCTCGCTCCGCTCCTGCTCGTCCTCGTCCTGGCCGGCCTCGCCGTGCCGGCGGGAGCATCCGCCAACCAGGGCGTGATGTTCTCGATGATGATGGACGACGACCTGCTCCTCTACCGGGGCGACGACGTCCGCGACGACACGCTGCGGCGCATGAAGCGGATGGGCGTCGACTACGTGCGCGTCTCGGTCCTGTGGAGCGTGGTGGCCGAGCACGCCAAGCGCGACCGCCGCGGCAAGCGCCGGCGCAACTTCCGGCCGGACAACCCGCGCACGTACCCGCGCGGCAACTGGGACCGCTACGACCGGCTCGTGCGGGCCGGCAAGACGCTCGGCGTCGGCATCTACTTCAACGTCACCGGTCCGGGCCCGAGCTGGGCGCACGCGAAGGCGCCGAAGTCGCAGAAGCGCTACCGCAAGACCTGGAAGCCCAACCCGCGCGAGTTCTTCAAGTTCGTCAAGGCGGTGGGGCTCCGCTACGACGGGACCTACCAGGACGAGAACGACGGCCGCACGGTCCTGCCGCGCGTCGGCATGTGGTCGATCTACAACGAGCCCAACCAGCAGGGCTGGCTGACGCCGCAGTGGCAGGGCGGGGTCCCGTGGTCGCCCGTGTTGTACCGCGAGCTCTGGTACTACGGCCGCGCGGCGCTGGACGCCAGCAACCACACCAACGACATCGTCTTCATCGGCGAGACGGCCCCGCTCGGCTCCACGCAGCGCAACTCGCCGTCGCCGGTGTACCCGAAGCGCTTCATCCGCGAGCTGTTCTGCATCTCCCCCACCGGCCGCCGCTACACGGGCGCGTCGGCGCGCAAGCGCAAGTGCGAGATGCTCGAGAAGATCGAGAAGTTCCGCTACACCGCGTGGGCGCACCACCCGTACACGAAGAACCTCGCGCCGACGAAGCGCGACCGCCACCGCGACTCGATCACGATGGCCAACGTCAACGAGCTGTCCGCGCTGCTGGACATCGTCTCGAAGACGTCGGGCCGCGGCCCGGAGCACAGCCTGGTCGCGCTCACCGAGTTCGGCTACGAGACGAACCCGCCCGACCGCTTCAGCGGGATCGATCCGGTGCTGCAGGCCGAGTTCCTCAACGTGGGCGACTACATGGCCTACAAGGACCCGCGGGTGATCGCCAACACCCAGTTCCTGCTGCGCGACGTGCCCGGCATCAAGCGCTACAAGCGCAGCTCGAAGAAGCACTGGTTCACCTACCAGTCCGGCCTGTTCTTCGCCAACGGGCGCCCGAAGCCCGCCGCGCAGGCCTACATCTTCCCGCTGCTGGCGACGGGCAAGGGCACCGACTCCGTCGGCCAGGAGGGCGTGAACCTGTGGGGCTGGATCCGCTTCCACCCGCTCATCGACCCCGAGAACCCGCCCGAGGTCTACCTCCAGTTCCGCCCGAACGGCGCCGGGGACTTCTCGACCATCGGCGACCCCGTCAAGGTGACCAGCCCGCTCGGCTTCTTCGAGGCCGTCCGCGCGGTCCCGACCGGCGGCACCTGGCGCGCGGTGTGGATCGAGCCGATCTCGAAGACGGCGATCTACAGCCGCGAGGCCGAGTACAGCGGCTGAGCCTCAGCGCAGCTCGTCGAGGCTGCGCACATAGGCGTGCAGGCCGGCGGCGGCGAGGGCGAGCTCGCTCTCGCGCCGCCGCTCGGCCCTCAGGCCGGCGCGCACGGCGGCCAGCCACGGCTCGCCCGTGATCTCGCGCAGCCACGGCGCCGCCAGTGCCTCCTCGACGGCCGCACGCAGCCGCTCGCGGCCGTCCCACACGCCGGCCAGCAGCCACGGCTCGGCGGCGGCGCGGCCGGCACGGAGCCCGCGGACGGCGCTGACGGCGCGGCGCAGCGCCGGCGGCCCGCCCGGGCGCTGGACGGCGATCGGCGGCAGCTCGACGCCGGCATCGACCGAGGCCATCAGGTCGCGGTGGAACCGCATGGCGAGCCGGTCCTCGAGCGGCATCGACACGAGCGCGCTCGCCACCGGCGCGCTCGTGAACGGCGCGATCCAGGTCGCGCGCGTGCGCGGCAGCCGCGGGCGGCCCCAGCGGCCCATGCGCTCCTCCGTGTAGAAGACGTCGAGCGCGTCCCACGGATGCTGCACCAGCTCGAGCGCCTCCGCCATCCACGCCTCGACCCGGGCCCGGACGGCACGCTCGGCGTCGCCGGCGCCGGCGAGGCGGCGGTGCAGGCCGAGCACGTGCGCCAGGTGGCGCGGCGCGGGGCGGGCCCGGCTGCGCACGCACCAGGCGTAGTAGTAGGCGCGGGCGATCTCGGCACCCGCGCCGGTGACCGCCGCCGACAGCGGCTGCGGCCACTTCGGCGCGCCCCAGGCGCCGACCGGCGCCAGGCCGTCCGACCAGCGGGCCTCCGCCTGCATCCGCTCGAGCGTCAGCGGATCGTGGATCCAGTCCACCCCGCGCGCCTCGTGGCGGGCGCCGAGCCGCGCGGCGGTGTCCCGTGCGCGGGCGACGTCGCCCCAGCCCTCCTCGCCCCAGGTGAAGGCGGCGAACGGCTTGCCCAGGCGGACGAGCGCGGCGGCGACCAGCGGCGAGTCGCGCCCCGCGGTCAGCGCGACCCACACGTGCGGCTCGCCGCGCAGCCGCGCGTCCATCTGCTCGAGCAGCGCCGCCTCCGCGGCGCGCTGGGCGTCGGCCGGCGGCACCGGCGCCCACCGCTGCGCCCGGGTCAGCGCGACCGTCTCGCGCGCTCCGGCCGGCCCCAGCTCGACCCGCGTGCCCGGCTCGCACGCCGCGACGCCCCGCAGGTGCGCGTCGGCGCCGAGCGGGGCTCCCACCGCGAGCACCGCGGGCACGGCGGCCGGATCGAGCTCGGCGGCGCCGCGCGCGAGCACGGCGGCGGCGGTGGCGTGGGTCGACCAGGCGATCGCGCCGGCCGACTCGGCGCGGTACAGCGCGCGCGGGAGTCCGCTGCCCGAGACCAGCCGGACGCCGTCGCCGTGCGCCTCGAGCGTCGCGCCGCTGCCCGCGTAGCCGCCATCGGCCGGGGCCTCTCCCCAGACCAGCGACGCCGCGGGCGCGGGGGCGTCCTCCCCGCGCACGCCGATCGCCCCCCACAGCGTCCGCGCGCCGTCGCTGAAGCGCACCCGCGCGTCTGTGACGGCGACGGGGGCCAGCCAAGCCGTCAGCCGGGCGAGCCGCGCCTCGAGCTCCTCGCGCGGCGCGCGCCGCGCCTGCACCGCGAACAGGCACGTGTCGAGCGCCACGCGCGGCAGTATGACCGCGCCAGCTGCGGGCGCCGTCCGGCCACTGCGCGAAACTTCCGCCACGCGGGGGCGTTCGTGCCCCCCGAATGCCCATGACACCACGCCTCCCGCGAATTCTCCGGGGCGCGGCGCTGCTCGCCGCGCTCGCCACCCTCCTGCCGGCTGCCGGCGCCGCCGCGTCGAGCACGCAGGAGTCGCTCTTCGAGGACGAGTTCCAGCTCCTCCAGCGCGGTCCCGCGGCCCAGAACTTCGCGCTCAACGACATCACCCGCCTGGGCGCCGACGGCATCCGCTCGCTCGTCGTGTGGAACACGCTGGCGCCGCGCCCGCAGGCCAAGCGCGCGCCGCGCAACTTCGACGCTCGCAATCCCGCCGCGTATCCGGCCACGGCGTGGGATCGCTACGACGACCTGGTCCGCGGCGCGCAGGCCCGCGGCCTCAGCGTGCTGCTGTCGCCGTCCACCCCGATCCCGGCGTGGGCATCCGGCTGCAAGGGCAGCGCCACCGCGCGCCGCGCCTGCAAGCCGAGCCCGAGCCGGTTCGGCGCGTTCGTGCGCGCCCTCGGCACCCGCTACTCGGGCAGCTACGCCGACGAGAACCAGGGCGGCGGCGTGCTGCCGCGCGTCACCCGCTGGTCGATCCTCAACGAGCCCAACCAGTTCGGCTGGCTCGCGCCGCAGTACGTCTCCGTCAGGGGCCGCCGCGTGGCCTACGCCGCCGTGCACTACCGGCGGCTGGCGACCGCGGCGATCGCGGCGCTGCGCGCCACGGGCCACGGGTCCGACCAGATCCTGCTCGGCGAGACCGCGCCGATCGGGCGCGCCACCGGCACGCTCGCGCGCCGGCCGATCCCGCCCGTCGAGTTCATCCGGACCCTCTTCTGCATCGACTCCGCCGGGCGGCGCCTGCGGGGCCGCGCGGCGCGGCTCGCGGGCTGCCGCGGCGGCGGCCGGCTGCGCGTCACCGGCTACGCGCACCACCCGTACACGCGCGGCGGCTCGCAGCCCCCGCGGGCGCGGACGCTGCCGGGCGAGATCACCGTCTCGACCGCCGGCCGCCTCAAGCGCCTGCTGACGCAGGGCGCGCGCGCCGGGCGCGTGCCGCGCTCGCTGCCCATCTGGTACACGGAGTTCGGCTACCAGACCAACCCGCCGGACCGCATCTTCGGCGTCACGCTGGCCGAGCAGGCCCGCTACATCAACGAGGCCGACTGGATCGCCTTCCGCGACGGCCGCGTGAAGTCGGTCGCGCAGTACAAGCTCCACGACGAGCCCGACGTGACGTCCTTCCAGACCGGGGTGCGCTTCACCAACGGCAACGTCAAGCCGGCCTACGACGCGTACCGGCTGCCGATCTGGGTCACCCGCCGGGGCGGCGGCGTCCGCGTCTACGGGCAGGTCCGGCCCGCCGCCGACGGAGCGACCGAGGCCGTCGAGATCCAGCACTCGTCCGGCGGCGGGTTCGAGACGGTCCAGACCGTCACCGTCAGCTCGAAGCGCGGGCACTTCCTGCAGACGGTCACCGGCCGCACCGGCGGCACGTGGCGCCTGCGCTGGGTCCCGGCCGGCGGTGGCACGCCCGTGCACTCGCGCATCGCCCAGGCGGCCCGCCGGTGAGGCCGGGGCGGCGGTGGGCGCGGATGGTGGTGGCCGCTGCGGCCGCCGCCGCCCTCTGCCCCTCCGCCGCCCTCGCCGCCGCCGGCCTGGAGGTCGGCATCGAGGACGAGCGCCTGCTGCTCGACGACCCGGTGGCGGCGCCGGCCGCCGTCGCCGCGTGGCGCGACCTCGGCGTCGAGGTCGTGCGGGTGCACGCCCGCTGGAACCGGCTGGCGCCGCGCCCGACCGCGCGGCGGCGACCCGCCGGCTTCAGCGCCGCCGATCCCGGCGATCCCCGGTACGACTGGACCGAGCTCGACCGCGCGGTCGCCCTGCTCCGCGGCGCCGGCCTGAGGGTGGCGCTGACGCTGACGGGCCCCGGGCCGCTGTGGGCGTCGCGGCGGCCGTCGCTGGGCGATCCGCGCTACAAGCCGGACCCCCGCGCCTATCGGGCCTTCGCGGCGGCCGTCGCCCGCCGCTACCGCGGCCTGATCGAGCGCTACCTGCTGTGGAACGAGCCCAACCTCCCGGGCTGGCTGTCGCCCCAGCACGCCTGCTCGAGGCCCGGGCGCTGCACGCCGGTCGCGCCGCACCTCTACCGCGACCTGGTGCGGGCGGCCGTTCCGGTGCTGCGCGCCGCCGACCCGGAGGCGGAGATCGCGATCGGCGAGCTCGCGCCGGTCGGCTACCGGCCCCGCTCGAACCTGACGGCGACGCCGCCGCTCGCCTTCCTGCGCGCGTTCGGCTGCGTCGACCGCCGCTTCCGGCCGCTGCGCGACGGCGCCTGCCGCGGCTTCCGCCCGGCCTCGGCCGACGCGCTCGGCCATCACGGGCACGGCATCCGCCAGGCGCCGGACCAGCCGAGCCGGGAGCGCGACTGGGCCAAGCTGGGCGACCTCCCGCAGCTCGAGCGCACGCTCGACCGGCTGACCCGCCGCGGCCGCATCCGGGCGCCGAACCGGCGGCTGGACGTCCACATCACCGAGTTCGGCCACCAGACCTCGCCACCGGACCACGCGACCGGGATCACGCTCGAACGCCAGGCCTCCTGGCTGCAGCAGGCGTCCTACATCGCCTGGCGCGACCCGCGGGTGCGCTCGATCACGTTCTACCAGTGGCACGACGAGCCGGTCCGCTATCGCGGTCCCGGCGACCTCGCCTACGCGGGCTGGCAGTCGGGCCTGCACTTCGTCGACGGCAGCCCGAAGCCGGCGCTCGCCGGGTTCGTCGCGCCGCTCGTGCTCGACCGCCGCGGCGGCGGCTTCGTGCGCGCCTGGGGCCAGGTGCGGCCGGGAGGCCGGCATGTGGTCACGCTCGAGCAGCAGTCGGACGGCGGCCCCTTCGTGGCGCTCGAGAGCATCCCGACGGACGAGCGCGGCTACTGGGCGCTCACCATCCCGGCGGCCCGGGGCGACGGGCTGCGCGTGTCGTGGAGGCCGCCCGACGCGGCCGGCACCGTCCGCTACTCCGGCACGGCGGTCGTCGGCGGCGAGGGCGGGCGCCTCTCCGCCGGCCGGTGAGCGGCGTGGACGACCCGTCGCTGACCGAGTTCTACGACGCCGGCTACCGGCAGCCCGATCCGGCCACCGCCGAGCGGCTCGGGCGCTGGCGCGCGCTCGGCGCGCAGTCGAAGGCGGCGCACGTGGTGGAGCTGTGCCGGCGCGCGGGCGTCGCGCCCCGCTCGCTCGTCGAGGTCGGCTGCGGCGACGGCGCGCTGCTGGCGGAGCTCGCGCGGCGCGACCTGGCCGAGCGCTACGACGGCTTCGAGCTGTCGGCGCCGGCGGCGGAGATCGCGGCCGGGCGCGCCATCCCGGGCGCCGGGCGGATCGAGGCCTACGACGGCGCCCGGGTGCCCGCCGCCGACGGCGCGTACGACCTCGGGGTGCTCTCGCACGTCCTCGAGCACGTGCCGGAGCCGGCGGCCCTGCTCGCCGAGACGGCGCGCGTCGCCCGCCACGTGCTGGTCGAGGTCCCGCTCGAGCGCAACCGCTCCGGCACGCGTCCGCAGAAGGTCGCCGAGTCGCGGGCCATCGGCCACATCCAGGCCTTCGACCGCGACGCCGTCGTCGCGCTGGCGACCGCTGCCGGGCTGCGGGTGCTGGCCGACCTGTCGGATCCCCTGCCGCGCGCGCACCACGCGTTCTTCGCCCAGGGCGGCGCCGAGCGCGCGAGGGCGGCGGCGAAGTGGGCGGTGCGCGCCGGCCTGTGGCGGGTCGCGCCGCGGCGCGCGGAGACCCTCTTCACCGTCCACTACGCGTGTCTGCTCGGGCGCACGTAGGCGAACAGGCGCTGCGCGTCGAGACGCAGGTAGACGGGCGTCGCGCCCCAGTCGCGGACGCTCGACGGCCCGCAGGCGAGCTGCAGCGCGTCGAGTTGCGCGAAGGCCGGGTGCGCCCGGCCGAGGACCGCGGCGCGCCCGTGCGCGATCACCGCGAGCTCGGCGCCCTCGTAGTAGGTCAGGCTCGCGGCGGGCCGCTGGACGAGCTGCCGGGCCCGCGCCGACTCCGCCACGGTCGGGACGTGGAACGCGCCGTGCGCGAACAGCGCGCCGACGGGCGCCACCCGCGGCTCGCCCCGCGCCGTCGCCGACGCCAGCGCGACCGTCAGCCAGCCGTCCAGGCGGGCGGCCAGCGCCGCCGCGCCCGGCGTCAGCTCCGGGATCGCGAACGAGCGCCGGAGGTACGGGCCCGCGCCGCGGGCCGACGCATCGAGCAGGTCCTGCAGGCGCTCCAGCTCGGCGGGCGACTCGCGCATCCGGTCAGGATGGCGCGCCGGCGCCGGCGTGGCTACCGACGGATCGCGCGCAGCTCGCCGTTGTCGCCGACCGTCACGTTGGCCTCGGCCTGCGACTTCGGCCAGCCGAGCTGCGCCGCCCGCGGGTACGTCGTGGCGTCGACGTAGCCGATCTGGTCCTTCACGCCCGCGATCAGCGTCATGTGCGTGTCCGTGTCGGGCTGGTAGAGCGTCAGGGCGCAGCTGCCGGGCTGCATCAGCGTCCCGGGCAGCGGGTCGACCCGCGACACCCGCGCGTACGCGCCGTCGAAGCGCGCGACCTTCGCCCGCAGCGCCGCCGCGTCGGGGGAATCGGTGAGGTTCCAGACCCGGACGCACCCGGGATCAGCCGCGGCCGCGCGCGGCGGCTTCGCGGCCGGCCGCTCGTCGTCGCCGCCGAGGACCTGCGTCGCGCCGAAGGCGGCACCGGCCACGGCGACGGCCGCCACGCCGGCGACGACCGCGCGCCTGCGGGAGCGCGAGCGGCCCGCGCGGGCGGCGGGCGCCGGCTCGGCGGCCGGGGCTTCGGCGGGGGCGGGCGGCGCG
>DATLGB010000157.1:0-9198 GCA_035540675.1 Solirubrobacteraceae bacterium | reverse complement strand
GCCGCTAGTACGCGCCGCGGCGCGCGAGCACGGCCGGGATCGTCTTCAGCAGGATGCTGAGGTCCAGGCCGACCGACCAGCGCTCGAGGTAGAGGAAGTCGAGCCGCACGAGGTCGTCGAAGTCGAGGTCGGAGCGGCCGGAGACCTGCCAGAGGCCGGTGATCCCGGGCATGACGAGGTAGCGCTTCTTGTGCCAGTCCTCGAGCTTGTCGAAGTCGCGCTGGGGGAGCGGCCGCGGGCCGACGAGGGACATCTGCCCGAGCAGGACGTTGAACAGCTGCGGCAGCTCGTCGAGCGAGTAGCGGCGCAGGAAGCGCCCGACCCGCGTCATGCGCGGGTCGTCGCGGATCTTGAACAGCGCGCCGGAGGCCTCGTTGAGCGACTCGAGGTCGGCCTGGACCTGGTCGGCGTCGCTGCGCATCGTCCGGAACTTGAAGCAGGCGAAGGGCTCGCCGCCGACACCCGGGCGCACGGAGCGGTAGAGCACCGGGCCGCGCGAGGACAGCCAGACCGCGAGCGCGATGGCGAGCATCACCGGGGCCAGGGCCATCACGAGCAGCAGCGCGACGGTCCAGTCGAAGCAACGCTTGACGACGTAGTCGAGCCCGCTGAGCATGGGCGGGCGCAGCTCGAACAGCGGGACGGTGCCGCCGGGCACGAACTCGGCGCGCTGGACGAGGATCTCCATGGTCGACGGCGCGATGCGCACGTGCACGCCCCGCCGGTGGCACTGGTCGACGAGCTCGACGCACAGGTCCTGCGGGAAGTCGGGGTCGGCGATGATGACCTCCTGCACCCCGTGCTCCTCGAGCACGCGTGGCAGCTCCTCGATCCGGCCCAGCGAGCGCAGCCCGTTGTCCGGCCGCGGCGTGAGCGAGATGAAGCCGAGCATCTCGACCGGCGCGTGGATCTCGTCGTGCAGCGCGTGCGCGACCGCCTCGATGTGCTTGCCGGAGCCGACGAGGACGGCGCGCCGGCGGTAGCCCGCGGCTCGCAGCAGCATCCCGGTCACCCTCTCGTAGGCCCACCGCAGCGACGAGATGTAGACCAGGGCGAAGGCGAACGTCCCGTAGAAGATGTAGTAGCTCGAGTACTGGCTGCGGTCCGTCGCCAGCACGGCGTAGACCAGCGCGACCAGCATCACCTGGAACAGCGACGAGACGATCTTCGGCAGGCCGGGGCGCTGCGCGCGGTCGGCGTACAGGCCCGAGCGCGCGAACAGCAGCACGGTCAGCAGGTAGGCGAAGGCGACCGAATCCTTCGTCTGGTCCAGGGACTTCTGGAACGGGAAGTCGCCGTACTTGACGATCTCCTTGAACAGCAGCGCGGTCAGGATCGCCACGAAGATGCCGACGAAGTCGAGCGCCATCAGGCTCACGACGCGGCTCGAGCGCCGCAGGGTCTCCAGCCGCAGCAGGAAGGACAGCGCCGGCGGCGTGCGGCGGCGGACGTCCTGCTGGGGCAGGATCACGGGCCGCGGCGCGGGCGCGCGCAGCGGTGCCGGTCCCTCTTTGAGTTGTGTCCTTCCGTCAGCCACGGACTGCCTCCTCGTCCGTAACGCGGCGTCCCGCAGGAAGTAACGGCATTGTCAGAACTTTCCTTTCGGGGCGGAAGGCGCGTCGCCTGCCGCCACGCCCTACCCGCGGCGGGCCGCTACGGGCCGGCGCCGGTCAGGTTCTCGACGCCCGCGGCCTCGATCGTGCGGCGCAGGCCCTCCCGCAGCGTCACCTGCGGCTCCCACCCGAGCACCTCGCGCGCGAGCGAGATGTCGGGCTGGCGCACCTGCGGGTCGTCGACCGGAAGGGCCTCGAAGACGATGTCCGAGCGCGAGCCGGTGACCTCGATGACCGCCTCGGCCAGCTCGAGCAGCGTGAACTCGTCGGGGTTGCCGACGTTGACCGGCGAGTGGTAGCCGGACTCGGCCAACCGGATCATGCCCTCGATGAGGTCCGACACGTAGCAGAACGACCGCGTCTGGCTGCCCGTGCCGAAGACGGTGATCGGCCGGTCCAGCAGCGCCTGGCGCAGGAACGTGGGGATGGCGCGGCCGTCGTTGGCGCGCATGCGCGGCCCGTACGTGTTGAAGATGCGGATGATGGCCGTGTCCACGCCCTGCTGGCGGTGGTAGGCCATCGTCAGCGCCTCGGCGTAGCGCTTGGCCTCGTCGTAGACGCCGCGGGGCCCGATCGGGTTCACGTGGCCCCAGTAGGTCTCGGGCTGCGGGTGGACCTTCGGGTCGCCGTAGACCTCGGAGGTGGACGCGATCAGGAAGCGCGCGCGGTGCTTCTTGGCCAGCCCCAGCGTGTGGTGGGTGCCGTAGGAGCCGACCTTGAGCGTGTGCAGCGGCAGCCGCAGGTAGTCGATCGGCGACGCCGGCGACGCCAGGTGGTAGACGAAGTCGATCGGCTCGTCGATGAAGTAGGGCTCGATGATGTCCGTCGTGAGGTGCGTGAACTCCGGCTGACGGATGTGCTCGATGTTGGCGAGCGACCCCGTTTCCAGGTTGTCGACGCAGATGACGCGGTGCCCGCGGCGCAGCAGCTCCTCGCACAGGTGTGACCCGAGGAAGCCCGCGCCACCGGTGACGAGACAGGTGGCCATTGCCCGATCAGGTTATCGGGCGCGCGCGATCTTCAGATCGCGCTTGGTGACGTCGACCAGGACGTAGGTGCGCCGGCCCTCGCGGACCGCCAGCCCCGCCTTCTCGAGGCGCTTGCACGTCACCGGGCAGCGCTTGCAGCGCGGGCGGTCGCCGCAGCAGGCCTTCTTGGCCTTGACCGTCTTCGGGCCCTTCTTCTTCTTCTTCTTCTTCTTGGCGATGCGTTCAGGATAGGTTTCCGGCATGCCGGCCCCCGCCTTCGTCGACAAGCTCAACGAGCAGATCGCCAACGAGTTCGCCGCGCACCAGCAGTACGTCGCGTGCGCCGTCTACTACGACGGAGAGACGCTCCCCCAGCTCGCGGGCTTCTTCTACCGCCAGGCGATGGAGGAGCGCGACCACGCGATGATGATGGTCCAGTACCTCCTCGACACGGACGCCCCCGTGCGGATTCCGGGCGTCTCCGCTCCCGTCGGCGAGTTCGACGACGTCGTCGCGCCGATCGCCCTCGCGCTCGAGCAGGAGAAGCGCGTCACCGACCAGATCAACGCGCTCGCGGCGACCGCCCGCGCGGAGGGCGACTTCACCAGCGAGCAGTTCATGCAGTGGTTCATCAAGGAGCAGGTGGAGGAGGTCGCGACGATGAGCGACCTGCTGCGCGTCGCGCAGCGCCTGCGCGACTCCGTCGACGACGTCGAGGACTACGTGGCGCGCGAGCAGGCCGAGGGCGAGGCCGCCGACCCGACCGCCCCGCGCGCGGCCGGCGCGGAGGCCTGATGGCGCGCGTGCTGCCGCTGGACGAGCTCCGCCGCAGCCCGACCGCGGCGCTGTTCGAGGGCGAGCGCCACGGCGGCGGCGTCCCCGTCTCGATGTTCATCACGCGCTACCCGCAGCGCGGCCAGGGGCCCACGCTGCACACGCATCCGTACGCCGAGGTGTTCGTGGTGGAGCAGGGCGAGGCGATCTTCCGTTCGGGCGAGGAGGAGCTGCGGGTCGCCGCCGGCCACGTCGTCGTCGTGGATCCCGACACGCCGCACGGCTTCCGCAACGCGGGCGACGGGGAGCTGCGCGTGGTGTCGGCGCACCCGAGCGCCGCGGTGGTCCAGACCGACCTCGAGTAAGCCGCGGCGGCGCGGCTGCCGATGCTGGCCGCATGGCCACGTCGACCGCGTTCCAGGCGCCGCTGGCGGCGCTGCAGCGCGGGCGGCTCGCGCCCAACGGCGCCGACCGCCTCGATCTGCTGCTCTCCTACGCCGGGACGATCCTGCCCGACAGCCACGTCGCCACGCTGATCTCGGCGCCCGAGGGCACGTCGGCCTGGCTGCTGTCGTCGGGCGGCCAGTGGACGCTGCGCTCGCGCGGCCCCGCGTGGGCGTTCGACGTCGCGGGCGACGACGGCCGCGTGGCAGCGCAGTCGCGGCGCAAGGGCGTCGCGTGCCGGCTGACGGTCGTCTCGGGCGGTGGCGAGTGCACGCTCGCCGCAACCGGGCCGCAGGCGTGGGAGCTGGCCTGCGGCGGCCGGCCCGTGGCCCGCGTGGCGGCGGTCCGCGACGGCCTCGAGGTCGAGGGCGGGCCCGCGCTGCCGCAGGTGCCCGAGCCGGGCACCCTCCTGGGTCTGTGGCTGGTGTGGCAGCTGTGGCTCGGCGACGGCGCGCGGAAGTCGGGCCCGTCGCTGCTGCGGCGCGTGGTGGACGAGCTCCTGCCGTAGCGGTAGCGCCGGCGTCGGCGCACAGCCGTTCGGCTGAGGCCGCGGCGATCTGACGCCACCTGCCGGCACCGGATCGCGCACACGTGCCTTTCTCCGCAGTCCGAGGCGATCCGGCGCCACCTGCCGGCGTCGAAACGCCGCACCCCTCAGCGCCGGCGCGGACCGCTTCAGCGCCGGCGGCGCAGCACCCGCTCCTCGCCCCGGCGCAGCGTGAGCTTCTCGCCGTCGAAGTGCTCGAGCAGCGCCTGGGCGTACTTGCGCGAGAAGCCCATCTCGTCGCGGAAGCGCGCGAGCGTGAGCGTTCCCTCGGCCTCGAGCAGGGCGACGAGCCGCGCGCGCACGTCGTCCAGCACGCCGGCGTGGAAGTGCATGGCCGGCCCCACGCGCACGGCGCGGCCGTGGGCGCGCAGCGCGGCGAGGTCGTCGCGCGACGCGCCGAGATCGGCGTCCGGCGGCGGCGTGACACCGGCCGCGCGCAGCGCCGCCTCGGCGGCCTCGGCGGCCGCCGTCAGGGGCGGCAGCGCGGGACGCTCGGGCGCCGCGGCGGGCGCGGCGGCAGGCGCCTCGGCGCCGGCGCCGGGGTGCGGGTCGACGATGACGCCGCCGCCGAGCGTGTCCGGCGGCGCGATCGAGCGCACGACCACGCGGTCGCCCGCCGCGGCCACGATCGGCTCGCGCAGCCGCAGCTGCACCGTCCCGTCGGGACGCACTGCCATGCGCGCCGGCGCCTCGCGCGTGCCGTGGTGGACCGTCACCGCCGCCGGCGCCTCGCGCAGCGCGAGCCGCGCGAGCACGCGGTAGGTGGGCGACGGCGCGTCGGGGCCGGCGACCACGACGTCGCCGCGGGCCACCTCGTCGCGGCCGAGGCCGGCCAGGTTCAGCGCCACCCGCTGGCCGGCCTCCGCGCGCTCGACCGCGGCGTCGTGCACCTGCACGGAGCGCACGCGGGCGCGCCGTCCGGACGGCAGGACCGTGACCTCGTCGCCGCGGGCGGCGGTGCCCGACCACAGCGTGCCGGTGACGACGGTGCCCGCGCCGTGGACGGTGAACGCGCGGTCGACGTGCAGCCGCAGCGACCCCTCCGCGTCCGAGCGCACCCGCACCCGGCCCGCAGCGCGGTCGAGCGCCGCGCGCAGGTCGTCGAGGCCGCTGCCCGCGCGCGCGCTCACCGGCACGATCTCGGCGCCGGGCAGCAGCGCCGCCGCCTCGCCTGCGGCGCGCGCCGGGTCGGCGGCGTCGGCCTTGGTGACGGCGACGACCCCGGCGGACACGCCCAGCGCGTCCAGCACCGCGGCGTGCTCGCGCGTCTGCGGCATCACGCCGTCGTCGGCGGCGACCACCATCAGGTACAGGTCGATCCCGGTCGCCCCGGCCACCATCGTGCGGACGAAGCGCTCGTGGCCCGGCACGTCGACCACCGACAGCCGCCGGCCCGACGGCAGCTCGAGCGCGGCGTACCCGAGCGCGATCGAGATCCCGCGCCGCTTCTCCTCCGGCAGCCGGTCGGTGTCGACACCGGTCAGCGCGCGGATCAGCGCGGTCTTGCCGTGGTCGATGTGGCCGGCGGTCCCGAGGGTCACGGGCATGACCCTCGGGACGCTAGTTCAGCTACTCGTACGCCAGCGCCGTCAACGGGTCGAGCCGCGCCGCGCGGCGCGCGGGCAGGATCGCGGCGAGCACGCCGGCGGCGATGGCCACGACGACGAACGCCAGCAGCGAGCCCACCGGGACGGCGAACACGAGGCCCTCCGACGCGAAGGCGGACGTGACGGCGAGCGCGAGCAGCAGGCCGGCGGCGATCCCGACCAGTGCGCCCAGCAGCGCGGTGACGACGCTCTCGTGGCGCACCATCCGGCGCATCTGGCGTCGGCTCATCCCGATCGCGCGCAGCATCCCCAGCTCGCGCGTGCGCTCGAAGGTCGAGAGCACGAGCGTGTTGACGATCCCGAACAGGCTCACGATCACCGCCAGCGCCAGCAGCACGCCGAAGATCGCCAGCAGCTGGTCGACCTCCCCGGCGCGGTCCTCGATCCACGCGCGCGTGGTCGACAGCTCGACGTCCGGGTGCGCGGCGAGCGCGCGCTCGATCGCCGGCTGCGCCTCGCGCCCGGCGGCGACCAGCGTCAGCGCCGGGCGGCGGTGGCTGAACGCGCGCTCGAACGCCTCCCGGCCGATGGTGATCGGGCCCAGGCCGAGCGGGTCGAGCACGGGCGAGCGCTCGATGCCGCGGACGCCGAGCGTCAGCTCGGTGCCGCGGGCGGAGGTCATGGTGAACGACTCGCCGACGTCGAGGCCGTGCTCGGTGGCGTAGCCCTCGTCGACGATCGCCCCGTCCGCGCCGAGCCGCGCCGGAACGCCGTCGTCGCCGTCGGCCCAGTCGAAGCGCATCAGCGCGGGCAGCGTCGCCGGGTCGATGCCGTTGACGAGCTCGACCTCGCCGTGCGCCTGCGCGCCGTCCTGGACGATCCCGCTGACCGAGCGCACGCCAGGGACGCCGCGCACGTCCTCGAGCACCGTCGGGTCCAGCGGCGACCAGCCGTCGGACGCCGAGAGCACCTGCTCGGCGGCGATGCGGCGGTCCAGCGACGTGGTCGCGGAGGACTTCAGGCCGTGCGCGACGACGGTGACGAGGGTCACCAGCGCGACCCCGATGGTGAGCGCGAGCGCGGTCGACATCGTCCGCCCCGGGTTGCGCATCGCGTTGCGGCGCGCGAGCGCCCCCGCCGTGCCCCCGAGGCGCTCCGCCGGGCGGCCGAGCAGCCCCACCAGCGCGCGCACCGCGCGGCCGGCGAGCCGCGGCCGCGCGACGGCGGCCGCGCGCAGCACCTCGACGGGCGCGACGCGGGTGGCGCGCAGCGCCGGCACGAGCCCGGCGAGCGTCGTCACGACGACGCCCACGAGCAGCGCCACGACGACGGTCCGCCCGGCGAACACGGTCGGGACCTCCGGCAGGTCGAGGCCGAAGCCCGCCAGCATCGCCGTCAGCCCCTTGGCGAGGGCGTAGCCGGCGGCGACGCCCACCAGCGACGCGACAGCGCCGAGCACCAGCGCCTCGACGAGCACCGCGCCGAGCACCTGCCGGCGCGAGGCGCCCACGAGGCGCAGCAGGCCGAGCTCGCGCGACCGCTGCGCGACGGTGATCGACAGCGCGTTGAAGATGGTGAACGCGCCGACCAGGATCGCGACGCCGCCGAAGACGAGCAGCGCGATCTTGATGATCCCGATGAACTGCTTGAGGCCGTCGAAGGTGAATCGGTCGTCGGCCGCGGCGGACGTCACCGTCGCCTGCGCGGGCACGACCCCCGCCAGCGCACGCCGCAGCTGCGCCGGCGCGACACCGTCGCGGGCGGCGACGAGGATGCCGTCGTAGACGCCCTCGCGGCGCAGCTCGCGCTGGGCCACGCGCAGGTCGAGGATCGCCACGCTCGCCGTTCCGAGCGACTCCACCGCGCCGAAGCGCGCGAGCCCGGTGACGCGGTAGTCGCCGCCGCGGCCGGTGACGAGGCGGACGGTGTCGCCGACGCCGACGCCGCGCTTCTCGGCGGTGCCGAGATCGAGGACGACCTCCCCCGGGCCCGCCGCCCAGCGCCCGGCGGTGAGCCGGAACGGGTTCACGCGCTCGGAGCCGGCGGCGCGCGCGTCGTAGCCGACGCCGAAGTACGGGCCCTCGCCGATCGGCTTGCCGTCCGCGCCGATCACCTTGGTGTGCTGGTCGGTGACGTCGCCGACCGCGACGCCCACCTCGGGCAGCGCGCGCACGCGCTCGAGGACGTCGGCCGGCACCTTCGGCTTGTCGACCTGCCACTCGTTCGAGGCGGTCGTGGCGAACGCGGTGCGGCCGGTGACGACGGCGTCGGTGCCGTCGTAGGCCGCGGCCGAGAGGGAGTCGGCGGCCGTGCGCATCGTGTCGGTGACCGTGAACGCGGCCGCGACCATGGCGACGCCGAGCACGATCGCCAGCATCGTCAGTGCGGTCCGCAGCGGGCGCGCGGCGAGCGCGCGCAGGGTGAGCCGGCTCATCGGGTCAGCTCGCCCATGGCGGTGAGGATCTCGGCCTCGCCCGGCGCGGCCAGGTCGCGCACGATCCGGCCGTCGGCGAGGAACAGGACGCGGTCGGCGCGCGCGGCGGCGCGGGGGTCGTGGGTGACCATGAGGATCGTCTGCGCGTCCTCGTCGACGGCGCGGCGCAGCAGGTCGAGCACCTCGGCGCCGGCGCGCGAGTCGAGGTTGCCCGTCGGCTCGTCGGCGAACAGCACCGTCGGGCGCGCGATCAGCGCCCGGGCGATCGCCACCCGCTGCTGCTGCCCGCCCGACAGCTCCGAGGGGCGGTGGCCGCGGCGGTCGGCCAGGCCGACGCGCTCGAGCAGCGCGTCGAGCTCCGCGGGCGCCGGGCGGCGGCCGGCGATCTTCATCGGCAGTACGACGTTCTCCTCCGCCGTCAGCGTCGGCAGGAGGTTGAAGGCCTGGAAGATGAAGCCGACGTGGTCGCGCCGCAGGCGGGTGAGCTCCTTGTCGCCGAGCGCCGTGATGTCCCGGCCGCCGATCGCGACGCGCCCGTCGGTCGGCCGGTCGAGCCCGGCCAGCAGGTGCATCAGGGTCGACTTGCCGGAGCCCGAGGGGCCCATGACAGCGGTGAGCTGCCCGGGCGGGACCTCGAGCGCGACGCCGCGCAGGGCGTGGACGGCCTGGTCGCCGTCGCCGTAGCGGCGGGAGAGCGCGGTACAGGAGACGGCCGGCGCCGGCGGGGCCGCGGGAGCGGCGTCGGCGGCGATGATCGCTTCGGTCATGGGAGCGTCCTCGTGGTTGCTTGAGCTGCGGGATCAGTGGGTGGCGGCGGCGGTGCGGGAGAGGCGGTCGACGGCGTTCTCGAGCGCCCCGGCGCGCAGCAGCC